>JAVBTC010000139.1:0-3182 GCA_031556405.1 Rhodocyclaceae bacterium
TCATAATACCTGGGCCCGGGGGGGGCTGACCTTCTTCTTGGTCCGCGACGACGTTCTCGCCCTGGCCCGCCCGTCAACCTCCTTTTTGTTCTACTCCGCGGTGTACGCCCAACACGACTCGATGCTCAACACGCCGCCCACCTTCGCCATCTACGCCGCCGGACTGGTGTTCCAGTGGTTGCTGGAACAGGGAGGCCTGCCCGCGATCGAAATAATCAACGCGGAAAAGGCGCGCCGCCTGTATGCCGCGATCGACGGCAGCAGCGGCTTCTACCGCAACCCGGTGGCGGTGGAGCACCGCTCGCGGATGAACGTGCCCTTCACGCTCGCCGACACCGCGCTGGAACCGGTATTCGTCGAAACCGCCAGGGAAACCGGGTTGCTGGCGCTGAAAGGCCATAAATCCGTCGGCGGCATCCGCGCCTCGATCTACAACGCGATGCCGCTCGCCGGCGTCGATGCGCTGGTCGATTTCATGCGCGATTTCCAGAAGCGCCACGGATGAGCAGCGCAGACGTACCGGATACGCCGGAAGCACCGTCGGGGCAAACCCCGCTGCAACGGGAACTCGCCGCCGTCCGCGGCAAGATCGACACCATCGACCGCGAACTGCTCGAACTGCTGAACCGCCGCGCCCGCTGCGCGCAGGAAGTCGGCGCGATCAAGGCGCGCCACGGCGAGGAAGGCTTCGTCTACCGTCCGGAACGCGAAGCGCAGGTGTTGCGCCGGATTCAGGAACTGAACCCGGGGCCGCTGGCCAACGAGCGCATCACCTGGTTCTTCCGCGAAATCATGTCCGCCTGCCTGGCGCTCGAAGAACCGCTCGGCGTCACCTTTCTCGGCCCGTTCGGCACCTTTTCCGAATCGGCGGCGAGCAAACATTTCGGCCACGCGGCGCGGCTGCTGCCGCAGACCTCGATCGACGACGTGTTCCGCGAGGTCGAGGCCGGCCACGCCCATTTCGCCGTCGTCCCGGTCGAAAACTCGACCGAGGGCGCCGTGGGCCGCACGCTCGACCTGCTGCTGACGACGCCGCTGAAAATCTGCGGCGAAGTCGTGCTGCGCGTGCATCAACATCTGCTCTCGCACGCCGCGACGCTCTCCGACATCACCACCGTCTATTCGCACGCGCAGTCGCTGGCGCAATGCCACGAATGGCTCAACCGCAACCTGCCGAACGCGAAGCGCATTCCCGTCGGCAGCAACGCGCAGGCCGCGCAGCAGGCGGCGAATCCGGACGCTGCACTTGATACCGCGCCCGGAGCCTCCCCCAACACCACCGCCGCGATCGCCGGCGAGGCGGCGGCGGAACGCTACGGCCTGCCCCGGCTGGCGCAGAACATCGAGGACGAGCCGAACAACACGACCCGTTTTCTCATCCTCGGCGCGCACGACGCCGCGTCTTCCGGGCGCGACAAGACCTCGCTGCTGATGTCGATGCCCAACCGCACCGGCTCGCTGCATTACCTGCTCGAACCCTTCGCCGACGCCGGCGTCTCGATGACCCGCCTGGAATCGCGTCCGGCGCGGCACACGCTGTGGGAATACGTGTTCTTCGTCGACCTCGAGGGCCACCGCGACGACCCATCGCTGGCCGCCGCGCTCGCCGAGCTGCAACGGCGCGCGGCATACCTGAAGGTGCTCGGCTCCTATCCCGTCGCCGTTTTCTGATTCACCGTTCATCGACTTTCGCTTCGATTCAATTGCCATGACGCTCCCCGACCAGCTCCCCGACCAACTTCTCAACCGCGCGCACCCCTACGTTCGCGCCATCTCCCCCTATCAACCCGGCAAGCCGATCACCGAACTGGCGCGCGAAATCGGCATGCCGGTCGAAAACATCATCAAGCTCGCCTCCAACGAAAATCCGCTCGGCATGAGCCCGAAAGCGAAAAAAGCGGTGGAGGACGCCGTCGCCGGGCTCGAACGCTATCCCGACGATTACGACCTGAAGCGCGCGCTCGCCATCCATACCGGCCTGCCGATGGAACAGATCGTGCTCGGCAACGGCTCCAACGACATCCTCGACCTGGCCGCCCGCGTCTTCCTCGCGCCGGGAACCTCGGCGATCAGCTCGCAATACGCGTTCGCCGTCTACCCGCTGGCGACGCTGACCACCGGTGCCGAAATCATCATCGTGCCGGCGCGCGATTACGGCCACGACCTCGACGCCATGCGCGCCGCGCTGCGCCCCGACACGCGCCTCGTCTGGATCGCCAACCCGAACAACCCGACCGGGACGCTGCTGCCGCACCAGGATGTGCACGACTTCATCGCCGCGCTGCCGCCCGACGTCGTCGTCGTGCTCGACGAGGCCTACAACGAATACCTGGCCCCCGCCGACCGCGCCTTCACCGGCGGCTGGCTGGCGGAATTCCCGAACCTCGTCATCACCCGCACCTTCTCCAAGATCTACGGCCTCGCCGGACTGCGCATCGGCTACGGCATCGCGGCGCCGGAAATCGTCGACCTGATGAACCGCATCCGCCAGCCGTTCAACTGCAACAACCTGGCGCTCGCCGGGGCCGCCGCCGCGCTGGAGGATTACGACTTCATCGCCGAGAGCTTCGCCGTCAACCAGGCCGGCATGACGAAGATCGTCGCCGCGCTCAAACGCCTCGGCCTCGACTTCATCCCGCCGCACGGCAACTTCGTCACCTTCCGCCTCAAGGACGCGCGCGCGATCAACGAAAAGCTGCTGCAACAGGGCGTCATCGTGCGTCCACTCGCCGGCTACGGCATGCCCGACTGGCTGCGCGTCACCATCGGCACCGAGGCCGAAAACGCGCGCTTCCTCGCGGCGCTGGAGGAAGCGCTGATTCCCAACCTTTTTCCCAACCTGTTCTGAACCGGCGATGAAATGCGGCAGCGCGGCAACTCGCGATTTCCCCGGCACAACCCCCGTACGGTGGGCAAAGCGCAGCGTGCACACGCGGGAATGGTGAAATGAGCGGTAGAGAATTCCGCGTGGGCACGGCCTGAAGGCCTTTGCCCACCCTACAAAATCCACGAAATCTAAACCGGAAAACCGCCATGCCCGAATTCGACAAAATCGTCATTTTCGGCGTCGGCCTGATCGGCGGTTCCTTCGCGCTGGCGCTCAAAAACGCCGCTGCCGCCGGGGTGATCGTCGTCGAATTTGTTGGTTTTGGGCGCAGCATCGCCTCACGCACCGAAGCGGA
>JAVBTC010000114.1:0-4547 GCA_031556405.1 Rhodocyclaceae bacterium
CAGCGCCTGGCCGAAATCGTCGGCCCCGAACATCTGATCACCGACGCGGCGGTGCTGGAGCCCCGGCTGACCGACTGGCGCGGGCGTTATCGCGGCAAGGCGCGCTGCCTGGCGCTGCCGAAGACGGCGACGGAAGTTTCCGCGCTCGTCAGCACCTGTACCGCCGCCGGGGCCGCCGTGGTGCCGCAGGGCGGCAATACCGGGCTGTGCGGCGGCGCGACGCCGGACGAAAGCGGCGGCGCCGTGGTCGTCAATCTCACGCGCATGAACCGCGTGCGCGGGGTCGACGCGCAGAACAACACGATCACCGCCGAAGCCGGCTGCGTGCTGGCGGCGGTGCAGGATGCGGCCCGCGCCGCCGGCCGGTTGTTTCCGCTGTCGCTCGCCGCCGAAGGCAGCGCCACGCTCGGCGGCAATCTTTCCACCAACGCCGGAGGCATTCAGGTGCTGCGTTACGGCAATACCCGCGAACTCACCCTCGGCATCGAGGTCGTGCTGCCTTCAGGCGAGATCTGGAACGGGCTGCGGGCCTTGCGCAAGGACAACACCGGCTACGACCTGAAGCAGCTTTTCATCGGCGCCGAAGGCACCCTGGGCATCATCACCGCCGCGACGATGCGGCTCTTTCCGCTGCCTTCCGCGACGACCACGGCATGGATCGCCGTGCCGGATGCCGCCGCCGCCGTCGGGTTGCTGAATCTTCTGCAAAACCAGTTCGGCGCCGCGCTCACCGCCTGCGAACTGGTTTCCGAGGTCGTGCTGGAACTGGTGCTGCGCCATTTTCCCGAATCGAGCCGACCGCTGCCGGAAAGGGCGCCGTGGTATCTGCTGTGCGAACTGTCCGGCGGCGGCGCGCTGGAGAACCTGGACGGCGCCTTCGAGGAATTCCTCGCCGTGGCGCTGGACGTCGGCGCGCTGCGGGATGCCAGCCTGGCGCGCAGCCTCGACCAGGCGGATCGCCTCTGGCGCCTGCGGGAGAATCTGTCCGAAGCGCAGCGGCGTGAGGGCGTTTCGATCAAGCACGACATCTCGCTGCCGATCTCGCGCATTCCCGAATTCCTGGCGCGCGCGGAAGCGCTGCTGGAACGGGCATTTCCCGGCGTGCGCATCGTTGCTTTCGGCCACATCGGCGACGGCAACCTGCACTACAACCTTTCGCATCCCGACCTGGACGAGAATACCGCGCTGCTGGCGGCGCAACCGCGCGCCAGCCGCCTGGTGCACGATCTCGTCGCCGAATTCGACGGCAGCATCAGCGCCGAACATGGCCTCGGCCAACTCAAGCGCGAGGAAATCCTGCGCTACAAGAGTCCGCTGGAAATGGAACTGATGCGTTCGATCAAGAAGTCTCTCGATCCGCTGAATCTGATGAACCCTGGGAAGGTGTTGTGAAGGATGAATGGAATACAGTACGTTTTTATAAATTTGAATTAAATTTACTGTGTTTTATGTAGGGGGTTATATTCAAAAATTAATATAAATATTAGAAACAAGAGAAGTATGGCAATGGCCGGATTCCTGTTTCTATTGGCAATAAAAAAGCGGCCTTCTGTCGGAAGAGCCGCTTTTTTGACGCTTCGCTACGCGCGGGCGGGGTTGCATGCCCGCGCGATTTCCATTCTTACTTCTTCTTTTTCTTGAACGGTTCCGGCCGCGGCGTATCTTTTTGCGACGGCGGCAGGATCGGCATCATGATCTGGGGTTGATCGCCGGTCAGCGTTTTCAGGAATGCGACGATCTGCGCGTTTTCCTCTTTCGTGAATTTCTTGCCGAGCTGGATCCGGCCCATCGTGTTGACCGCTTCCTCCAGCGTCCAGGCGGCGCCGTCGTGGAAATAGGGATAGGTCAGTTCGACGTTGCGCAGGGTCGGCACCTTGAAGTTGAAGCGGTCGGCATCCTTGCCGGTGACGGCGGACCGCCCTTCGGCCGGGTTGCTGCTCTTGTACGGCTCGACCATGCCCATCTTCTGGAACGAGTTGCCGCCGACCGCGCTGCCGTTATGGCATGCGATGCAGCCGCTGTCCTTGAAGAGCGCGTATCCCTTCAGCTCGTTTTCGTTCAGCGCGCTCTTGTTGCCCTTGAGCCACTTGTCGAAACGCGAGTTCGGCGTCACCAGGGTTTCCTCGAACGCGGCGATGGCGTCCGTGACCTGGCCGATATCGATATTGTCCTTGGCGTAGATTTTCTTGAATTCCTCCCGGTATTGCGGGATGGAACGCAGTACGTTCACCGCCAGATCGTGGGTAAACGCCATTTCCTTGGGGTTGGCGATCGGGCCGCCGGCCTGTTCCTTCAGGTCCTTGGCGCGTCCGTCCCAGAACTGGGCCACGCTCAGGCTGGAATTGAGCACCGTCGGGGAGTTGATCGGCCCTTCCTGCCAGTTGTGCCCGATCGAGGTCGGCAGGTTGTCCGAGCCGCCCATGCTCAGGTTATGGCAGGAATTGCAGGAAATGAACCCGGAGCGCGACAGCCGGGGATCGAAAAAGAGCTTCTTTCCGAGTTCGACTTTTGCCGGGTCCTTGACCACCGGGGTTTCCAGGGGCTGGATCGGCTCGTCCGACGCCGTTTGCGCCCACGCAGCGCCCGAACCGATCAGCAGCAGACCGAATGTCAGGCCATAGCATTTTGATTTTATTGACATATAATCCTCCTTGCATATTTTGTTTCGGATAATGAAAGGTGTAACCGCGACGCAACCGAGCAATCCAGACGCGTGCGCGAAAACATGATGCTGAAAAACCATGGTCAATGCAAACCCCCGTTTGTGCTCATGGAATAATGCGGGACGTCGCGATACATAAGGGCGTTTTATAGATTCGGAATGCATTCATATGACTTAGGTATCTATGAATCCGGTGCTTCACGCGATATCGAGCCATATCGGTGAAAGCGGTTTTTTCATTGCCCCGACGGCATGGGCGGATTTCCGGCATTCCGATGGAAATTCCGTCAGAAATTCCATCGAATACGGCTGCGCCAGGCCGAAGGCTTCGTCCAGCGAAACGACCTGGCCGACGATGATGACGGCGGGACTGGACAGCGCTTCGTGCCGCACCGTTGCCGCCAGTGTCGCGAGCGAGCAGCGCGCGACACGTTCCCACGGCAGGCTGGCCGAGGCGACGATGACCGCGGGCATCGTATCCGCCATGCCGCCGCGCAGCAGGCCGTCGGCAACGGTTTCAATCGTCGCCATGCCCATGTAGATGACGAGCGTCGTTCCGCCGCCGGCCAGCGCGGCCCAGTCGGGCGCTGTATTTCTGTCGGCATCCGCCTGCGTATGCGCGGTAACGAAGGTGACGCCATGGCAGCAGGTGCGGTCAGTGAGCGGGATACCGGCGGCGGTGGCGGCCGCCATGCCCGCGGTGAGTCCGTTGACGGTCTCGACCGCGATGCCCCGCGCGCGCAGGTAGCGTATTTCTCCGTGGCCGCGGCCGAAAATCATCGGGTCGCCGCCCTTCAACCGGACGACGTTTTTTCCTTCCCGCACCGCCCGTGCCATTATTCCGTGAATTTCGTCCTGCGCCGTGGAACATCGTCCGCCGCGCTTTCCGACATAACGGACGACGGCGCGGGCGGGCGCGAAACGGAGCGTTTCCGGGTTGACGAGGTCGTCGATCAGGATCAGATCGGCATTCCCGAGCGCTTTTACCGCCTTGAGCGTGAGCAGTTCCGGATCGCCGGGTCCGGCGCCCACCAGCCATACTTTTCCGGGCGGCTTATCCATCGCGTCTCTCCTTCCGAATTTTTCCAGAATTCCAGCACGAGTCAGCGCGGCACAGACTAGAGCGTTTTCGATTCAGGAATGTACGCCATTCTGGATTCCCGCCACGTAAAACTCGGCGAGAATCCAGAGGCTGCAATAGTATGTGGGCGCATTTACATGAATGGGCGGGCATGCCTACGCGGAACAATGTACGCACATGAATCAAAACCACTCTAGCGCGACGCGGGCAGGGAGGAAAAATAATCCGTCAATTGCTCGATGGCCTCGTCGTCGAGCGGTCCGGCCATGGGCGCCATGATTTCATTGGCGCGCTCCCCGGCGCGGAAATCGCGCAATTGCTTGGCAAGATAGGCTTGTTTCTGCCCGGCGAGGTTGGGATAGAGGTCGGCGCTGCTGACGCCGTCTACCCCGTGGCACGTTGCGCAGAGGGACAAAAGCTCCGCCGCCTTGGGTCCCTTAGGTTCCTTGATGGCCTTGGGGGCCATAGTGGTCTTGAGTGCTTGCGGTTCTTTCGTCCCTTTCGGGGCCACCGTCCCGGCGGCATGGGCCTGCGCCGCGCAGAGCAGCGACAGCGCGATCGCGGAAAGTCTGAGTGTGTGGAGTGTGTTCATGGCGATACCTTTCTGATTGTCGGAATTCAAAAGCGGCGCGATTCGGGCAGTCCGACCGTCAGCCAGCGGGTGCGCGCGCGGGAGAAGATTCCCGCGGGGCTTTCCACCTTCTGTTCGGCGACCAGTTCCAGCGTCCTGCTGTCGTAGATTCGCACGCGGTCGCCGTAATAGCCCGCGCTGACGTACAGGAAATTGCCCGCGCGGTTGTACTC
>JAVBTC010000015.1:0-4513 GCA_031556405.1 Rhodocyclaceae bacterium
CTCCATTTTCACGCTCGGTGCGCACACCGATAACACGCCCCGCATCATCGCGCAACAACGCGGTCACGGTGGTTTCGCAGATCAGGAGCGCCCCGGCTTCCTGCACTTTCTGCGAAAACCATTTGTCGAAACGGGCACGAATGATCGTATAGCGGTTGTACGGCGGCTTGTTGAACTCTTCCGAGCGGTATTGCGCGCTGGTAAGCGAGGTTTTCTCGTCCAGCAGCCAGAAACGCTGCTCGACGATGTGACGTTCGAGCGGCGCCGAATCGCGGAAATCGGGAATGATTTTTTCCAGCGCGTTGGAATACAGGATCGCACCCTGCACATTTTTCGAACCGGGATATTCGCCGCGTTCGAGTTGCAGCACCGACAGTCCTGCCTTGGCCAGCGTGTAGGCAGCGGCATTCCCCGCCGGTCCCGCGCCGACGACGATGACGTCGAAACGTTCGGCCGGCACTTTCGCCACCGTTTTTTCCGCCGATTTTTCCGCGGTTTTTGCTTCCGCGCCTAACGTTTCCGTCATTGCCCTTCCCCTCCCGCCAGCGCCTGCACCTGGGCCGGCGTCGTTTTCTCCGGCGAATCGGCCGCAGCCACAGCCGTAAGCGCGGACAGATGCTTCCTGAACGAAGCCGTCAGGGCCGGCAGCAATTCCAGCGCGTTGCCGACCAGCGCGTAATTGGAAAAGCCGAAGATCGGCGCATTCGCGTCGTTATTGACGGCAACGGTCACATCGGCGCCTTCCATACCGACACGATGCTGCACGGCGCCGGAAATTCCGGCGGCGATATAAAGCTTGGGGCGCACGGTCTTGCCCGATTGGCCGACCTGGCGTTCCGCATCGACCCATCCGGCGTGCGTCACCGGGCGCGACGCTCCGACTTCGGCGCCGAGCGTGTGTGCCAGATCGAAAACGAGTTCGAAATTTTCCGCCGAACCGATGCCGCGTCCACCCGAAACGATGAAATCGGCAAAAGCGAGCTGCGGCTTGTCGGCGCGTTCGTCCGGAATGAAGTCGAGCACCTTGGTCACGATCTCGCCTTCGTCCATCGAGAACGGATGTTCGATGATCCGCCCTTCCCGCGCGGAATCGGGTTCGGGAATCGGAAACACGCGCGGCCGCGCGGTCGCCATCTGCGGGCGGGTATTGAGGTTGACGATGGTGCACATCAGGCTGCCGCCGAAGGTCGGACGCGACGAGAGCAGCGAGCGGTCCTCGGGGTCGATTTCCAGCCCGGTGCAATCGGCGGTCAGCCCGGTCAGCAGCGTCGTCGCCACCGAACCGGCGAGGTCGCGCCCCTGTGTCGTCGCGCCGAGCAACAGCACTTCCGGCTGAAACGTATTGACCAGATCGGTCAGGGTGCGCGTATAGGGCTGGTTGCGGTAATGCGTCAGGATGTCGTCGGCAACGAGGTAGCAGAGGTCGGCGCCGTAGTGAAACGCCGTGGCACAGAAACCGCGCGTCGCCTCATCCGTCGGGCCGATCACGACCCCTGCGAGTTCCACGCCGAGCGTGTCGGCAAGCGCGCGCCCCTTTCCGAGCAATTCGAGTGACACCGGGTGCAGCGTGCCGCGTTCGTGCTCGATAAACACCCAGACGTTCTTATACGCGGCATAGCGCGCGTCGAGCTGGCCGCGCCGGCCTTTCTTGCGCGGCGTGGCACTTGCCGAACCCGCTGCGCCCGTTGCAGTATCCAGCGCGTCGCTCATTCGTGCGCCCCTTTATTCGTTTCCACATGCATTCCCTCCCGCGTTCCCTCTCGCGTTCCTTCTCCACCCAGCAGTGCCAGGTGCGCGGCAAGATCGGCGGCCAGTTTCGGATGATCCGCAAACATCTTCGTCACCAGAGCCTCGGCCTGCTGCGAAGGCGTTTCACCGGCAATGAATTCGGCCTGCACTGCCTTCGGCCGCGGCGCATAAACCTTGTTCACCACCGTCGGCGAACCCTTCAGGCCGACCTGCTTGATGTCCTCGATCCCCGCCGCTTCGCGATTCCAGTGCTTCACGTCGAAACGCGCGGCGCGGAACATATCCGGCATCGTCGCAAAGCGCATCTCGTTCGTGCCCTCGAGCATCGTGATGACGCACGGCAGACGCGAGGAAAGCACCTGCACGCCGCCTTCGGCGCGGCGATGAACGACGATTTCGCGTATTTCCGGATCGATCCGCTCGATGCTCGAAACATAGGAAAGCAACTGGAACCCCAGGCGGATCGCCAGCCCCGGCCCGACCTGGGCGGTATCGCCATCGATCGTCTGTTTTCCGGTGAAGACGATGTCGAGCGGGTCGGTTTCATTCAGCCGGCGCAGCGCGGCGGCCAGCGCGTAGGAAGTCGCCAGCGTGTCGGCACCGGCAAAAACCTTGTCGGTAACGAGAATCGCCTCGTCGGCGCCAAAGGAAATCGCCTTTTTCATCGCCTCTTCGGCCTGAAGCGGCCCCATCGACAACACCGTCACGCGGGCGCCGAAACGATCCTTGAGGCGCAGAGCTTCTTCCAGCGCGAAAAGATCGAAAGGATTGATGATCGCCGGCACCCCCTGACGCATGATGGTGTTGGTGACCGGGTGCACCCGGATCTGGGCGCTGTCGGGAACCTGTTTGATACAGACCGCGATATGCATGAGAAACCAAATCGAAAAAATGAACGACAGAACCGGAACAGCCGGCTGGCCTTACCCCTATAACACCCGCGAATAAAGGGGAAGCCCCCTTTCGGGTGAAAGTTTGAAATTCTACCGAATCAGTCGGGTTTATTCAATTTCGTCATGCGAAACCCATTATGGAACCCGAAAAAACATGCTCAGTGCAAAGTCGTGAACAAGGCCAGCGCTTCGCCGGCGGTAAACCGGTAACGATGGTTGCCGATTTCGTCCTTGATCACGACCTCCCCCGCTTCTTCCAGGATCGCCGCCACTTCCTCGCGTCCCAGCGAACGCAGGATATCGCGCGCCTTTTCCCAATCTTCCGGGCAGTGATAACGAACCGTCCGCGGCGCGAACAATTGCTTGTCTTCCTCGGAAAAAACGCGGGTCAGCAATTGTTCCGCCGACCAGGAAAACAGCTCGGCGGCACGAACCGTCGCCGCCAGTTGCGTCACCCTTGCCCAGTCGTCGCTGTCGACGGCGGCTCCCGGCAGCCGTTGCAAAAAGAGACCGGCAGCGTAGTGCGTATCGGCAAACAACGACAGCCATGCCGGCTGTTGCTCGGATCGTTCCAGGTAATGCTCGAATACCGCAGCCACCGTTTTTCCTTCGATCGGCACCATGCTCCGGTACGGTTCGCGCAGCCCCAATGTTTCCAGCGTCAACAAAAGACGCCCCTCACCGGATAATCCGAGCAATTGTCGAGCATCGGCGCCCTCCGGCAAGGCTTCAGGTTCGAACCGCGCCATGCCGCGTAGATCGAGTTCGTGCGTGCAATCGATCAACAGCATGCGGATCGGACCTTGTCCGGTGAGTTGAAACCCCAGCCGTCCCGGCTGCTTCAGATTGCCGCCGATCAGCACCGATACTGCTGTCATCTCTCCCAGCAATTCCGCCACCGGCGGCGGATAATCGCGCCCTTCCTGCATCTGACGCCAGGCAGCGCCCAGGCGGACAAAGGCGCCGCGAATATCGAGATCGGGGAAAAGGAAGCGGCAAATGAAATCTTCTTGTGAATCCTGCGAATCATGCAAATCGTCGTTCATGGCGGTTGCGCTCATTTCAAAAATACCCGTTCCCATGCCGCCGCGTCGAAACCGACCAGCACTTCACCGCCACCGAGAACGACTACGGGACGCTTGATCAGGCTGGGATGCACCGCCATCAGTGCCAGTGCCTTTTTTTCGTCAACATCGCTGCGTTCCGTTTCGGAAAGCTTGCGCCACGTCATACCGCGTGTGTTGAGCAGCTTTTCCCAGCCGGCGTGGCGTACCCAACCGGGTAACTGCGCCGCGGCGATGCCAGCTTTTTTGTAGTCGACGAATTCATAAGCGACATTGTTGGCATCGAGCCAGGCAAAAGCCTTTTTCATTGTGTCGCAATTTTTGATACCGAAAACGCGGCAACCGCACGCCCTTACCGGCACCGCGCCGGGAGATGGAAGAGGAGGAGAAGCTGATGATGAAGACATTGTATCGACCTTGTTTATATGAACCGAAAACGGCACAAATCCGAATATTGAACACTAACGCGAACGGCGATCAAACGGTGACCATAAACAACAGTTCAGCATTTTCCAATTTAATTAAATATTATTTCATATATTTAGTGAGTTTCTAGCAATAATTAAAACATAAATGTAGAATATAAAAAGACAGCATGCCTTCGGAAACCCTGCTCCCATCGGAACAGGCATCGCAAAACCGGAATTTTCCACCAGGAAGCATTTCTTAGGGCCTGTTCACGATCTTTTGGATAGCGTAGAGTCGAGGCATGCGCAAGCCTTACCCAAGTGATATCAGTCGCGAAGCGTTCGAACAGATCAGGCCGCTGTTGGAGAGCGTGCGTAAGAAGACCAAGCCGCCGAAGAT
>JAVBTC010000131.1:0-14201 GCA_031556405.1 Rhodocyclaceae bacterium
TGACCCGACAGCCTTTCGATCTCGGGCGCTGTCTTCGCCACCCTTGTCTCTGTTTCAGATCTGATCCCCTTGTAGAGACATCTTCCCGTGGCGCAAGCGTTAAACCATGTCCGCCCACCACGGTGCACGAAAGATTCTCCATTCGCGGGAAACCGCATTCGGGGGCGATTTTCCGTAAACGGAAAAACCACGCTGCACGCCGCTTCCGGAGGCGTTGTAGCGGGGATTTCCGCTCCTGGAGAGCACGGGCGCCGCGCTTCCCTCACATGCGGCAGCCGGGCAAACCGCATGGCTTTCTTGCCACCAGAAAGAACGGCGGTGAAAAAGGACTGTGTTCTCGTCGGGTTTCCAGAACGAAACCCGAAAAAACCCATCGGGTTTCTGCGTTCGTTGATTCGAGGGGATTTTTTGTGTCGATTGACGGAAGCGCCGTGATCTTTTTTGTGGCGTGCCGATGAAAGTTTTTGGTAAAAACCCCTGCCCGTATCGCTGAAAGGCCGTCCACGGGAACGCTGCGCCATTCTTGGGGGAATCCTTATTCCGCCCTTTCGGGAAGGCTTCCTCGAAGCCTTGCCGGAAGACGTACCAAGCCAATCAGGATACGGAGCGGCTACGAAACAAGGGGGTACACGAACCACGGACGGGACCATGGACGGCACCTGTCACGTGCCGTCGCGCCCCCGTCACACGTAACAGGCGCGTGACCTTTTTCGCAAAACGTCTACAAACCTCAGAACCCGCCTTGGTCGCAGAACGATGAGCGGTATCGATGCGACAGAAAAAACCGGGAAACGATGGAAAGCGGGAATCTCTGAATTCATGCTCGCCTCGATCTTTCCCGAGACAGAAAAACGGCAGGGGCACCGTGTCATCGTCGCCCGGATTTTCCCCAGAAGTATCGGAGTCGATCTCCCACCCTACCGCCCCACGAAAGCCAATCACGCATTAATGCCGAAAGTTGCGAAAGCGGCCATTCGTCCACCCTGCAGAGAACCGTTTCCCCAGAATGTTTGAATTCGGAAAAAAGCAGAAAACACCACGCCGGGACGTGATAGCGCTTTACGGGAAAGGCGAATGGAGATGATTTTCCAAAGTCGGAAAATCACGCAAAACCCCTCCTTCCGTACCCAGAGAATCTACCGGAACCGCAATTGACGGAGATGAGACATGCCGACGTTGCGGGAAACCCAAGGAACGATTCGTTTTATCGGGAAAAGAACCTTATGCAAGAACCTCTGGAATCACTTCCCTCACCGCAGGACGGCGGCTGGATGGCTTCGCTCGATTGGGAAGCGCCTGCGGTATCGCCCCTGCCGGTCTTCGCCGCCGATCCGAAGGCCGAACAGATATCGCTGGTGCGCACCATCGGGGAACGGCTGAGGGAAGCGCGGGAATTATGCAATCTGTCGCAGAGCGTCGCGGCGCAACGGCTGGGTTATGCGAATCCCTCGAAACTCTCGAAAGTGGAGGGGGCGACGGATACGCAGTCGGTGCCGCTGTGGCTGATTGCACGGGCGGCACAACTTTATGAAGTCTCCGCCGATTACCTGCTGGGCCTGAGCGACGATTGGGAAGCAGGGGCATCGCGCGGCGTTTCCGGCTGGCTGCTCGATTCCTGGGAACGGGCGCGGCGCAATGACCTGGAACTTCTGGCGGCGTTGCACCGGCGCGTCGGCGCCGTGACCGCGCATCTGCCGGCAGTGACGGACGGAGCCCGGCAGGTTGAGGATGCGGCGCAGGCGTTTCGTCATCTCAATCCCGATTTCGACGACCGCAAGGGCAGCGCCCGGCTGCTGGCGAGCGGTTGAACGCCGCCACGGCACGGGCAACGGAGGCACTGGAACGGTTTTGCCGTGAAACCCGGTCTGCGCCCGGGGGGAAGTCGGAAGGGCCGGTGACACCCTTCGGCACGGAGCAGGTTCCGGGAAGGCGGGAACGATGAACGCGCCTTCGAAACGTGAAATGAACCCTTCAAGTTGAAATTTTGGAATTCTTTACCGGAGCACGACACCATGGAACAAACCCCGATGGAACCCCAGGCAACGGAATCCACCGCAGAGAAACAACCCGATGTTCTTACGCTCGATCTTGTTCCCTACGCCATGGAGAATCTGACCCGTTTTTATCGCAACCATGAAGCAACGGATTTAGCGTACCGACTGTGCAATAAGATCGAGCGGGATGCCGACAGATTTGAGCCGTATGCTATCGGTGCATTGACGCGGCATTTCTTTCCCGACGATGGTGAAACGGAAGCCATGACGAAATTCTGCAAGGCGGCGTCCGAATTGTCGGACGAGCTAATCCGCTTCGGCGCATCCGAACGTGACCGGATGAAAGCCGAAAAACAGCGGCTAAACCCGGTTATCAGCATAGCGTGCAGACGCCGCATGTCCATCGATACCGAAATTTCTGACATTCCCAAAAAGATAAAAGCGTCCGAAGCAGAAATGCAACGCCGCCGCGATGTGCTGGCATCCGTTGGCGTCACCGGCGACGATCTGGAACGACTGGCCCCGTTTCCCGATAATTCCGGATTGCTGGCCGAACGGGAAGAAGTGGAAGCCGAGGATAAAATAATTTCCGCTTTCTTTGCCACCTTCGACGAGCGCGTATTTCCTCCCGGATACACGGAAAAACACGCCATTAAGGAATGGCGCTCACAAAACCCTCTCCCGGCCATTCCCTGAACGCACAAACGGCATTGATTTTCTGACGGGCGGCCCGAAAAACCGCCCGTTTTTTTGCGCCCTCGTTCAGCGTGTTTTCGATGTTGTAGGAGTCAAATCAGTTACGAAGGAAATTACATCGTACAACCCGTCAAGAAAAACAACACGAATGATGGAAATTAGCCGATCACGGAAACGCTCATGACAAAACACCCCTGATAGTTCTGACAGGTACGCTTCGAGTCAAAAACTATTATGCTTTTTAACTACATCCGAGTAAGCGACATTCGCTGCGGTGTTAGACTTTCGTCATTGCCTGATTGGTATTGCCAACCGAAATCAGTCATTGAATACGGCGGAACAAATCAACAACAATTCAAGCAACCGAAGGGTTTCGATGAACATCACCGAACTTCTCAGCGATAGCGCCCGCGACTTTCAAAATATTGTGTGGCCGCACATCTCCTCCGTTCGCCTGCTCAGTGGGGGAGTACTTCGACCAGTGGAAGCGGTGGCAGAAAAGAATTTCAAGGATGAACTGGACCTGTTTGCCGGTATCGATGCTTGGCAGATTCAATATGGCCCAACGGCAATACGCGGTATTGCCAGCCGCGTTCAATGGGGCATGCGCCACGATTCCTTCACGATCAGAACCAAATTGCCTTCTGGACATGAAACGGAGTATCAGAAGAGATTGCGGGCTATTCAAAACCAAAAAGAAGGGCATCTTTATCCGCACCTGACGATACAGGCTTACCTGATTCAGCGGGGAGGCCCTCTCAGCGCTGCGGCAGCGATTGAAACAAAAGCGCTTATAGAAACCGCATCAATCTTGGTAGAAAACGGCGACAGATTACACCCTCGGCCAGACTTATATGGTTTCAAATCCAATGAGGACGGCACCGAGTTTTTGTATATGACGTGGAATTATCTTCTATATAAGAAGGTTCTCAACAACGAAAACATCGTCGCCCCTCCGACCTGACAGCCTGCGCCAAATCGATACCTATCCAATGCAGGAACCAACGTGGAAATACGTTTCACGCGACTCCAACCCGGAAAATCCCGCTCCGTACCCCTGCACGCCCCCGGTATCGTACCTCGTGCCGACAGCGTTCTTCTTTTCAAGTGCTGGTGGCCTTCATCACGCCCAGCAGACAACGGAGTTCCATCCCCATTTCTCGGGGTATTCCCGAATCCATCACAGAGGAAGTCAAAAATGAAAGCGATGTCTCAGAACGATCTGCATACCCTGTCGAATTTCGACCGTCTCCCCGATGCTGCCCTGGTGCGTCTGCCCGTGGTGGCGGCGTTGTATGCCTGCTCAAAACCGACGGTGTGGCGCAAGGTAAAAAAGGGAGTGATTCCCACGCCGCACCGAAAAGAAGGAATCACGGCATGGAACGTCGGGGAGTTGCGGCAAGACCTTATCAAGAAGTAGCAAACGGTCGCATTCAACTTCCGTTTTGTTGTAGGTTTTTTTGTGGGGATAAAAAAGGAAACGGGCCACTAAGACCCGTATTTTTTAACTATATGGCGGAGGATGGTCCGCCGCCGTTCTCCCTATAATTTGATTCGCGTCAGAACACGTCCATGGCGCTTCAGCGCCTTGTGACCACATCCAATTGTTGTGGGCCGGAGGTCATTGGCAACCGCACTGAAAGCCGAGCGGCTTGACACATTGATTCGCCCTCGCGCTCCAGGAAGTTTGTCCTCATTGTCCCCCAAAGCTTTTTTTAAAATGGGGACACGGAAAGCCGCGCCGTTATTGGCCATCCCCGCTGTCCCCGCTTTTTTTCGATAAGTTCGCACTTAGTTTTCCTCCGTGCTCCACATCCGCCCGTTGAACACGTAACAGCGCGTCAGGCCGAGTCCAGGCAGGCGCGGCTTCGGCATCGGCCTGCCGCCCTCGCCGGGGTCGATCCATCCCGCTTTCCGCAGCGCCCGCACAACAGCCTTCGGGTCGTGCCCTTTGCACACCTCGGCTTTGAAGGCTTCGGGGAGCACGTAGTATTTCGGCGGTTCAACGATGGGAGGTGAATCGAAAAACTCCGCAAGATAATCTTCCGGCTAGCGGGATTGTTGGAAGTATTCCGATTCTTCGGAAGGGAATTTCACGAACCCGGCGCGGCTCGGGATGCGCTGCTCGGCGCTGGAACGCCAATGCTCGAACCGGCTTGACCCGTACGCTTCGAAGAAAGCTTTCACTTGGGCGAGCATGGCGCGTTCTTCCCGGTTGCCCGTGCCACCGAACCCTTCCAGCCAAGCCGCGAAACATGTGCCTGCCGCCGTGCTCGCCTCGCCTTCCCGCCAGCCGGTAAGCCCGAAACGTGTCGTCAGTTCCCCGGCTACGGCGGTCAGACCGAAGCGCCGCGCCACCCTTTCCGCTTGCCCTGCGGCACCTTCCGGAACGGTCGCGGAGACAAAGGCGCGGATACGGTCGTCAATCTCTCCCTTGATCTCCGTGCGATGCTCCACGATGCGCCGCAGCCATTCCATGCCCACCGTTCCATAGGATCGGCTGACCGCGTCTTTCAATGCCTGCGCCAGTACCGCCGGGGTGGGCTGGCCATTCAGCGTTTCAAAAGCCCCCATTCCCGTGCCCGCATCAGATTCGATATCGGCCAAGCGGATTTCCTGCCCGGTATTCGGTTTGTGTCCGGCCCGTGCCATGAGCGCGGACAGGCTTTCCTCCCCGGCAGAAAGAAACAGCAACTTCCAGCGGAACGCCTGCCGCGCCGCTACGGGAAGCCCGCGTTTTGCCTTGCCCGTTCGCCAGCATATAGGCCGCTTCCCCGGCTTCTTTCGGGTCGATCTGCGAGAGTTCGTCGAGAATCAGAAGTCCATCGTTATGGATGGCAGCCAGCCCTTCCAGCCCGTTCGTGGTTGCTCGCCACGTCCTCGGATACTCGGACGGATTGCCCCACACGGAAGCGGCGACTTTCAGCGCCGTGCTTTTGCCGGAAGAAGAAAGAAGCGCCGCGAAAATGAAACCCGCCCGAATCCTCTCCGGCCAGTTCCGCCAGCGTTCCGGCGAAGGCCACGGACAAGGCGAACACTAAACGGGAATTCCCGGCAGCAAGCGCGGCAACCGAATTTTTCCAATCCTCCAATGTCCCCGCCGTGGAAAGCGCCGGTTCAATTGCGCCGGTATTCTGAAAAACCACGGATTCATCGTTCGCCCCAACCGCCAGCGCCGGAGTGACGAAAATCGCCCCGTTCCACCCAAGCCGGTCAACGCACTGTGCCCGCGCTTCAACCGGCCATGTCTGAATGTAGGCCATGAACAGTTCGCGGCCCTGACGCGACGGCGTGATGTGCAGCCCATACCGTGCCAGTTCGCGCCGCACGTCCGCGCCGTCGCCTTGCAGCATTTCCATGGGCATCGCCCATTGATGCAGGTTTCCGTCACTGTCCTGCCATTTGAGCAGCCGCCCCCATTCGCAGCCCTTGGTGTCTCTCGTCTTCGCCAAGATGAATAGCGGGGAGCAAATCCGCATAGGGGGTTTTTCTACGCCCTCCTTATCCTTGCCGATAAAAAACACACCCTGCGCCGATACCTTGAAGTGCCCGCCCGCATAGGTGCATACCTCAGGCTTGCGCTCGCCGCGATGCGCAGCCCATACCTCGTGGGGCTTCAAACCCAGGGCTTCGATGTAGTCTTCCTGATTACGGCCTTCACAGTGGACGTGCAGGCAATGGAATTTGCCGTATTGCACGCCGTTGAAACGCGGCAATAGATAGACCGTGCTGGTTTCGGCACTCTCGCCGGTGTGCTCGTCGCGGAAAGGACAATGCACGGCATATTTCCCGTTGCCTTGGTCGCTCTTGAACAAGCCTAGCGAATGGAGCTTTTCCACTACTGGATCAACAGCGGCGATTGCTGCCTCTCGCTTCGCCGGGGTGGTCGCGGGGCGGGAATCCCGATCCTTGGCCAGCACCCCCGACGTTTCGGCAAGAACCGCGTCAACATCCACGGGCGTACCCTCGAAGCGGAATGCCTCCGCTCCGTGCAGGGGCGTGAAAAGCGGCTGTTCGGCCCTGTAGACCGATTCGTCGAATTTCACGCGCCCCGCGCCCAGGTCACGCTCGACCATCGTCTGTATCGCTCGGCCAAGTCTCCGGCCTTCCTCCGGCTCCCGGCTTTGCGCCAGCACTACCCGGCAGCGCGGGGCCTCGGGCTTGTGGCTGGCCGTGGTGTAGGCGAACCCCTTGAAGCGTTCCAGCCATTGCAGCAGTTCTGCGAAGGCTTCCGGGGTATCAAAGCCGTCAAGGTCGAACGGAAGGAAAGCGCGGGGCTGAGCCAGATGCTTTTGACGCCACGTTGCTTCCCCCAGGTATTTCTTCGGGTCGCGGTGTGTGCCTTTTGCCATCGGTGCGCAGACATAGGCTTTGCCCTTGGCAGCCGCACGGTCGTTCAATACGGCATCCGCGAACTCGTCGAACGTTGCGGCTTTCCGTTGCGCGGGTTTGTTATCCTTCACGGTTGCGCCACGTGAATAGCGAACGGGGATCATGGCGCAGCCCTCCCCGCAATGGCTTTTCCTTTGTGGGGCTTCATGGTCAAGCCTTCCGCAAAGATTCGATCAAGGCGCGGAGATCTTCCACGCGCCAAGCGGTCGTGCCTTCGCTAAGTTTTACGGGCTGGGGGAAACGACCGCTCTTGACGCCCGCCCACCATGTCGCACGGCTCACCGGAATCAAGCCGGGGGTATTGGTTCTGCGGTCGCCGCAAATCTGCGCCACGCGCAGAAAGCCGGTTTCGGGTAAGTGTTGCATATCCATTCCTTTCTAATATCGAAAAAGACATCCGATTTCGTCAATCGGAATGGATACCTATTTTCTACACTTTTTTCGTACAGCCCTGCGGACGGATTGTGCCCCGTCCAAGCATATGATTTTTAACGCTTTAAGCAACTGCCGTGCGAATCGGCACAATTTCCGCGCCGTGCTTCAGCTTGCCCAGGTAGTCCGCCCAAGCCTGCATCATCTCCCGGCGCTCCTTCAGGTATTTCGTGCGGTTATAGGCCGCTCCCAGGGTATCCGGAACCTTGTGCGCCAACTGGCGTTCGATTGCATACGGCTGGAAATGCAGTTCTTCGGCCAACAGGGGTTGCGCCATCGCCCGGAAGCCGTGGCCCGTGATTTCGGTTTTTGTGTCATAGCCCATGCGGGTCAACGCCGCATTGATGGTTGAATTGCTTATCGGGCGTTTTGGGTCACGCCCTGGAAAGACGAACTCACCGGCGCCGGTGAGCGGCTGCAAGTCACGCAGTATTTCCACGGCTTGCCGCGCCAGCGGTACAAGGTGTTCGGTCTTCGTCTTCGAGACGGTGTAGCGCCATTCCGACTTTTCAAGATCGATGTCTTCCCACTTTGCGCCCCGTAGTTCTGCCGGGCGAACGAACACCAGCGGAGCCAGCGCCAGCGCCGCACGGACAACGTAAGTGCCTTTGAAACCATCGATTGCCCGAAGCAATTGCGCCACGTCTTCCGGCTTCGTAAGCGCCGCCATGTGTTCGTGTTTCACTGGTTGGAGTGCCTCGCGAAGATCGGGGCAGGGATCGCGCTCGGCGCGTCCGGTCGCCACAGCATAGCGCATTATCTGCGAGATGTTTTCCTTGGCGCGGTGCGCGGTATCGATCACGCCACGCGACTCGATGCGGCGCAGGACGGAGAGCACCAGCGGCGCGGTAATCCCGGATACCGGCAGGTTGCCGATCCACGGGAAAACGTTGCGTTCGAGACGGGCAATGACTTTGCTCGAATGGCTTTCCGCCTTGTCAATGCGCCACTTTTCAAGCCATTCCCGCGCCACCGCCTCAAAACTGTTTGTGCTTGCGACAACCGCTGCGGCCTTTTGCGCCTTCTTTACCGCGCCGGGGTCTGTGCCATTGGCGAGCAGTTTTTTTGCTTCGTCGCGCCGTTCGCGGGCGTCCCTGAGAGACAGGGTCGGGTATGTGCCAAAGGAAAGTAATTTTTCCTTTCCACCGAAGCGGTACTTCATCCGCCAGAGCTTGCCGCCTGCCGGAGACACTTCCAGATAAAGCCCTCCGCCGTCGAACATTCGCACAGGCTTCACGGCGGGTTTGGCGGTTCTGATTGCGGTATCGGTCAGGCTCATGGCGGCATCCTTTGGAGAAATACCCCCACGACTTGGGAGCATACCCCCAAGAGTACCCCCAGACACCCCCGGATTGCAATGGATTACTTCGGACGTACTGGACAACAAAAAGCCCGGAAACCGCTTTTTTATTGAGGTTTCCGGGCTATATTGGACTACTTTAGATGTAATCTTGGTGGAGACGAGGAGGATCGAACTCCCGACCTTCGCATTGCGAACGCGACGCTCTCCCAGCTGAGCTACGTCCCCATGGTGAGGGGTGTATTTTAAAGCATTTTTCCGCGCTGCCAAGCACCATTGTTTTCAGGCAGCGGGCGCTTATTAAATTCTAAATTTATAAAAATAATTACAAAATAAAACAGAATACAAAAACCAGAATAAATATCACTTAAATTTAGAATAAATTACACCGTCGGCTGTTTGTAAATAACAAACGGGGCGTCCATCGCTGTAGCAATGGATGCCCCGTCCGCTATTCGACGCTCAATCTTCTTCTTGCACCTTGTGCTGCGATGCCATCTGCTGCTGCATCTGCGGCGGCACCGGCGCGTAATGGGAGAAGGAAACGGTATAGGCGCCGCGCCCCGCCGTCAGCGATTTCAGGCGTGAGCCGTAGTCATTCAGCTCAGCCAGCGGCACCTGGCCGATGATCGCGGTGAAATTGCGGCTGCGCGTGTCGGTGCCGGTGACATGGCCGCGCTTGCCGGAAAGGTCGCCGGAAAGGTCACCGATGGCTTCGTCGGGCGCAACGATTTCGATTTCGACGATCGGTTCCAGCACGATCGGCGCGGCCATGCGGATGGCGTTCATCGCCGCTTTGCGGCCCGCGGTGAAGAAGGCGATTTCCTTGCCGTCGACCGAGTGCGTCTTGCCGTCGAAAACGGTCACGCGCACGTCCTCGACCGGGAAGCCTGCAACAACGCCGTCGGAGAGCGCCTGCCGCACGCCTTTTTCCACCGCCGCCATGAAGACGCCGGGAATCGCACCGCCCTTGACCGAGTCGATGAATTCGAAACCGGTGCCGCGCGGCAGTGGCTCGACGGTGAGCGCGACTTCGCCGAATTGCCCGGCGCCGCCGCTTTGCTTTTTATGCCGGTAGGTCGTCTCGGCGTTGCGCGTGATGGTTTCACGGTAGGGAATGCTCGGCGGACGGGTGTCGACCTCGAGTTTGTATTGATCCTGCATGCGCTGCAGCTTGGCGCGCAGGTGCATGTCGCCCAGGCCACGGATCACGGTTTCGTTCGAAGTCGGATGCCGTTCGACGATGAAGCACGGATCTTCGAGCGCGAGTTTGCCGAGAATGTCGAACAATCGCTGTTCGTCGCCTTTTTTCTTCGTTTCCACCGAGAGGCCTTGCATCGGCGTCGGAAATTCGAGCGGTTTCAGGAAGATGTCGTCTTCGTCGTGCGAATCGTGCAGAACGCTGTCGAACACGATTTCGTCCACCTTGGCGATGGCGCCCATTTCGCCCGGAACGAGGGCATCGACTTCGATGTATTCCTTGCCCTGGACATGGTAGAGGTGCGCAACCTTGAAGGGCCGCCGGCCTTCGCCGATGAAAAGTTGCATGTCTTTTTTGATCGTGCCTTGATGCACGGTGAAGATGCCGATTTTGCCGATATAGGGATCGACGGTGATTTTGAATACGTGGGCGAGCACATGCAGATCCGGATCCGGCAGCGCCTTGAATTCGGTGACCGCGCCTCCGGCATCGGCGCGCTGGAACATCGGCGGGTTGCCTTCGCTCGGGTTCGGCGCCAGCTTGGTGAGCACGTCGAGCAGTTGCGGAATGCCTGCGCCGGTTTTCGCCGAAACGAACATGATCGGAATCAGGTGTCCTTCGCGCAGGGCTTTTTCGAACGGCGCGTGCAAGGCTTCCGGACTGGGGTCGACGCCGTCTTCGAGATATTGCGCGAGCAGGCTTTCATCCTCTTCGACGATCTGGTCGATCAGCGCCCGGTGCGCTTCGGCGATGGAATCGAAATCGGCGTCGCCGGAATCGTGTTCGAACACTTCGACCACGTCGTGCGCCTCATGCGCGGGCAGGTCGAGCAGCAGACATTCCTTGCCGAAACGTTCGCGGATCTGCGTCACCAGGGCCGGCAGATCGATATTTTCGGCATCGATCTTGTTGATCACGATCATCCGCGCCAGCCGTCGTTTTTCCGCCAGGCGCATCATGCGTTCGGCGGTCAGTTCGATGCCGGTCTGCGCGTTGATCACGACCAGCGCCGTATCCACCGCCGCCAGCGCGGTAATTGCCTGGCCGGCGAAATCGGGGTATCCCGGGGTGTCGATCAACTGGATCTGGGCATCTTTCCATTCATACCGTGCCAGCGCGGAATTGAGCGAGTGTCCCACGGCGCGTTCCTGCGGATCGAAATCACAGACGGTGCTGCCGCGTTCGATGCTGCCGGGGGTGGAAATCGCGCCGCTGGCGGCCAGCAGCGCCTCGGCCAGCATCGTTTTGCCGGCGCCGCCGTGCCCGACCAGGGCTATGCTGCGCAGATTGGAGGTTTCCGTCTTACTCATAACTCATCTCCCGTCGTGACTTTTCGTAATCGTCGATAAATCCTGCGGTTCATGTGTCGCACACGGGTGCCGCTCCTACCAAGCCCCCACGCGCCGTAACGAGTTTTCCCACGTTTTTCCGCACTTTTTCGCACGGTTCCATGCCTTACTGCAGGATCGGCCAACGCACATTCTAGAGCAGTTTTACGCAGTTTCGCGCTGAGCGCGAATATCGATTCTGCAATCCCGCCTTTCTCCGGCCAGCCCGGCTTTTCCCGGACGGATACCTCGCCGTCAAGGAACCTCCGGACGCTGCTACAATCTACGCTCATATATCCATGCCCATATGGCGGATGCGTTTCTTATATTTCATAAATCGAGTGCCGTCGCAGCCGCCGCGACAAATCTCCGCCGCAGCTTCCAAACAGCGTCCCGGGCAGGATGAGATTCCAGGGCTTGCAAGATGGCTGATTCCCGCACTATCCAACTTCTGATCGTCGATCCGCAAAACGATTTCTGCGACATTTCCGGCGCGGCGCTGCCGGTTCCGGGCGCTGCCGCGGATCTGCAAAGGCTGGCGGAACTGATCGGGCGCGAAGGCGCCGGCATCGATGCGATCCATGTCACGCTGGATTCGCACCACCCCCTCGATATCGCGCATCCGTGGGCATGGCGGGATGAAGCCGGCCGGCCGCCTCCGCCCTTCACCGTCATCGATGCCGAGGCGATTGTCGCCGGACGCTGGCGGATGTGCGACCCGGCGCGGCGCGCAAAAGGCCTGGAATACGTGACGGCGCTTGCCGCACGCGGACGCTATCCGCTGATGATCTGGCCCGAACATTGTCTGATCGGCAGTTGGGGACACAACGTGTATGCGCCGCTTTTCGCCGCATTGAACGATTGGACGCGGCAGACGCAAAAGCCCATACGCTACGTGCCAAAAGGCGCGAACATCGACACCGAGCATTATTCCGCCGTGCAGGCCGAGATTCCGGACGCGGGCGATGCATGCACCCTGCCCGATACCGGCTGGCTGGCGCAATTGGCTTCTCCCGGAACGCTGCTGGTCGCCGGCGAGGCGCTGTCGCATTGCGTGGCCGGCACCGTACGCGATATCGCCGATCATTTCGAGCAAACGCTGCCCGCCGCTTCGCGCCCCGAGCTGGTATTGCTGACCGATTGCAGCAGCCCGGTATCCGGTTTTACCGCCGCAGCCGGGGAATTCGTCGCCGGAATGCGCGCACGCGGCATGCGTTTGGAGCGCAGTACGGAATTCGCCTCCGAATCCTAGTTTCCCAGTTTTTTCCTTGCCTCCGCGTCTTCGCTTTTCTATTCCTTTCCAATTCGTCCGATTTCACCAGGGAGACCTCGATGCCGTCCGCTTTCCGTCCGGCCGTCACGTCGCTGCTCGATACCGACCTTTATAAATTCACGATGATGCAGGCAATCCTGCACAGCCATCCGCAGACCCAGGCCGAATACGCTTTCAGATGCCGCAACACGCCGCGCCTGCCGTTGACGAACCTGTACGAAGAATTCGAAGCGCAGATCGAACATCTGTGTACGCTGCGGTTCAAGGAAGAAGAGCTCGAATTCTTAAGCAGGCTGCGTTTCATCAAATCCGATTTCGTCGACTTTTTGCGTCTCTTTCAGTTACAGCGCAAATTCATTTCCATCTCGGTTTCCGAGGCGCAGCCGGAAATGTTGGACATCCGCGTCAAGGGTCCGATGCTGCATTGCATGCTGTTCGAAATCTACGTGCTCGCCACCCTGAACGAAATCCATTTCCGCCGGTTCCCGCAGGAAGAAGCGATTGCCACCGGGCGCGCGCGGCTGGCGGAGAAAATCGAAAAGCTGCGCCGCTTCGCGGAAGAACCGCCGCACACCTTCGATTTCATCTTTTTCGAATTCGGTACGCGGCGCCGTTTTTCACGCCTCTGGCAGGAAGAAGTGGTCGCCACGCTGGCGCGGGACGGTGCCCCGTTCATGCAGGGCACGAGCAACGTCGATCTCGCCCGCCGCCATGGCATCGTCCCCATCGGCACGATGGCGCACGAATACCTGCAGGCGTTTCAGTCATTCGGTTCGAGGCTGCGCGATTTCCAGAAAAACGCGCTCGAACACTGGGTGCGCGAATACCGCGGCGACCTCGGCATCGCGCTCACCGACGTCGTCGGCATGGATGCGTTCCTGCGCGACTTCGATCTCTACTTCTGCAAGTTGTTCGATGGCCTGCGCCACGATTCGGGCGACCCCTACGAATGGGGCGAAAAAGCCATCGCCCATTACCACAAAATGCTCATCGACCCGGCCACGAAGGCGTTCGTTTTCAGCGACGGCCTCACGCTCGACCGCGCCTTCGCGCTGTACCGCCATTTCGGCGACCGCGTCCGTCCACGCTTCGGCATCGGCACCAATCTTTCCAACGACTGCGGTCAGGAAACGCTCGATATCGTGATCAAGCTCGTCAGTTGCAATGGGCAGCCCGTTGCCAAGATCAGCGACAGCCCCGGCAAATGCATGTGCGAAGACGAGAATTTTCTTCGCTACCTGTGCAGCGTGTTCCAGATCGACAGGACGCCGGATGCGTTCTGAGCGGAAGGGACGAAACACATTCCATATATAAGTTAAATTTACTTCGGCAATTGTAATGATATAAATGAACGAATTAATTGAATATATTTATAATTTCATTGCCGGATATAAAGAACCGGCGCGGCGGCTCACTCCACTTCTCTCCTTCTCCCGCGCGGAATCTTTGTAAAATCCTCTTATGCTCGACGATCGCTCCCGCATTCTGTTCAAGGTTCTGGTGGAACACTACATCTCGGAAGGCCACCCGGTCGGGTCGCGCGCGCTTTCAAAACACTCCGGGCTCGAGCGGGCGCCGGCGACGA
>JAVBTC010000182.1:0-5070 GCA_031556405.1 Rhodocyclaceae bacterium
TCGTCGAGCGCTCTTTTGCTTGGCTGGATAAGTGCCGCAGGCTTTGGAAAAACTGTGAGAGGCTACTGAACACCAGCCTACAGTTCATCCATTTTGCTTTTCTGGCTCTACTGCTTCAAAGATCGTGAACAGGTTCTTAGATGTTTGTCAGTCCAGCGAACATCCCTCCGCCATTCGGCCAGAATGCAGCCGCGAGAACGCAGATCACCGTGATTTCAGTAGGTATCAACCACATCATTTCATTTCCCCTTCGGTCGGCGGACAGATGCCCATCACCGCTCTTCCAACAATGCGTCAATCTGCGAAACCAGAATCAGTCCGCAGCTATTCAGCTTTAACGTTCCGGCACGCACCAGCTTCCGGATCGTCGGCACAGAGAGTCCGAGCATTTCGGCTGCTTGCTGCTGGTTGACCTGCACAGGGCGCGGATGTGTTTCGGCATAATGGCGGACAGCGAGGACTGCGGTTGCAAATGCATTTTCCCTTTTGCAGGCTACGTCGATAGCGTTCCTAGCAAGATCGGAGCGGATATATTCAACTCCGTTTAATGTGATTCGTTCCGGCACGCCGAAGACAGTTACTTTTTTGGTGTTGTTGGCGCTCATCGCGCTTCCTTTCTCATCTCTTCTTCCTGTGTATCAAGGTCAACATCCTCACAGCTTTTGCAGTAGGTGCCGTGTCCGAGATACGTCAGTTGCCAGCCGCGAACTTCCACGATGAGCATCCGGGTAAGTTTAAGAGAGTAACTGGGTTTGAGCCTTCACCATCGCCTCGACTCCGACAGGAAAGGCCAAATCCAAGGTTTCGCATGTAGCACCAGACGGTCAAATTTCAAGTCACCGACCGTTGCCTTCCCTGCCTCGCCACCGGAACCCATGTGCATGTTCGATTCTTGGGTCATTTACCAAGTCCAGAAGGTGACTTCAATTTCCTTCGTATGTTTGGCATCCATCGACTCGCCGTCGATCCCGCTTAATTTGAGAAACATATCCTGCGCCATGGAACACTCCCTTTTCATATGAAAATAGGGAAAATACAGGCATGTCAGTAGATTGTAAACCTGTCAAAGTTGACAGGTACAAAATCCCATCGATATTGGTGTAGTAAAAAATGGCGCCACAAGTAATGGCAGCGCTACCCGGCCGTCTTCACACCAGCACCACCGCCTTGATCTGGAGCCAGACCGGCAGTCCTGGACGAATGCCCAGTGCCTCGTGCGAGCGGCGCGTGATGCGGGCGACGATGGGAACGCCCGCCGCCGACAGCCGCAATAACATGTGCGCGGGGTGTTCGGCGGCGGCGGACGATTCGACGACCGCCGGAATGCGGTTGAGGATGCTCGAATCGGTATGTTCGCTCAGAGCGACGCTGACATCGCGGGCATGAATGCGGATGCGCGCCGGAGCGCCGGGCGCGAGCGACTCCAGCGCCGGCGTGAGCGGCACCCAGAGATCGCCTCCGGCGAACGCAAGCCGGGCAAGCCGGTCGTGCGTGTCGATCTCTTCCATTCGCGCCTCGATCACCGTTCCCGCCTCGTCGCCAAACGCGCCGGGAAGATCGAGCCGGGAGAGAATTTCCGTCGGCACGCCGGCGGCGACCACCTTGCCAGCGTCCAGTAACAGCAGGTAATCGGCCAGGCGGACGACTTCTTCGAGCGCATGGCTGACGTAAATCAACGGAATATCCAGTTCGCGCTGCAGATTTTCGAGATACGGCAGAATTTCCTGCTTGCGCTTGAAGTCGAGCGCCGTCAGCGGTTCGTCGAGCAGCAGCAGCGACGGCGACGCGAGCAGCGCGCGGGTGATGGCGACGCGCTGGCGTTCGCCGCCGGAAAGATGCTGAGTCCGCCGTTCCAGAAGATGTTCTATCCCCATCCACCCCACCGCCTGATCCCAGCCGATGCGCCGCTGATCCATGGGTGTGCGGGAAAATCCATAGTCCAGGTTGCGTCGTACGTTCAAGTGCGGGAAAAGGCTGGCTTCCTGGAATACCATCCCCAGGCCGCGCCGATGCGGCGGCAGGAAAAACCCTTTTTTATCGTCCTGCCAGCATGCGCCGTTGACTTCCAGGGCGCCGCGCGCAGCCGGTTCGAGGCCGGCAATGCAGCGCAGGAGCGAGGTCTTGCCGGAACCCGAAGGACCGAACAGCACCGAAACGCCCCGTCCCGGCAGTTCGAAAGCGGTATCGAGACGGAAAGCGCCCTGATCGAGCGTGAAGCGGGCGCGAATCCCCATGGTCCCCATAGTTCCCATATCGGGTCAGATGATCCGGAGATTGCGCCGCTGCAGCAGGTAGAGCGCGAGCAGCACGGCGAACGAAAACAACAGCATGCCGCCGGAGAGCCAGTGCGCCTGGACATATTCCAGACCTTCGACATGATCGAAAATCTGCACCGAGATGACGCGCGTCCGTCCCGGGATATTGCCGCCGATCATCAATACGACGCCGAATTCGCCGACCGTGTGGGCAAAGCTCATCACCGCCGCCGTCATGATCCCGGGCCTGGCCAGCGGCAGCACGACCGAAAAAAAGGTATCGATTTTCGACGCGCGCAACGTGGCGGCGACTTCGAGCGGACGTTCGCCGATGGCCCTGAATGCCTGCTGCAACGGCTGCACCGCGAATGGCATCGAATAAATCACCGAGGCGATGACCAGCCCGGTGAACGTGAACGAAAGCAGTCCCCAGCCCAATTGCTGCGTCAGCCAGCCGAGCGGGCCGTGCTCTCCCATCGCCACCAGCAGGTAGAACCCGAGCACGGTCGGCGGCAGCACCAGCGGCAATGTCGTCAACGCTCCGACGATGCTGGCCGCGACGCCGCGCGAACGCGCCAGCCACCATGCCAGCGGCGTGGCCAAAACAAGCAGGATGACGGTCGTCAGGCCGGCGAGTTTGAGGGTGAGGACGATAGCCGCCCAGCCTTCCGGATTCAGCATGGTTTGTCTTGCCGCACGGGAAATACAGCCTGCACTGTTTTACAGTGAATATCCCGCTGCGGTAACTATCGCCTTGGCAGCGTCCGATTTCATGAATTCGAGCAGCGCTTTTGCCGCGGGTTTGTCCTTGCCCGGATTGAGCAGCACCACATCCTGGCGGATCGGCTTGTGCAGCAGGATCGGGACGATCCACGCCGACCCTTGCTTGATCTTGCCGTCCTCGTAAACCTGCGACAGCGCGACGAACCCCAGCTCGGCATTGCCGGTGGCGACAAACTGGTTGGCCTGCGCGATGTTTTCGCCGATCACGAATTTCGGTTCGAGCTTGTCGTAAAGACCGAGCGCTTTCAGCGTTTCTTCCGCCGCACGGCCATAGGGGGCGAGTTTCGGGCTGGCGATGGCAAGGCGTTCGAAATTGCCTTTTTTCAGTATTTCTCCCTTGTCATCGACGAAATCGGGTTTGGTGCTCCACAACACGAGCCGGCCGATGGCATAGGTAAAGCGCGAACCGGCCACCGCCTGGCCCTCCTGTTCCAGCTTGGCCGGCGTCTCATCGTCGGCGGAGAAAAATACTTCGAACGGAGCGCCGTTCTTGATCTGTGCATAGAACTTTCCGGTCGATCCCTTGGAAATCAAGACCTCGTGGCCGGTCTTTTCCTTGAACGCGGCGGCGACTTTCTCCATCGGCCCGGCGAAATTGGCAGCCACCGCAACCTGCACCTGATCGGCGTGGACGGGAAAGGCAATCAGCATGCAACAGAAAAGAAAACAACGTAAAAACGCACTCACGCCTTCAAAAGATTCCCTTACCATTTTTATCTCGTTCCCTGTGTTAAAAATGTCTTCTACATCATGGGTTCATCGGAACGCGGGCCGTAAAACGCTTCATTTTACGGCCCGCACTGTTAATCGGTTCAACGGGTTGGAATGTCCGCCGATCCGCCACTGCTCAATAGGGAATATCCGGAATGTCCGAACATTGGATGAAGGAAAGGACTTCCCAATGTCCGTCGCTTCCCAGCCGGACGCGCAGACTGCAGAAAGCCCCCATTCCTGCCACTGAAAGCCGCGGCAGTATCAGTTCCTCGGTAGCGAAGGCGAACTGGTCGACCGACGGCTGCTGCGGAGTGCACGCGTTGGCGGCGAGAAGCGTCCAGGCGCCATCCCCCTTGAGATTCAGTTGCAGATCGCAAAACTCTCCCTTTCCCGAAACGTTGACTTGCGGGAGCGTCAAAAGCCCGCTCGCCGGGTCGTAAGTATCTTCGGCGGCCTGAACCATCCCGTGCAGGCCGGCCAGTAAAACACAGGAACATAAAAATTTCTTCACGATAACCTCCATGCGGCGCTCGCCGCTCGATTCGATTTACTGTCGTCTACCTTTCTCCTGAAATCAGGAAAAAGACTCCATAGGACAGTACGAGCGCCGCCCGGTTCGAACACCGCATTTCCATGAGAAATGCGGTGTCTGGAGGCGTTATATATGCCTTTATACAGCCGACAGGTTACCGTGGACCGACCTTGTCCGCAAGCGCATAGGCACGCAGCACGGCGGGCCGTTCGGCAATCGTTTCGCGCCAGCGGGCGATGTTGGGAAATTCGCGCAGATTCTGGCTCTGCCGCTCCGGCAGTATCCATGGATAACAGGCCATGTCGGCAATCGAATATTCTCCCGCGATGAAATTCCGGTCCGCCAGGTGTTTATTGAGAACGCCATACAGGCGATGGGTCTCCTTGACGTAACGGTCGATGGCATACGGAACCTTTTCCAGCGCGTAATGATTGAAATGGTGATTCTGCCCTGCCATCGGCCCCAGGCCCGCCATCTGCCAGAACAGCCATTGCAGGCATTCATAGCGCCGGCGCGGCTCCTGCGGCAGGAACTGACCGGTTTTTTCCGCGAGATAAATGAGAATCGCGCCCGATTCGAACAGTGAAAGAGGAGCACCGCCATCGGCGGGCTCATCGTCGACAATTGCCGGGATACGGTTGTTCGGGGCGATTTTCAGAAATTCCGGCGCGAACTGTTCGTTTTTACTGATATTGACCGGCTTGACCTGGTAAGGCAGAGCGGTTTCTTCAAGAAAAATGCCGATTTTATGTCCGTTCGGAGTGGGCCAGTAATAAAGCTCGATCA
>JAVBTC010000055.1:0-9320 GCA_031556405.1 Rhodocyclaceae bacterium
CGAAAACCACGTCGTTGGCGAGCATCCAGTCGAACGTTTCGCCCAGTTCCCGCTCGTCTACGTTGAGTTCGGCCGCATAAACGGGAAGTTGTTGCCGCAGGTTTTGTGAATGTCTGATGCGATGTTTCATGATTTTTCATCCCTGTGAGCGGGTGATACGTTTTCGGAAGCTGCGTTATTCTAAATTTAGAATTTAATTTGTCGTGTTAACTCACTACATTTAACGATGAAAATTTAATTAAATTTAGAAATTGAGGCGTCCGGTTTCGATAAGTCTATTGCCATAATATCCGGATCGCGCTCGAATGGCGCGGGTACCGTCATCCCTTTCGCGTTTTCTTCCTTTTTCTCTGGCGCCTGGCGCAATAAGGGAAAGAGGCGCGCCTGCTGCAGGCTGACGCTCATCAGGAGCCAAAAAAGCGCGATCAGCACCATGGTGAAGCTGAAGTAATGATCGAAAAGCCCGGTCAGCAATGCCGCCAGGAGGCCGGCGATGCTGCCGATCCACAGCGCGTTGTCGCGGGTGATTCGCACGAGTTTCTGCTGCGGCCGGACTTCGCGCCACCAGAACAGCGTCACCGTGATGAACAGCAGCATGCCGGGAATGCCGGTCTTGTAGATGAAATTCAGCCACAGGTTGGAAATCCCCTGTAGTCCGCTGCCGGGAACGGGCGGGTCGACTTTGAAGCCGATGCCCAAAGGATATCTCGCCATCGCTTCCGGGAACATTTGGTATTCCTCCATACGTACTTCGGTACTGGCGTTGGTGGAGGAAAAAATGGTCAGCATGCGTTCCTGCAACGGGGGATAAAACAGCACCAGCGCCACGCCGAGGGCCACGGCGATCGACAGGATATGGCTGCTGTAGGGAACGCGCTTGTAGGTAAGCAAGATCAGCACCAGCGCCAGCGAGACGATGGCGCCGCGGGAGATCGAGAACATCAGTCCGGCGCAGCCCAGGATCGCGACCGACAATCCGAGCAGCCGCCGCCAGCCGGCGCGCGTCCAGCCGTAAAACAGCGCCAGCGGAATGAACAGCGCCAGCACGCCGCCGGTGAGGTTCGGATGCACCCAGGGAGAGGCCATGCGCGCGTAGTTGGCGGAAAAAATATCTTCCACCGCTTCCGGGTGCGCGTATTTCAGCTTGGTGAGCAGCGGAATCATGCTTGTGGCGTTACGATCCTTGAGAAAGATGAGAATCGAGACGGTGAGCATGATCAGGGTGCCGACGAGGAGCGCGACGATCAGCCGGTCGCGGTCGCGTTCGTCGCGCAACAGCAGCGGAACGAGGAACAGAATCGAGAGGTTGAGCAGCCAGCGTACCCAGTTGACGGCGCCGCTGCCTTCGGCCTGGATGGCGATCTGTCCGTAAACGAAGGGAATGGCGGAAAACAGCATCAGCCACAACAGCGCGGTTTCGGTGGGATGCCAGCGCAGGAGATGGCGGTAGCGGCCGAGAAACCCTTGCCACAACACGCCGATCCAGGTCAGGCCGAGAATCGCCTCGCTGATCGTGGTGCGCACGCCGAACGATACGGTGGTGTAGGGGATGCAGGTGGCGACGACGGCGAACAGCAGCAGCCCCCACAAGGGGCGATACATCAGGGAAAGCAGCACGGGCGCGCCGATGAGCGCGATCATGACTTTCGGGGGATCGAGAAAACAGAGCAGAATGCCGAAAACGAGACCGCAGATAGCGGCAATTCCCCGACCCAGCGGCATTACCGGCATGCATCCTCCACGAGTTCGTAAAGACGCGTGCGGTAAGCGGCTTCGCCGTAGCGCGCAGCCCAGGCGCGGCATCGTTCGGGAGATTCTTCGCCGTTCGATTCCGCACCGGTTGTCGCGGTCATGCGGCACAGATCGCGCATCAGGCGGGACAATGCGGCGCCGTCGCGTGGATCGAAGCGCGGTGCCGCGGGCGGTACGATTTCGTCGAGTGCCGAGCCGCGAGCGACGGCCACCGGCGTTCCCGCGCCGAGCGCTTCGATCACGGGCAGGCCGAAACCTTCGGCGTAGGAGGGCTGCCAGAGCCGCTCGGCGGTGCGGTACAGCACAAACAGTTCAGCGTCGCTCAGACCGCCCAGGACATGAAGACCGGGCAACGTGCGTTGTTCCGGCGGCAGATCGCCACTGTCGCCGACCAGCACCAGCGCGGGAATATTTTCATTTTCGGCGCGGGTGCCGCGCCAGGCGTCGACGAACCAGGGAATGTTTTTTCGCGGTTCGCGCGTGCCGACCGCGAGCCAGAAACGCGGCGGCAGGTGCTTGCCGTCGAGCGGGGCGGGTTCGCCGGCAAAAGGAAGTACCAGATTGGGCAGCACCCGCAGTTTTTCAGCGCAAAAGGGGAAATGCCGGCGTACTTCTTCGGCGGTGTAGGAGGAAGGCGTCCAGATACGGTCGGCAACGCGTAGCGAATGCTGGATCGAAAAACGGTCGATCCAGCGATAGGCGAGTTTTTTCAATGGCGACGCGTGGTAATTGGAGAGCGTCAGTTGAAACAGGTCGTGCAGCAGTTGCACGTAACGCATGCCGCGCGGCCGCGGCGATAGCAGCGGCAGGCCCATGTTGGCGGTGGCGACGTAGAGATCGATTCTTTCCCGGCGCAGCGTTTGCGGCAGAAAGCGGGACTCGAAGAGCAGGCGCTGTTTGGGCCGGTGCAGGCCGTCGAGCGGGCTCGGCCATGGCGGAAAATGACAGTCACCCGACTGGCGGTACGGATGGTCCATGGGACCGGCGGAAAAGCGTTCGAGCACGGTGTCCGGCCGTGCGAGAAAAGCTTCTTCCAGTGCGATGACCTGGCGGCCGATACCGGATTGCGGTGCCACGAGTGCCGGACGGTAATCGATTCCTACGCGCATGCTAGCTCCGTGCGGTTTCTTCCGCGGATACCGTCTGTTCCCGGCATGAGCGGTAAATCGTTTCAAGCTGTTCGGCGGCGTTTTTCCAGTCGTGTTTTTCCTGTACGTAACGGCGTCCCGCCTCGCCGATGTCGCGCGCGCGGAACGGTTCGCCGAGCAGTTGTGCCGCGGCGTCCGCCAGCGTGGCGGCAGTCTCGCCGCCGAGGTAATGATGCCCCGCTTCCAGATCGAGACCGGAAACGCCCTGGGCGGTACTGATCAGCGGCAAACCGCCGGCAAGAGCCTCCAGGACTTTCAGCTTGGAACCGCCGCCATGTTTCAGCGGTGCGATGAACAGCGCGGAATTGCGTTGCATTGCGCCCAGGTCCTCGACGAATCCATGCCATTCGAGTCGTGGGTCCGTCCACCGCCGGGACCATTCCTGCGGCAATGCATAGCCGCAGATACACAGGCGCGCCTGCGGGCGGCGCAGCCACAGCAGCGGCATGATTTCTTCGACCGCCCAATGCACGGCATCGATATTGGGGGCATATTCGTAATTACCGACAAACAGCAGGCGCATGCTTTTTGCATCCGGCTGGTTGGCCGAGAAACGGGCACAGTCGACACCATTGACGACGACGGCAACCGGCCGCCCGGCGATATGCGCCAGTTGCGCGGCGTCGTCTCCGGTAACCGCGATCACCTGTGCGGCCTGGGGAAGCACGCGCTGTTCCCAGCGGCGGTAGCGCCATTGGTCGAAACGTGCGATTGGACGCAGCCAGGCCGGCAAACGATCGTATGTAGCTGCCCCGAGCGCCGATTCGACATTATGCTCGGTCAGCAGAAATGCCTGACCCCGGCGGCGCAACGATTGCTCGTAGGGTTGAAACGTGTAGCTGTGCTCGATCTGTATGATGTCCCATGGTTCCGCCAATAATCGCTCGAAAGTGGCGTTCAGTTTCGGAGCGAAACCGTTGATGCTGGCCAGCAGCGGGTATGGCGCAAGCAGCGCGGCAGAGAGCGTCTTCGGGCTTTTCAGCGGACGTCGCGGCAGGACGACAAGCTCCTTGAGCAGCGGATTCAGCGCGGAACGGGCTTCGTCGTCGAGCAGCGTTTTCGACTGTGCCAGCAGAGTGATTTCGTGGCCGCGTTCGGACAGCGCGCGCAACAGATGATATTGCCGGGTCTTGCCGCCGCTGGTCGTAGGCCAGGGCAGATAGGGCAGAATCCATAAAATGCGCATGGCTGTCCAGTCGCTTTCTACGCGTTCGGTTGCCAGAGCAGCATCTGTAGTGTCGACTTGACGGCGATTTTTACTCCCTGGTTATCGCCGGAAAGCGTTTCCTGCCGTCCCGAAAGGGGGTCGACAAGCAAAGCCTTCTTGATTCCGGGCAGGCGTATGTTTCCGCCCTTGGCGCTCCAGAAGAGCAACAGGCGATTGCCGTCCTCCCGCTGCCAGGCGACGCTGTAGAAATCGCTGGGCGTACTCTGGATCTGTGGCAGGGAAGCGGCGGGAATCAGTTTCGGACCGGTGATCGAAAGGAAATTTCTCAGCGCGCGGTAAGCGGGCTTGGGATTTCCCTTGAGATCGAGCAACCCGTAATACTGGTCGCGTAAAGTGGCGCGCGCATCGAGATCACTCAGAGCAAAGAGAAAAATGCGATCGTAATCCAGTGCGCTCATCAGGGCCAGCCGGCGCAAAAGGTAGTCGGCCTGGCCGTCGGCGCCGATGATCGGCTGTTCTTCCTGCGGGCCGGGATAGCTCGACCAGCCCCATTCGGTCGCCCAGATTTCCGGCACGCTGGTGCTTTTCTGCGCATTGATGCTGCGCAGTTGCCGGTTGATTTCCTGGGCGCGCAGCAGAAAATCGCGCGCGGCGGGATCGTCGCCTTCCGGATAAAGCGAATAGGGATGGTAGGCGATGACGGTTCCCAGACGCATCGAATTGAGCCGGTTCAAAGCTTCAAGCATCAAGGCGCCGGAGATAGGCATCTGGCTGTAATAAGCCATACCGGCCATCACGACGGGCTTGTTCGCATCGACCTTGCGTAGCGCCTGGGTCGTAGTTTCCAGGAGTTGTGCATAACCTTCGGGACTGGGCCAGAGCCGCCAGTAACTGGGCAGATTCGGTTCGTTCCATACCTGCCAGGCATTTACCGAGCTGTAACGTTTGGCCAGCAACGCCATGAATTCGGCGAACTGTGCCGGATCTTTCGGCGGATATTGATCTGGCGTGGAGGAAAAGAACGGAGCGCTGGTCACATATTGTGCCGAGCCGACGACGTAAACGACCGATTTCAGTTTATGCGCTTTCGTCGCATTGATGACACCGTCGAGTTCGGAGAGGCGGTAGGTGCCTTTGACGGGTTCGTGCAGATACCAGTGCACGTCAATCCGTACCCATCCCAGCCCCAAGTCACCCAGCATTTCCATCTGCTGTTCGTATTGTGCCGGGGAAAACCAGAGAAAATGCGCGTTGACGCCGAGAAACTCTTTCCATTCCACCGTGCGTGCCGGTTTCAGATTGATGGGTTGGGCCTGGACGGAGGTACACCAGAAAATACACCAGAAAGCGCATGGGAGAAAAGATAAGAGCCTTAATGTTGAGAATATCCCCTGAATAAAAGAAAACAATGACAACGATTGCGACCGTTGTTGTTGCTTTTGCCGCATGATTTAAGCTCCTTGACAGGCGTTTTCGAATAATTTCCGAAATTTCATGGCCGTATTCGGCCAAGCGCGTTCGCACCCGGTTTCATACGCCCTCTGTGCCCATCGATAAATGATATTGGTATTTTCAGCAAGTTCAAGCATCCGAATGCTCAGAGCTTCAATATTACCTTGGGGATAGACAATTCCGTTACCATTCGAAACTTCTTCTGCAAAAGCCCGGGCATCGGAACAGATGACGCCGCGGCCACAGGCGGAGGCCCAGGATAAAACGCCGCTGGTGCCACGCATGGCACCGAGCAGGGAGAGTTTTTTCGATTCCCGGTAGGGGAGCAGTACCGCATGGTGCGCCTGGATCAGTTCGGGAATGGTAGCTTCGGGCAGATTCAACCGCCAGTCGATGGCATCGGTCAGATTCAGGGATTCGATTCGGGCACGCAATTCACCGAGATAGTTTCCGCATGCTCCGAACGCTATTTCCGGCGCGCTGCCGCCTGCCAGCGTCAGGCGCATTTTTCCGTGCAATGCCGGATTGCGCCGGAAGCTCAAATTCAGAGCGTCGAGCAGGTCCTCGATACCCTTACCGCGATAAATGAACCCGAAATACAGCAACCGTATTGTGTCCAGCGCTGGGAGCGGCTGAGGAGGGATTTCCCGGTTGCCATGGTGGATGACGGTGATCTGACCCGGAGCATTCAGGCGCATGCGCGTTTTCAGACATTCGGCACCTGTCCGGGTAAGCGTGACCAGATGGTCCAGGCTCTGCGCCAGCGCCTGTTCTTCGCGTAGCGTCAGCGGGTCGCAAAGTACTGTAGCAATCTGGGGAAACGGTTTAGGCAAAGATTCCGCAAGACGAAATGGCCACGGCAGATGGTGGCGGCGCCAGACCAGGCGTTCCGGGTCATGCACGGTGGCGGTCAAGGGCAGGGAGGGAAAGCAGCGGCGCAATTCGGACAGCGCATGAAACTCTCCCAATCGCCCTCCACCCAGTTCGGCATGCACCAGATCGATGCTCCGCCAGTCAGCGGTATCGACGCGCCGCCGGACAGTTTTCGGCTCGTGTTCCAGCGCGGGGAGCGGGGTCGTTACTTCGATTCCTTGCGCTTGTAACGCGGTTTTGAAAGCGGCGGCGTAATCTGCGATACCGGTTTGCTCCGGGGGCAATGGCGCCAGGAGGGCGATACGCATCAACTCTGACTCCGCAGGCGCGAAACCATATTCAGGACGCGTGCGGGAATTTCGAACCGGCGGCGGTTGATGACGATGCCGTCCACTTTTAGAAATGCCGCAGAGATGATCGACAACACATGTTCCACGACGGGAATCGTGGTTTTTCTCGCTTCCACGACGAGGATCACGATGTCTGCCTGGCGCAGGCTGACGAAGGATTCACGCTGTTTCAGGAGACCGGAAGCGTCGATGAGTACGATTTCACCCGGGCCGGCAGCGTGTTTCCCGACCCGGACCCGATGACCGCGGGCAACGAGCAGGCGGCAGAGATAATTGACGACGAAACTGACCCCTTCGCCTCGCAACGCGGACGTTACTCCGACCGTCAGGCCTTTTTCTTCCACCTTCTCCAACGGCAACATTCCGTACATACGGTAGAGATTGGCGGCAAAAACCCGGGTGGGATGGTTCGGATTGTTGCCGAGATCCTGCAAGGAGGCCCACAGGGGTACGGAAAATTCTTTTTCAATCAGTCCGCCGTCGTGGATCCGTTGGTCCAGGAGGTAACAGAGATAAATTGTCAGAAAACCGACCGCCAGCCCGACGGGGAACGAAAGCAGGATGATCATCAGGCTCTTGGGGAAAATACGGCTCGGATTGAAAGTCGCGTGTTCGACGATGGCAATATTGCTGATCCGGCTGTTTTCCAGTTCGCGCTCGATGCGCGCTTTTTCCAGGCTATCGGCGTAAAGGGTGTAATTTTGTTCGGCTGTCTGCAGTTCGCGTTGCAGACGGGTCAGTTCCGGTTCGTCGCCGAGCACTTTCAATCGTTCGTCGGTGAGTTTCTTGATATATTCGTCCAGTTCCTTGATCTGGATTTTCAACTGGTCGATACGCAGTTGCCCATCCTGCATACTCTGTTTCAAGCGCAATGCCAACGCATTGGGCGCACGGTTCTCGGAACGCTGAATCTGCGCCGCTTCGCCGGCAATCTGTTTTTCCAGCGCGGCAATATTCTTGTTGATCTGCACCAGCGGCGGCGCTTCGTCCTTATACGTGCGTTGCAGGCGGACACGTTCGAGCTGTAATTCATTCAGCTTCAGTTTGAGATCCTGCTGTGTCGGATTAAGGCTGATCTGGCGTTCAGTGACGACTTCCGCCGGTAGGCTGTTCAATTCCTTACGTGCTTTTTCCATCGAACTTTGCAAGCCCGCCAGAGTGTTCTGAGCCTGAAAGCGTTCCTCATTCGCCTTGTTGATCGTCATGGTCATGCTTTCCAGGCGTTCCCGGATGCTGAAACTGTCGATCCCTTGCAGACGCTGCAGCATTTCCTGCTTGATCTGGGCGATTTGTTCGGACGTTTTCCGCGTTTCCGTTTCATAAAAGGGATACAGGCTTTTACGACCCAGCGCGCGGCTACGTTCTTCGAGATAAAAATCGATCCACGTTTCGACGATTTTCTGGGCGACGACAGGGTCGTCCCAGGTAAACGTAATTTCGATTACCGCGGAACCGGGGGCATGACTCGCTTCGAATTGTTTTTCGAGTTTTTTTGCCAGACGTTCTTCCGGGGACTGTTTTTCAACCAGGTCCAGCATCTGCAGAAACTGGCGGAACAATTCGATCGCTTCGCCAGCCATTTTTTTGATCTGAAATTTGATTTCTTTCCAGAATCCTTCGGGCGGGTTATCGGACATTCCACTGATATAGCGCTCCGCGACCTTATAGACGATAGGACGGCCCGTCAGCATTTTTTCCTCGTCGACGATCGGGTCGCGTTGTGTGCTTGGCGCAATGAGCGCCGGACGGTTGCCGGCTTCGATCGGCAATGTTGTGTTCTCTAGGCTGGGTTTGACCAGCAGGCGGGCGTCGGATTCATAACGGGCGGGCAGGAGATAGGCACCAAGGAATGCCACGATGATGGTGACGACAACGGCCCAGGTGAATTCGCGCCGGAAAATGAAGAACAGACGCAGAATGTCGCGTAGCGAACGGATCTCGATCATGGCCGCCCCGACGCGGGAAAGACGGGGTTGTAGTTGATGGTGCTATTACCGCTGCGGTTCAGGTCGTAATTAAATCCGACACCGATTCCTTTGCTGACTGGGAAGAGGCGGGTGAAGTACATGTCGACAGCTTCCACCGCGTTGCCGATTCCCGACTTCGGCACGAAAATGACATCTCCCCGTTGCAGTGCGACGGTACGTCGCTCCTTGTTGTTCATGGTGATCAGGTCTGCATAGTTGAAAAAGTAGAGCTGATATCCGCCATCTTCCGTCTGCCGAAGCAGGGCGATATTCTCGCTGTCGGCGCTGGGCAGCACGCCGCCGGCGCCGATCAGGGCCTGTTCGATTGTGGCATTGCCGCTCAGAGGATAAACCGAGGGGTTATGCACTTCGCCGCCGATGAATACCCGATTGCCCGGTGCTTCGGCGATATTGATGGTCACTTCGGGCTGGTGGTAGATCGGCCGCAGCTTTTCGGTGATTTCTTCCGCCAATTCTTCCGGTGTGCGTCCTGCCGCCTGGATCTTGCCGACGAAAGGTACTGCAATCACACCGTCGGGCCGTACGTGAAAAAGGGTCATGTCGTCTTTTTCCGCCGGTTCCTGAGCATCGCGGACGATACGCAGGACGT
>JAVBTC010000027.1:0-8626 GCA_031556405.1 Rhodocyclaceae bacterium
GACCGTTCCAAAAACCATCGGCAAGCTGGTCACCTAGTGCGATTCATACGCTGATGGTCAGCTTCTATCCAGAGGTTCTGACACGCCTGTGGGGTATCCATGCAAAGGATTATCTGAATTCGATTCAGCCGGTCGAAGCAATTTTCCCCAAGGAAGTCCTCGATGTATTGGCCTTGGTTGGTACGAGCGATGTGCCGTTATTCCAGCAAGTCGAATCAGTATTGCAACAGTTTTGGCCAAGTTCGCACTCAGGCAAGGGGGTTGCAGATATGCGTGGCTGGCTCTCCTTGCTGACGACACGAGCAGCGTTCCCCCGAACAGGCGTCGGGCTGCGGCAGGTGCAGCGCCGAATCAAGGAACTGGCAGGATAGAGCCAGCGCGACTTGCAACTATATGCTCGTGTCGAAAAGGCGTTTGTTCGCTCTGGGAGTAGCGATAATGAATTGGCTACCATCGCAATAGAGGCGGGGTACAGCGATCAGTCTCATTTGGGCCGTGAGGTGAAACGCGTCACTGGACTGTCGCCCAAGCAGTTTGGAGAACGGATGAAAACCGACGAGGCGTTTTGGATATACCGCCTGCTTAGTGGGCATTTGCATGAGGCAGTGGACTGATCGCTTATCCAAGTTCGCGTGCGCAAATTGAAACGCCGTTTCTTGCCACGATACTGCCTGCCTCGTTCGGCAAGGTTTCCATTTTTGTACAACAAAGCTGTTCGTATTCGCCAATTTCGACTATGCGCTACGCGAACATATTCACCTAGGTTCAGGGCTCATTAAATCAGTAAGACAGGAGGATCAATGAAACACCTGTTCTGGCTATCAGCCGCCCAACTGAAAAAGATAGAACCTTACTTTCCAGCTTCGCATGGTGTTCCTCGGGTGGATGATGCTCGGGTAATCAGTGGCCTCATTCATGTGCTGCGCAATGGCTTGCAGTGGCAGGATACCTCCAGGGAATATGGCCCTTACAAGACCCTGTATAACTGTTTCATTCGCTGGAGCAGGATGGGGATCTTCAATCAGATATTTAGCGCCTTGGCCAGCAAACATCGTGGAACAAAGCGTTTGATGATTGATGCCATACACCTAAAAGCTCATCGCGTAGCGGCTAGCCTGCTTAAAAAAGGATGTTTCCCGCTGTATTGGCCGCACCAAAGGCAGTTTAAACTCGAAACTGCATGTGATTTGCAGTGAACAGGGGCAGCCGATTCAAATGCTGCTGACGGCAGGCCAAGTCAGCGATTACAAAGGAGCGGCGGCCCTGCTATCAGGGTTGCCGCAAGCCAAGGAACTGCTGGCCGATCGAGGCTATGATGCTGGCTGGTTCAGGCTGGCCTTGATCCAACGGGGTATTACCCCCTGCATTCCACCGAAACGAAACCGCAAATTCCAGCATTCTTACAATCAGGCCTCCTGCAAGAAGCGCCGCCTCATTGAAAATCTATTTTCCAGACTCAAGGATTGGCGACGTATTGCTACTCGCTATGATCGCTGCGCTCATACCTTCTGCTCCGCTATCTGTATCACCGCAGCCCTCATCTTTTATCTCAATTAATGAGTCCTGAGCCTAGTTATAATATCTGCGTAACAAAGTTCATCCGAATATCCTTGGGAGACGCTATAAAATATGGCTCTCTCATTTTTCCGGGCTTTCACCATGCACCTCATCGCTCCCAGCATTCTTTCCGCTGATTTCGCCCGTCTCGGCGAAGAAGTGACAAACGTCATCGCCGCCGGTGCCGACTGGATCCATTTCGACGTGATGGACAATCACTACGTTCCAAATCTGACCATCGGCCCGCTCGTCTGTGCAGCACTGCGGCCGCTGACCGCGGCGCCGATCGACGTGCATCTTATGGTGCGGCCGGTCGACGCGCTGGTACCCGAATTCGCCAGGGCCGGTGCCAATATCATCACCTTTCATCCGGAGGCCTCGGAACATGTCGACCGCACGCTGGCGCTGATCCGCGACCACGGCTGCAAGGCAGGCCTCGTCTTCAATCCGGCAACACCGCTCGATCTCATGGACTGGGTGATGGACAAACTCGATATCATGCTGCTGATGAGCGTCAACCCCGGTTTCGGCGGCCAGAGTTTCATTCCGGCGGCAATGGAAAAAATCTGCACGGCGCGGGAAAAACTCGACGCGTACCGGGCGCATAGCGGGCACAAAATCCTGCTGGAGATTGACGGCGGAGTCAAAGTCGACAACATCGCCGCGATTGCCCGTGCCGGCGTCGACGTATTTGTTGCCGGTTCCGCCGTCTATGGCGCTGCTCGTGCGGAAGATCCATACCGCTACGACAGCGTGATCGCGGCACTGCGCATGGAATTGGCACGGAGCTGACGTAGCGGGAAAGCTTACGGTTGCACCACACGACAGCGTAATCCGTGTGCTTCATCCTTCTCACCCCTGTATGGTCAAGTGTGGCTTTGTTGCATAAATCAGGTTAATCACCTGATTTATGCAACAAAGCCATTCCCGAAAATCGCCACACACCAGATATCACGTCCAGCCTTGCGCCCAATTCCGCCTCTGGCGCCGAATCTCTTGAAATCGTATTCATTCCGGAAGAATTCTCATCAATGATGTCTCTAGTGCCACACAGTTCCGACGAAAATACACGCTTCCTGGATTCCCGCCTGTGCGGGAATGATGGGAAAACAAAGTTCATTTCCATACCACTTCCATGCAGATGGAAACCCTGGTTTCTTTCTGCAACCACCTCATCGCTATTATCGTTATTTCATCGGCCGTCCCGCCGTTTACCGGCATTGGCTCTGTCTTTCTGCCTCTTCGTGTCATTGGTACAGGCAGAAGAACCGGCAACCGTGGTAACCCCACATATCCTCGCTGGTGACGGAACTCACGGCTACCGCGACGGCCCAGGCCGCACGGCGCAATTTCAGTCGCCTTACGGCATCGCGGCCGCCGCCGACGACACGCTGTATGTCACCGATACGTTCAACCAGCGCATCCGCAGGATCGACCGCGCCGGCAATGTCAGCACTTTCGCCGGCGACGGAACCGCCGGATTCCGCGACGGTGCCGCCGGCAAGGCACGTTTCGATTCCCCCTCCGGCCTCGCCATCGCGCCGGACGGCAGCCTGCTGGTCGCCGATACGCGCAATAACCGCATCCGCCGCGTGGCGCCGGACGGCAGCGTGTCCACCGTCGCCGGTTCCGGCGCGATCGGGCTGAAGGATGGACGGGCCGCCGAAGCGCTGTTCGACGGCCCCACCGGCGTTGCCGTGGCCGCCGACGGCACGATCTACGTCACTGACACCCTGAACCGCAGCATCCGCAGTATCGATGCCAAAGGCAAGGTCGACACCCTGGCCGGCGCACGCACGCCGGTGCCGGAATTCAAGGATGGCATCGGCCTCGACGCGAGATTCGACACTCCGATCGACATCGTCTACGACGCGAAGGAAGACGTGCTCTACGTCGCCGACACTTACAACCACCGCATCCGCCGCGTTTCGCGCCGCGGCGTCGTCAGTACCGTCGCCGGTTCGACGCGCGGCAACGCCGACGGCGACGATGCCCGGTTCAACACGCCCTACGGCATCGCGCTCGCGCCCGACGGCACGCTCTACATCACCGACAGTGGCAACCGGCGCATCCGCAGGGTCGTTCCCGGCCTGCTTTCCGCCCGCGTCGACACCGTCGCCGGAAAAAACCCCATGAAGGACGCTGCGGGACAACCCGTGACGCTCGACCTGCCGATCGGCATCGCGTACCGGGACGGCAGCCTTTATGTCGTCGATTCCGTGGGACAACGAATCGTCGCCTTCGATGGTGTCGATGGTGACGACGCGCGGCCCGCCAATGCCGATACCGCGGCGCCGGGAACCGAAGGCGCCCGATAGCGCTCGCACTCTTTCCGGTCTCTTTTTTCCCGATTCCTCCGATTCCTTTTTCCATTTCCGACAGGATCCGCTTTATGTTCAACCCCAGCCGCGACCAGGTGCGTCTCTTTTTCTGCCAGACCTGGAAAGCCTACCGTGCCGGGCAACCGCTCGAAGGCGCGCAAACGCTGGCGCTCGATGCCCTGCTCGCGCATCCGGAATACCATGTCCTGCTCGAAACGCCGGAAGAGGCGCTGGAACGGGAATGGACGCCGGAAGGCGGGCGCGAGAATCCGTTCCTGCATCTGTCGCTGCATCTGGCGCTGGAAGAACAGCTTTCGGTCGACCAGCCTGCCGGCATCCGCACCGCCTACGAGGCACTGCTGCGCCGGTGCGAACCGCACGAGGCGAAACACCGCGTGCTCGAATGCCTGGCCGAAATGATCTGGGAAATACAGCGCCACCAGCGTCCGTTCGACAGCGAAGACTACCTGGAGCGCATCCGCCGCGCGGCGGGAAAAGATTAGCCGGGCCAACCGTCCGGCGCTTCGGCCCGGTATTTTGGGCCAAAACTCCGGGCCAGCATTCCGCGGCGCCGGAGGGCGCTACAATTTTTCTTTTTCGGTTTTTGACCGTTTTGCGACCGTTTTTCGACTTCAACCCAGGAACCATTTATGCAATTCGAAGGCTCATCCTCCTACATCGCCACGCGCGACCTCACGCTCGCGGTCAACGCCGCCGCCACGCTGCAACGCCCCCTGTTGATCAAGGGCGAGCCGGGCACGGGCAAAACGCTGCTCGCCGAAGAAGTGGCCGCCGCGTTCGGCATGCCGCTGTTCCAATGGCACATCAAATCGACCACCAAGGCGCAGCAGGGGCTCTACGAATACGACGCGGTGTCGCGCCTGCGCGATTCGCAACTGGGCGAGGCGAAGGTCGCGGACATTTCCAACTACATCGTCAAGGGCGTGCTGTGGCAGGCGTTTGAAAGCGAAAAACCGGCGGTGGTGCTGATCGACGAGATCGACAAGGCGGACATCGAATTCCCCAACGACCTGCTGCGCGAACTCGACCGCATGGAGTTCTACGTTTACGAAACGCGGCAGTTGATCCACGCCCGGCACCGGCCGCTGATCTTCATCACCTCGAACAACGAGAAGGAACTGCCGGACGCCTTCCTGCGCCGCTGCTTCTTCCACTACATCCGCTTTCCCGACAGTGAAACGATGACGAAAATCGTCGACGCGCACCTGCCGGGGCTGAAACGCGAACTGCTGCGCGAGGCGCTGGAAGTGTTTTTCCAGATGCGCGACCTGCCGGGACTGAAGAAGAAACCCTCGACCTCCGAACTGCTCGACTGGCTCAAGCTGCTGATGGCCGAGGACATCCCGCCCGAGATCCTGCGCGCGAAGGACCAGAAGAGCGCGATTCCGCCGCTGCACGGCGCGCTGCTGAAGAACGAACAGGACGTGCATCTGTTCGAACGGCTGGTGTTCATGGCCCGGCAGGGGCGCTAGAGAAATTTCGATTCAAATGAATACATTCCGTGTGGGCACGCGGAAAACAGCCAAAGAATCGACCCCGTTGGAACCAACCATAACCCCCGCCTCCGCACCATCGAACAACTTCACCTGAAATGCTGATCGACTTTTTTCTGCACCTCAAGAAACACCGCCTGCCGGTATCGACGAAGGAATTCCTGCTGCTGCTGAAAGCCTTGCAGGCCGGCGTGGTGCGTTACAGCCTCGACGATTTCTATTTCCTCGCCCGGAGCATGCTGGTCAAGGACGAATCGTTGTTCGACCGCTACGACCGCGCCTTCGGCGAATATTTCCACGGTGTCATGGCGGCTTCCGGCGGCGAATGGACGATCCCCGAGGACTGGCTGCAACACGCGATAGGGCGCTATTTCAGCCCCGAGGAAAAAGCGCGCATCGAAAAGCTCGGCTGGAACCGGCTGATGGAAGAACTGGTCAAGCGCCTCGAGGAACAGAAAGAACGTCACTCCGGCGGCAGCAAATGGATCGGCACCGGCGGTACCTCACCGTTCGGACACGGCGGCTATCATCCCGAGGGAATCCGCATCGGCGGTCCCTCGGCGGGGCATCGCACCGCGGTGAAGGTCTGGGAAAAGCGCGAATTCAAGAACCTCGACGACTCCGTCGCGCTCGGCACGCGCAACATCAAGGTGGCGCTGCGGCGGCTGCGCCATTTCGCGCGCACCGGCGCCGCCGAGGAACTCGATCTCGACGGCACCATCTCCGGCACCGCGAGGAACGCCGGCTGGCTCGACCTGAAAATGCGCCCCGAACGGCACAACGCGGTCAAGGTGCTGCTCTTTCTCGACGTCGGCGGCTCAATGGACGACCACGTCGAACTGTGCGAAACGCTGTTTACCGCCTGCCGCAGCGAATTCAAGCACCTCGAATATTTCTACTTCCACAACTGCGTCTACGAATCGGTGTGGCAGGACAACCACCGCCGCTTCCAGGAACGGATTCCCACCGTCGAAGTGCTGCACAAATATGGCAGCGACTACAAGCTGATCTTCGTCGGCGATGCGAGCATGAGCCCCTACGAAATCGCGATTCCCGGCGGCAGCATCGAACACATGAACGAAGAACCGGGCGCCATCTGGATCGAACGGCTCACCGCCGCCTGGCCGCACGCCGTCTGGCTCAACCCGGAAGACGAGCACTACTGGCAATACCGTCCGTCGAACACGATGATCCGGCAGTTGCTCGGCGGACGGATGTTTCCGCTGACGCTGGACGGACTGGAACGCGCGATTGCCTCGTTGCAAACGCGTTGAACGGGTAATGATTTTCCATATTAACATATTAATTTATGCATATAAACAGCTACTTTAATGAAATTAAATTTCATATTATTTAGAATTTAGTTAACCTCAACAAGAAAACAAACGGTAAAAATCCGCGGAACTCCACCTGCATGGGAATTCGCGGAAGAAGAAAAACGCATACAAACGCTAACTCAACTGCCGAGAAATGTCCCATGTCCGGAATCAGCCGTCTTCAGCAGCGTAAACATCCTGAGAATTTTCCATGCACGCCACCTATTTAAAAGCCATTGCTTCTGCGACACCCATAAAAAAAGCCCCGCGAAATTCGCGGGGCTTATAAAAGTGTTGCCTTGCGTTACTTAATCGGTGAAAGCGTGGCAAACCTTGTATTGGCTGGTATTCACCACGTCCGTCGAGCTGTTGCCCCAACCGACAACGATCGAGGTCCCGGTCGGCAGACCGGTCACATCAAGGCCGTTGGCGACCTGGATGTTGTAGACCGATGGGCTCACAACACCGTTGAAATACGCCTTCCAGTCACCTTCGCCGGTATATTGATGCCAAGCGCCATTATTGTCCATGAAGAAGAATGCGGAGTTGTTCGGCAGGACCGCAGCGACATAAATCGTCTTGACCGTGTTCTGCACTGCCTGAGGCGCCTGGAACTGGCAGACCAGGTTGAAGCTGCTGCTGGTACCCGAGGAAACTCCCGAGACTTCTCCTTGCGGGCCGCCACCAATCTGACCAAGCTGACGGATCGGCTCTTTGTTGATCGGCGATACCGTCGGCTGCGCCCAGTTCTGCTTCTCGGTCTGCGTCGCATACATGTTGTTCGGCGCGGCGCGATCAGGAGCAGCGGTATAGCCTTCGATTTCCAGCGGATCGTTCGGATCGAACAGAACCACGTTGATCGGCTGACCCGGCTCGGCGTTCACCTGAGCATAGAGACGCGGTTCGACTTGCAGCGTGCAAGGCTCGTCGGCACTGATGCTCGGCAGCTTGACGTTGAGACGTCCGCCTTCGCTGACATCGGGCGAACCCTGGCTCAGCGACAGGTTGGCCGCCGGAACCGCCGCGCCGCACCACGTTGCCGTCGTACCGCCTTCACCCAGCACCCACTTGCCCGGAACATCCGAAGACAGCGTGCCCAGCAGGTCGAACGAAACCGTACCCGGCTGACCAGTTTCGGTTTGCAGCGCACCGGCAATGTTTTCCTTCAGGACCATCGACGGACCGAACTGTGCCTGGTCTTGCGAAACGATCGGCAGAGCACCGCTGGTGGTGAAGGTGGTGGCATCGATCGCCTTGAGGATGACGGCTTCCTTGGACTCGATTTCGCCGGAGTTGACCGTGCCCTTGGCCTTGACGTCGCCCACTTGCCAGCCGATGGTCAGGCCGGGGAAGGTGAAGATGTGGCCATCCTTGATCGTCGTGGAGAAGGTGGCACCAACGCTGGAATCCACTGTCGTACCGTCGTTGACACGCCATTGCGAGAGCACGCCCGCGCTGAAGGTCCACTTGTCGGACAGGGTGGTGAGCTTGTAGACGCCGTTGATGTTCGCGCTGTAACTGGCGATCTCGTTCTGACGCGCGTTGATGGTTTCGAGCGCGAAGACCGGGGTGGTGCCGTTTTGCGTGTGCGGGATCGTCGCCACGGCGTTTTCGGTGATCTGAACCTGATCGGCGATCTTCGGATTGCGCAACAGCCCGCCAGTATCATTGCCATAGGTACGGCCGGTGAAGACGGTTTGCAGACCGGTCGGCTCGTTGTCGACCAGTGTGGCATCCAGGCCGCGGTTGGCAATGCTGGCCAGCGTGACGGATTGGGTGCGCGTTTCACCGTTGGAGAGGTGGACGGTCAGCGTGCCGATGATGTCCTTCGTGCCGGCATATTCGTTCGGAACGAAGATGGTGTAGGCAACGCTGTTATACGTCTGCACCTTCGCGCCCTGATACGGGGTCGCGTACG
>JAVBTC010000137.1:0-13195 GCA_031556405.1 Rhodocyclaceae bacterium
ACCGAACTGTTCAAGCAGTTCAGCGACAACCCCAACTTCAAGCGCTGGCTGACGGACACGGTGTTCGATGCGACCTATCAGTCGGGTGCGGTGCCGCCGAAGGCACCGCCGCAGACTGGGGCGTCGGCGTGATGACCGGGACGAGAGAGGAATGGGTATGGAATTGAATCTGGCGAAAACCGTCGTCGGGTACCTCAAGGCGCACCCGGATGAGAAATTCACCGCGCGGCAGATCGCCGAGTGGGTGTTTGCCACCTATCCCGAGCAGTGTCAGGCCAAGAAGCAGAGCAGCCAACGCCTCGAAACGGATGTCGATCTGGTGCAGCAGATCGTGCGCGAGATCAGTTCCCGGTTGCCGCGCCTGCAAAGAAAGCATCTGGAGCTGAAGACGACCGAGGGGCGACCGCGCAAGCATTACTACTCGGATCGGACGGACAGCGCCGAGGTGGCGGCGGTCGAGAGCGAGGGGGCGGCGTCAATTACGGACGCGAGCACCTTGAAGATCGATGAGCACGCGCTGTACCCGATGTTGTCACAGTACCTGTGGGAGGAGTTTGGGGTGTTCTCCAAGCGCATCGACGAAAAACGCTCCTCGAACAAGCGCGGGCCCAACGGCAACCGCTGGCTGTACCCGGATGTAGTCGGCATGGAAGATTTGAGCAAGGAATGGCACCGCGAAGTGCGCGATTGCGTTACGCAGTATTCCGACAAGCGCACCAAGCTGTGGTCGTTCGAGGCCAAGCTGCTGATCAACCGTTCGAACGTACGCGAGTGCTTTTTTCAGGCGGTATCGAATTCTTCGTGGGCCAATTTCGGCTATCTGGTCGCGGCAGAAATCGGTGGCACCGATACGCTGAAGGAACTGCGAATGCTGTTCGCCGCCCACGGCATCGGCTTCATCAAGCTGGACGTGGACAACCCTGCCGACAGCCAGGTGCTGATTCCGGCCCGCGAGCGCGACGAGATCGATTGGGACATGGCCAATCGGCTGACCACGGAGAACCGGGATTTTCTGGAATACGTGAAGCTGGTGAAGCAGTTCTACCAGACCGGCGAGGCGCGCCCGGCTGACTGGGACGTTCCGGAACTGGACGATTGACCGCCTATTCCAGGTGACCGATGACGTCGAGGCGTTCGTCGCCGCGCTGAAACGCACCGGACCAACCGTCGCGCGAATCGGCGCGGGTGCGGCTCACCAGCAGCGTGAATCCCTCGGTGTGTGCCACATCCAATGCAACGGCGGACAGGTCGACGAGGCCACTATTGGCTCATGCGCCGAAAGTTAACTTTTCTCCAGCATTGAGGACGGCACGATTTGTGAAACAGGTTCCAGATACGCTCCATGATGGTGCATGACAATAAAAAACAGCACCACGAACAAACACGCCGTAGCCGCCCGCAAAATCCTGAAAACAAAAATAACCGAGAAAATAGAATGAGTTAAACAACTGGCACAGCCGTTGCTAAACGCTTTGTGTTGCTCCCTATCATGTGTCGCCCATTACAGGAGATTCCCATGAAGCGTCGATTGTTTCTGCAGTCCACTTTGGCAGCCGCCGGTTTTTCCGCCCTGAGCCTGGGGCTCGTCTCGCCGGCGATGGCCGCGGACACGATCAAGGTCGGTGTGCTGCATTCGCTCTCCGGCACCATGGCGATCTCCGAAACCGTGCTCAAGGATGTCGCCCTGATGACCATCGACGAGATCAACGCCAAGGGGGGCGTGATGGGCAGGAAACTCGAACCCGTTGTCGTCGATCCTGCCTCCAACTGGCCTCTGTTTGCCGAAAAAGCCAAGCAACTGATCGCGCAGGACAAGGTCGCCGTCGTGTTCGGCTGCTGGACTTCCGTCTCGCGCAAATCGGTGCTGCCGGTCTTCGAGGAAATGAACGGCCTGCTGTTCTACCCCGTGCAATATGAAGGCGAAGAACTTTCCAAAAACGTTTTCTACACCGGCGCCGCGCCCAACCAGCAGGCCATTCCCGCCGTGGAATACCTGATGAGCAAGGATGGCGGCAGTGCCCGACGCTTTGTGCTGCTGGGCACGGACTACGTTTATCCGCGCACGACCAACAAGATTCTGCGCGCCTTCCTCAAGAGCAAGGGCGTCAATGATAAAGACATCATGGAGGAGTACACGCCTTTCGGCCACAGCGATTACCAAACCATCATTGCCAAGATCAAGAAATTCTCTTCCGAAGGCAAAAAAACCGCTGTCATCTCCACGATCAACGGCGACTCCAACGTGCCGTTCTACAAGGAACTCGGCAACCAGGGCATCAAGGCCACCGATGTGCCGGTCGTCGCGTTCTCGGTAGGCGAAGAAGAACTGCGCGGCGTCGATACCAAACCGCTGGTCGGGCATCTCGCAGCCTGGAATTATTTTATGAGCCTGAAAAACCCGTCCAACGAAAAATTCAAGAAAGAATGGGCCGCCTACGCAAAAGCCAAAAAACTGCCGGGCTCCGACAAACCGCTGACCAACGATCCGATGGAAGCCACCTACATCGGCATTCACATGTGGGCGCAGGCGGTCGAAAAAGCGAAATCGACCGACACCGACAAGGTCATCGCCGCCATGGCCGGACAAACCTTCAAGGCGCCCGATGGCTTTACGGTCGAAATGGACATGAAGAACCACCATCTGCACAAACCCGTATTCATTGGCGAGGTGAGATCCGACGGTCAATTCAATGTTGTCTGGAAAACATCGGGCCCAATCAAGGCGCAACCCTGGAGCCCGTTCATCGCGGGTAACGAAAAGAAAAAGGACGAGCCTGAAAAAGTCGTGAAGAAATAAACCGGCTCGCATCCATGTGAGGAACCGCCGGATCAACGCCAGCCGGTTCCCTCCCCCCGCACCCTCCCGCCCCCTCTCCTGCTTGCGCGGGAGGGGAGAGGGTTCCAGACCAAGGACATGCCATGTACAAGTTATCGCTACAGATCGTTGTCATGACGCTCGCCATCGCCCTCGGCATGTCATCAGCCTGTGCGGCGCCAAATCAGGAACAATGGCTGAAGCTCGCCAATGGCGACAATGACGGGAAAATCGCCGTTCTGGCCGAACTGGCCGCCCGGCCGGACAACGAAACCCTTCCATTGCTGGAAGCATTGGACGACGGCACGCTCAAGCTTGTCGCAGGCAGACAACTGGTCATCATTGACGGCAATACTGCCCGCGATGCGTTCAGCGGAGCAGAACTTTCCGCCACTCCTGAAAACGCCGAAGACATCATCATCAACAACCGCGTGCGCGGCGCCATCGCCAATGCGCTGGCCGCCATACGGCTTTCATCGCCCGACGCTTCCGCGCGCCTCGAAGCGGTCAGAACCCTGCAGGGAAATCCCGACGAAGCCCTGCTCCCATTGCTGGACAAGGCGCTTGCCGCGGAGCAGGACAAAAAAATCCGCGCGGTACTGGAAAACACCCGCGCCACCACGCAACTGAACAGCCACGATCCGGCCACGCGACGGGCCGCCATCGACACCCTGGGCCGAAGCAGCGACCCGGCCGACAAACAATTGCTGCTCGCGCTGCTGGAGAAAAAGGACGGCGAATATACAGAACCGGACGAAAACATCCGCGTCGCCGCGCAACGCTCCATCAATGCCATCGATGCCCGTCTGTCGCGCGGAGAATGGCTCGGCGGACTTTTCACGGGGTTATCGCTCGCCAGCATCCTGTTGCTCGCCGCACTCGGCCTGGCGATCACTTATGGATTGATGGGCGTCATCAACATGGCGCACGGCGAGCTGATAATGACAGGAGCCTACGCCGCCTACGTTACGCAAAACCTTGTGCAACATCATCTGCCGGGACTCTTCGACTGGTATCCGCTGTTCGCCGTCCCCGTCGCTTTCTGTACCTCGGCGTTGATCGGCATAGTCATGGAACGCCTTGTCATCCGCCATCTCTACGGCCGCCCGCTGGAAACCCTGCTTGCCACCTGGGGCATCAGCCTGGTCTTGATCCAATGCGTGCGCAGCCTGTTCGGCGCGCAGAACGTCGCCGTCGCAAACCCCTCCTGGCTCTCCGGCGGCATCGAAATCTATTCCAAGCTCGTGTTGCCCTATAACCGGCTGGCGATTCTCGCCTTTGCCGCATTCATCGTACTGGCCATCGTGTTCATTCTCTCGCGCACACGGCTGGGGCTGTTTGTCCGCGCCGTCACGCAGAACCGCGCGATGGCGCGCTGCATGGGCGTCGCCACGCCGCGCGTCGACATGCTCACCTTCGGCCTGGGCGCGGGCATCGCCGGTCTGGCCGGCTGTGCGTTGTCGCAGGTCGGCAACGTCGGGCCCGAGCTGGGACAGGGATATATCGTCGATTCCTTCATGGTCGTCGTGCTCGGCGGCGTGGGTCAGATTGCCGGAACGATCTATGCGGCGCTCGGCCTGGGCATTCTCAACAAATTTCTCGAAGGCATGGCAGGCGCCGTGCTCGCGAAGATCGCCATTCTCTGCATCATCATCATCTTTATCCAGAAGCGGCCCCAAGGCTTGTTCGCACTGAAAGGACGTTTTGCCGATGCCTGACCATTCACCTTTCCCGTCGATCAGCCGCCGCCTGCTGGGCTCGCAAGGCGCATGGTGGCTGCTGTCATTCACGGCGCTCACGCTCGCCGTGGTGCCGGTGCTCAATCTGTCGGTGCCCGAGGATCACGCGCTGCATCTATCCACCTACTGGGTCACGCTGATCGGCAAGATCATGTGCTATGCCATCGTCGCGCTGGCAATGGACCTGGTGTGGGGCTACACCGGCATTCTCAGCCTCGGGCATGGCCTCTTCTTCGCGCTCGGCGGCTATGGAATGGGCATGTACCTGATGCGCTCCATCGGCACGGACGGCCACTATCGCAACACGCTGCCGGACTTCATGGTTTTTCTCGACTGGAAGGAATTGCCGTGGTACTGGCAAGGCACCGAGCATTTTCTCTACGCCCTGCTGCTGATCGTCCTCGTCCCCGGCCTGCTGGCATTCCTCTTCGGTTTCTTCGCGTTCCGCTCGCGCATCAAGGGTGTGTATTTCTCCATCATCACCCAGGCGCTGACGTTCGCCGCTATGCTGCTGTTCTTCCGCAATGAAACGGGTTTTGGCGGCAACAACGGTTTTACCAATTTCAAACGCATCCTCGGCTTTTCCATCACGGCACCGCAAACCCGTGTCGCCCTGTTTGCCGTCACCGCGCTGCTGCTCATCGCCTGCCTGCTGGGCGCGCGCCATATCGTCACCTCCAAGTTCGGCCGCGTGCTCACCGCCATCCGCGATGCGGAATCGCGCGTGATGTTCTCCGGCTACGATCCTCTGCCCTACAAGCTCTTCATCTGGACGCTGTCGGCCGTTATCTGCGCCCTGGCCGGGGCGCTGTTCGTGCCGCAGGTCGGCATCATCAACCCCAGCGAAATGTCGCCCGCCAACTCCATAGAGATTGCCATCTGGGTCGCTGTCGGCGGACGCGCCACGCTGATCGGCCCGCTGCTGGGCGCGGGGCTGATCAATGGCATGAAAAGCTGGTTTACCGTCGCCTTCCCCGAATACTGGCTGTACTTCCTCGGTCTGACCTTCATCGTCGTCACGCTTTATCTGCCGCAAGGCTTGATGGGGCTCATCAAACGCAAGGGAGCGCGATCATGAATGCCGAAAATATCGGGCAATTTGGGCAACCCGGGCAACCCGGGCAACTCGACCGCCTGCGGGAAACCGCCGCTTTCGACAGCCGCGAAATCCGCGCCGTCGGCCTGGAACGCCCCGTCGACAGCACGCAGCTGGACACCACGCACGGCCCCATTCTTTACCTGGAAGACATTACCGTCAGCTTCGACGGCTTCCGCGCGCTCGACAAACTCACGCTGACCATCGACCGCGGCGAGCTACGCTGCATCATCGGCCCCAACGGCGCGGGCAAGACCACCATGATGGATGTGATGACCGGAAAAACAAAACCGGATTCCGGCAGCGCCTTCTTCGGCCAGACCATCGACCTCACGCGCCTGAACGAAGCGCAGATCGCCCATGCGGGCATCGGCCGCAAATTCCAGAAGCCGACGGTATTCGAGCAATTGAGCGTGTTCGACAACCTCGAGCTGGCGATGAAAACGGACAAAGGCATATGGCACAGCCTGCGTGCCCGGCTTGGCCCCGCGCAGAAAGCTCTGATCGAACGCACGCTGGAAACGGTCGGCCTGAAGGAACACGCCTGTCGTCAGGCCGGCTATCTGTCGCATGGACAGAAACAATGGCTGGAAATCGGCATGTTGCTGATGCAGGAGCCGCAGCTGCTGTTGCTCGATGAGCCGGCCGCCGGCATGACCGACGAAGAAACCGAACGCAGCGGCGAACTCTTCCTGTCGCTGGCCGGCCGATACACGCTGATCGTGGTCGAACACGATATGGATTTCATCCGCCAGATCTCGCGCAAGGTCACGGTATTACACGAAGGCAGCGTGCTGGCGGAGGGTTCGCTGGATGAAGTGCAGCGTGACGAAAAAGTGATCGAGGTTTACCTGGGGCGCTGAACGCCCCTCCACTCTCCACCCACCGTCCGCCTCAACGACAGGAAGCACAACGCATGCTACATATCGACGCCCTGCACCAATATTACGGCAGCAGCCACACGCTGCGCGGCATCCGCCTGAGCCTTGAAAAAGGCCGCGTCACCACGCTGCTGGGGCGCAACGGCGTGGGCAAGACCACGCTGCTCAAATGCATCATGGGGCTGCTGCCCGTCAGCAACGGCAGCATTCGCCTGGAAGAACGGGACATCACGCGCGACATCACGCACCTGCCGCCGGACAAACGCGCCGCGCTGGGCCTTGCCTATGTGCCGCAGGGCCGCGAGATCTTCCCGCGCCTGACGGAGGAAGAAAACATCCGGATGGGGCTGGCCAATGGATCGAATGGGTCGGCGAAGCGCGGTATTCCGTCTTACCTCTTCGAGATGTTCCCGGTGCTGAAAGACATGCTCGCCCGCCGTGGCGGCGATCTTTCCGGCGGGCAACAGCAGCAGCTTGCCATTGCCCGCGCGCTGACGATGCGTCCCAGACTGCTGATTCTCGATGAACCCACCGAGGGCATTCAGCCCTCGATCATCAAGGACATCGAACGCGCCATTCGGCAACTCGCGCAGGGCGGCGAAATGGCCATTCTGCTGGTCGAGCAGTATTACGACTTCGCCCGCTCGCTGGCGGATCAATATGCCGTAATGTCACGCGGGGAAATCATCAAGGCCGGACCCGGTACGGAGATGGACAGCGAAAATATCCAGCAACTGGTCAGCATTTGATTTCACGAATCGAATTCGCCGAATCTCTTCAATATGTCTTCAATATCTCTTCACAATGCATAACGACTTCCATCCTTCCCCCGATAACCCCCGGAATCCTCCCGCCATTTCATCCGGATGGCAGGCGCACCTGAAACTCGGGTTCGAACAGCGCGGGCAGGGAACGGTACTGGCGCAGCGACGGCATGCCGGCCCATTGCGCGTGCAAAAACCGCTTTACCCGGAGGGGAGCGACCCATGCCATGCAATTATCGTGCACCCGCCCGGAGGCATTGCGGCGGGCGATCAATTACGCATCGATCTGCATCTGCATCAAACCGCCCAGGCCGTGCTCAGCACTCCGGGCGCTACCAAGTGGTATCGCAGCCAGGGCGCACAAAGCAGCCAGACACTGACTTTGCAGGCACAGGCCGACAGCGTGGTCGAATGGCTGCCCCAGGAAAATATCGTTTTCGATTCGGCACAGGTCATGATGAAGACGCGCCTGGAACTGGATGCCAGCGCCCGCATGCTCGGATGGGACATCACCTGCCTGGGGCGCAGCGCCCACAATGAGCGCTTTACACAAGGACGGCTCACCCAGCGGATCGACTTCTACCGCGCGGGGAAACTGGCATGGAGCGAGCGCGGCCGCCTGCAGGGCAACGACCCATTGCTGCAATCCCCCATTGGATTACGGGGACATATCGTTTACGGCACCATGTGGCTTGCCGGCATTGCCCCCGAGAAGAACATGCTCGAAGAATTGCGCGGAATCGAATTCACCCAGGGCATATGCGCGGTTACCGCATTGCCCGACATCACCCTGATACGCATTCTGTCTTCCTCCTGCGAAGCGGCAAGGCAGCATTTCATCCAGCTACGGCAAATCATCCGCCCTTGCTGGCTACAGCGTAAAGCGCTCCCCCTGCGCATCTGGGCAACCTGACACGACTGGAATGACTGGAACATCATGGAACTCACTCCGCGCGAAAAAGACAAGCTGCTGATCTTCACCGCCGCCCTGCTGGCCGAACGCCGCAAGGCGCGCGGACTCAAGCTCAATTATCCGGAAACCGTCGCCTACCTTTCGGCAGCCATCATGGAAGGAGCGCGCGACGGCCGAAGCGTCGCCGAACTCATGAGCTACGGGACCACCCTGCTTACACGAGACGACCTCATGGACGGTATCGCCGAAATGATTCCGGACATCCAGGTCGAAGCCACATTCCCGGACGGCACCAAACTCGTCACGGTTCATCACCCTATTCTTTAAAAGGACAACATCATGCACCCCGGCGAAATTCTCACCGACGATGAAGAAATCGAACTCAACAGCGGCCGTCGCACGCAAACACTGGTCGTCGTCAACACCGGCGACCGCCCGATCCAGGTCGGCTCCCATTACCATTTTGCGGAAACCAATACCGCGCTGTCATTCGACCGCGTCGCGGCGCGGGGCATGCGGCTGAATATTGCCGCCGGCACGGCGGTCCGTTTCGAGCCGGGACAAAGCCGCACCGTCGAACTGGTCGATTACGCGGGGGAACGCAAAATATTCGGTTTTCAAGGCCAGGTGCAAGGCACGCTTTAGGAATAGGAATACGGAAACATGGCAAAAATATCTCGTCGCGCCTATGCCGAAATGTTCGGTCCCACCACGGGCGACCGGGTCCGGCTGGCGGATACCGATCTGTTCATCGAAGTCGAACACGACCATACGATCTATGGCGAAGAAGTGAAATTCGGCGGCGGCAAAGTCATCCGCGACGGCATGGGACAAAGCCAGCGGCGCAGCGCGGACGTGGCCGACACGGTGATTACCAACGCGTTGATCCTCGATTACTGGGGCATCGTCAAGGCCGACATCGGCCTGAAAGACGGGCGCATCCGGGCCATCGGCAAGGCAGGCAATCCCGACGTGCAACCGGGCGTCACCATCCCGATCGGCGCGGGCACGGAAATCATCGCGGCCGAAGGCATGATCGTGACCGCCGGCGGTATCGACAGCCATATCCACTTCATCTGTCCGCAACAGATCGAAGAAGCGCTCGCCAGCGGCATCACCACGATGATCGGCGGCGGCACCGGCCCCGCAACCGGCACGCTGGCCACCACGTGCACTCCCGGGCCATGGCACATCCATCGAATGCTGGAAGCGACCGAAACGCTGCCCATGAACCTGGGTTTTTTCGGCAAAGGGAATGTCAGCCTGCCCACGCCATTGCGCGAGCAGATCGAGGCCGGCGCGATCGGTCTGAAACTGCACGAAGACTGGGGCAGCACGCCTGCCGCCATCGACAACTGCCTGTCGGTTGCCGACGAATACGATGTGCAGGTTGCCATCCACACCGACACGCTCAATGAAAGCGGCTTTGTCGAAGCCACCGTTGCCGCTTTCAAGAACCGCACCATTCACAGTTTTCATACCGAAGGCGCCGGCGGCGGCCATGCGCCGGATATTCTCCGCGTCGTCGGACACAACAACGTCCTGCCTTCTTCCACCAACCCGACACGGCCCTACACCGTCAACACCCTGGACGAACACCTGGACATGCTGATGGTTTGCCACCACCTGGATGCCGCGATTGCCGAAGACATTGCTTTCGCCGAATCGCGCATTCGCCGCGAGACCATCGCGGCGGAAGACGTTCTGCACGACCTGGGGGCCATCAGCATGTATTCCAGCGACTCGCAGGCGATGGGACGCGTCGGGGAAGTCATTCTCCGCTGCTGGCAGACCGCGCATAAGATGAAACGGCAGCGCGGCGCACTGGAGGGCGATTCCGCCCGTCACGACAATGGGCGCGTCAAACGCTATATCGCAAAGTACACCATCAACCCGGCCATTACTCACGGCATATCGCATCTCGTCGGCTCCATCGAACCCGGCAAGCTGGCCGACCTCGTGCTGTGGAAGCCCGCATTCTTCGGCGTCAAACCCAGCCTGATCGTGAAAGGCGGCATGATCGCCTGCGCGGCAATGGGCGACATCAACGGTTCCATCCCGACGCCGCAACCCGTGCATTACCGCCCCATGTTCGGCGCCCTGGGCAAGGCGCTCAACACCTCGGTCGTCTTTGTATCGCAAGCCGCGCTCAAGAATCCATCGCTCCAGGAACTCCGCCTGCACAAGCCGTTGGAAGCCATTCGCGATACCCGCGCCGTCACCAAGCGGCAGATGATCCACAACGACTATGCCCCCGATCTGCAAGTCGATCCCGAAACCTATGAAGTCCGCGCGGACGGCCAGCTGCTCGTCTGCGAACCGGCCAGTGAACTGCCGCTGGCGCAACGCTATTTCCTGTTCTGACAAACCATCATGCTATTGATCGAAAAAACCTATCATGGCGATCTCCCCGCCACCGACGAACTGGTGCTGAACTTCGATGCACGCACGAAAAGCCGCCTGCGCACACGGCTGGCCAGCGGCACGGAAGCCGGCATATTTCTGCCGCGCGGCACGATCCTGCGCGGGGGAAACAAGCTGCAAAGCCAGGAAGAACACATCATCGAAGTCATCGCCGCGCCCGAGCAATTGCTCGAAGCCCGCTGCTCCAATGCACTTGAACTGACGCGCGCGGCCTATCACCTGGGCAATCGCCATGTCGCCGTCGAAATCGGCATGGATGAACGGGGGCATTGGCTGCGCATCCAGGCGGACCATGTGCTGGAAAACATGCTGGTCGGCCTGGGCGCGAAAGTGCGTGCCATGCAAGCGCCGTTCGAACCCGAAGCAGGAGCTTACGCACAGGGACATCACCACGGCGAACGTGGAGCAACGGAAGCCCGTATCCATGTCATGGGTGGAAAGTAAGCAGCCGCGTGGGCAATCAATTAGCACACCTGCTTCACCTTGCCAGCCCCGCGCTTCCTGTCGGCGCTTTTTCATATTCGCAGGGACTGGAGCAGGCCATCGAGCACAAACCGCCGGACATGGAAGGTGTCGACCTGGCCCGGCAATGGATCGCCGATACCTTGCATTTTTCGCTGATCCGTTGCGAGGCCCCCATGATGGTCGCCATGATGAAAACATGGAACCGCAGGGATTCGGAAAAACTCGCCGAACTGAACGAAACCTTTGTCGCTCTGCGCGAAACCGCGGAGCTGCGGGCCGAAACCCTGCAAATGGGCCATTCGCTGGCCCGTCTGCTGCATAGCCTCGACGGCATCCCCGAATATATCCGGAACACATTGCATGCCATGGATGAAACGGCCTACCCCACTGTCTGGGCCGCGGCAGCCAGCCATTGGCAACTGTCCGAAGCCGATGCCGCGCAAGCCTACTTATGGGCGTGGCTGGAAAACCAGATCATGGCGGCCGTCAAACTCGTTCCCCTGGGGCAAACCCAGGGGCAAAAAATCCTGCTGCAACTGGCGGCCGATTTGCCCGCCCTGGCACATCGGGCCATCAATCATGCCGAAGACGATTGGGAAAACTTCACGCCAGGACTGGCCATCGCCAGCAGCCTGCACGAAACGCTGTATACGCGCCTGTTCCGCTCATGACAGGCCAACCTCCGGGAATACCATATGAATACACCGACCCCCTCTTCGCAAACCGCCCTGCGCATCGGCATAGGCGGCCCGGTGGGTTCCGGAAAAACCGCGCTGACACTGGCCCTGTGCCGCGCGTTGCGCGACCGTTACAACATCGCTGTCGTCACCAATGACATCTACACCGCCGAGGATGCCGAGTTCCTGGTACGAAACGAAGCACTCGCCTCGGAACGCATCCTGGGGGTGGAGACGGGGGGATGCCCGCACACGGCCATCCGCGAAGACGCTTCCATCAACCTGGAAGCCATCGACCGCCTCAACCGCCGTTTTCCCGGACTGGAAATCATTTTCGTCGAATCGGGCGGAGACAACCTTGCCGCGACTTTCTCGCCTGAACTGTCGGACTTGACTCTTTACGTCATAGACGTATCCGCCGGCGACAAGATCCCCCGCAAAGGCGGCCCCGGCATCACCAAAAGCGACTTGCTCATCATCAATAAAATCGATCTGGCCCCCATGGTGGGAGCATCGCTGGAAGCCATGGACCGCGACGCCCGCAAAATGCGTGCTGACAAACCGTTCGTGTTCAGCAATTTAAAAAACAACCAGGGTCTGGAAGAAATTATTTTATTTATCGAGACACAGGGGTTGATGAAAAACGAGACAGCCCGGGAGTAGAGAAAACCGGCGGAGCTACCCGCGAACGGGAGATCGCCGCTCAAGCTGGATCATCTGTTTCTATTTTCTAAATAAATAATTATTACCACTTATAACTCAATACAATAAACAACATAAACATCACTTTAATTTATAATTTCTCCCTGGTGTTCGCAGCTTTCCCCATCCGTACATCACCTGGAGCACTTTCAATTCATGTGTATACGTCTGCGGATGCACGGAAAAAACCACTGGATTCCCGCCAGCGCGGGAATGACGATAAAATAACGGTTAGTGGCAAACCATAACCGTTTGGCCGCACGGACGGGTTCTGTCGACGAAGAGCGAAAAGTATCTTCGTCATTCCCGCGCAGGCGGGAATCCAGTCGCTCAGTCGCATAGGGTGAGCAAAGCACAGCGTGCCCACGCGGAAGGTATGCACCTGAACCAAAAACACTCCAATGTTCGCGAAATCGAACGTCCCGCCATCCTCCCGGCGAACGGCGCCTCACGCCCTCACATCTACTCCGCGCAGACGCCGGACGGCTCCGTTCCGCCATGCCGGTTCCCCATCCTCAGGCAACGCCTGAGGGCGCCCGCGAGATCGTCGACGCAGGTATAGACCACCGGAATCACGAGCAGGCTCAGCAGCGTCGAGGTCAGCAGGCCGCCGATCACGATGATCGCCATCGGCTGGCGGAAGCTCGGGTCGGCGCCGAAGCCGAGCGCGATCGGCAGCATCCCGGCCCCCATCGCGATCGTGGTCATCAGGATCGGGC
>JAVBTC010000070.1:0-5849 GCA_031556405.1 Rhodocyclaceae bacterium
AGAGGGAACTACAACGAAGCATGGTGCCTATTACCTTGTTCGGAAATTGTAGTCATCCGGGGTGAGAGAGGGAACTACAACTGCCATGCTTGCGGGCGCGCTGCTGTTCGAATTGTAGTCATCCGGGGTGAGAGAGGGAACTACAACGCCCGCCAGAGTGGTAAATTGACGCTTCCCATTGTAGTCATCCGGGGTGAGAGAGGGAACTACAACGTAACGCCTCGCGGTAGTGTTCGAGCGCGTATTGTAGTCATCCGGGGTGAGAGAGGGAACTACAACTGCCTGCAAAGCGGTTTCACCGTCTGGCGAATTGTAGTCATCCGGGGTGAGAGAGGGAACTACAACATGTCCGCGTCCATTCCGAAACCACTCCCCATTGTAGTCATCCGGGGTGAGAGAGGGAACTACAACTCTTCCGCAGCAGCCGGCGTGAGGCCATACATTGTAGTCATCCGGGGTGAGAGAGGGAACTACAACGGTGCTCCGTTACGTCCACTGCGACGGCCAATTGTAGTCATCCGGGGTGAGAGAGGGAACTACAACAGTTTCATCCTTTACGCGATGATGAAGGCGATTGTAGTCATCCGGGGTGAGAGAGGGAACTACAACTACCGCGCTTCGAGGAATAATTCATGGGCTATTGTAGTCATCCGGGGTGAGAGAGGGAACTACAACGGTTGCCGGGTTCGGTGCAAAGGCGGCGCCATTGTAGTCATCCGGGGAGCGAGAAGAATATCAACATGAGAAGACGTGCAATCAATTTCCCACATTTCTATACCAAAAATTCTAATCTGTATAATTTAATTTCCATATATAAACACCTACAAATGGAAATATATATTTAATCATTAAATAGAATATTTTTGTTCTCATCGAATTCCATCGTCTCATCCCGCATTTTCCATGCCGCCCCTTCACACCGGATTCCCGATTTCCACGAACTCGTACCGGATTCCAAACCGTTCCGCCAGGTGTTCCGCCAGCGCGGCGACGCCGTAGCGTTCGGTGGCGTGGTGGCCGGCGGCGAGGTAGGCGACGCCGGTTTCGCGGGCGAGGTGGACGGTCGGCTCGGAGATTTCGCCGCTGACGAAAACGTCGGCACCGGCGGCGATGGCTGCTTCGAAGAATCCCTGCGCCGCGCCGGTGCACCAGGCGATGCAGCGCACGGGGCGAGCCGCATCGCCGATCAGTTGCGGCGCGCGCGCCAGGCGTTCGGAAATCCGCGCGGCGAGGTCGCCAGCGGTCTGCGGCGTTTCCGGGCGGCCCAGCCAGACGAGATCGTCCTCGCCGCAGCGGTCTTCCGCGATCCAGCCCAGGCGATGCGCAAGTTGGGCGTTGTTGCCGAGTTCGGGGTGGGCATCGAGCGGCAGATGGTAGGCAAAGAGGTTGATGTCGTGCGCGAGCAGCGTTCCCAGGCGGCGGCGGCGGATGCCGGTGACGCGGGCGTCGTCGCTGCGCCAGAACCAGCCGTGGTGTACGAGCAGCGTATCGGCGCCGCGCGCGACGGCGGCTTCGATCAGGGCCTGGCTCGCGGTGACGCCGGCAACGATATGCCGGATCGGGGAACGTCCTTCCACTTGCAGACCGTTTGGGCAATAATCGCGGAATCGCGCGGCATTCAGCAGCGCGTCGAGATATTCGGTCAATGCTTCCCGCGTCACTGATCCTGTCTGGTCCGCCGCTTTCGCGGTCTCGGCAGAAGCATCGGCATTCACAATATTCGCGGCATTCGCCTCATTCGTCTGTTTCATCGGGAATTTCTCCATGCGCAGGTTGTGGCTGATTTTTGCACAAACGGTAACGGTGCTCGTCGCCGCGCTCTTCGTCGTCGCCACGTTGAAACCGGAATGGCTGGCGATACTGGAGCATTCGTCCCGCGGCGCGACGGCTCCCTCGGTGCTGAATTTTTCCGCGCGGACGGGCGGCGTCACGCCCCAGAATACCGCGCCGCCGGTACCGGCGTCATCGTCATACCGCGACGCGGCGAACAAGGCGCTGCCGAGCGTGGTTCACGTTTACACCACGCAGAAGATCCGCCGGCGCGCGCATCCGTTTTTCAACGATCCGATTTTCCGCCATTTCTTCGGCACGCCGAACGAGGAAGAGGACGGGGATGGGGAAGCGGATGGGGAAGGCCATTCGTTCGATGCTCCGGGCAATGCTTCCGGCCTCGGTTCCGGCGTCATCGTCCGACCCGACGGCTATATTCTCACCAACAATCACGTCATCGAATCCGCCGATTCGATCGAGGTGGCGCTGAACGATGGGCGCAAGCTGAAGGCCAAGGTCATCGGCTCCGACCCCGAATCGGATCTCGCGGTGCTGAAGGTCGATCCGGGGAAAGATTCGGGACCGCCGCTGCCGGCGATCACGTTCGCGTCGATGGACAATGTCCGCGTCGGCGACGTGGTGCTCGCCATCGGCAATCCGTTCGGCGTCGGGCAGACGGTGACGATGGGCATCGTTTCTGCGCTCGGGCGCTCGCAACTGGGAATCAACACGTTCGAGAATTTCATCCAGACCGATGCCGCGATCAATCCCGGCAATTCGGGCGGCGCGCTGACCGACGCGCAGGGCAACCTGATCGGCATCAACACCGCGATTTTCTCCCGTTCCGGCGGTTCGCTCGGCATCGGTTTCGCGATTCCCGTATCGACGGCGCACGATGTGATGGAGCAGATCATCCGCACCGGCTCGGTCACGCGCGGCTGGATCGGCGTCGAGGTGCAGGAACTGACGCCCGAACTGGCCGAATCGTTCAACCTGCCGCAGGCGCAGGGCACGCTGATCGCCGGCGTGCAGCGCGGTGGTCCCGCCGCCACCGCGGGAATCAAGCCGGGCGATATTCTCTTTACCATCGACGGCCACCAGGTCAACAACCCGCAGGAGATGCGCGACCTGATCGCCGCCCAGAAACCCGGCGCCCAGATGCTTTTCAAGCTGCAACGCAATCAGGAAGAGGTCGAGGTCAAGGTCGCCATCGGCAAACGTCCGGTGAGCCGCAAGTGAAAGAGGCGCTGTGAAATGGAACGGCTCCCGGCGGCATCGCCGTTTTTCCGCTCAGGCACGATGAAACGCCGATGAATCCGTCAATGAATGCTTTTTTCGCCGCCGGAACGATGGGGGCGCACACCTTCGTCGTCGCCGCATTGCTGGCGGTCATCGCGCTGGCCTTCGTGCTGCGTTTCGTCATCCCGGCGCTGCTGGTCGGCCGCGAACTGGGACGGGCGCTGCGGCGGCTGGCCGCACTGCAGAAAGGAAACACCGCCGATGCAGGCAGCGGCGCCGACACCGCCAACACCGCCCCGGCATTCGACCCGGCGCGAATCGGGCGCGAGGCGATGCAGACGCCCCGGCTGGCACACCTCTGGCGCGAGTACGCGCAAACCCTGCATGCCGAGTATTCCGGCCCCAGCCAGGGCACCCCTTCGCGCTGGCGCGCCACCGCGCTCGCGGAAACCTTTTTCACCGAACACGCGCTGGTCGATACGCCGCTCAGGACGGAGTTTTACAAGCATCTTCCCGGCATTCTGACCGGCATCGGCATTCTCGGCACGTTTTCCGGGCTGATTTTCGGGCTGGCCGATTTCAGCGTCGGCAGCGATGCCGCGGCGGTGCGCGGCAGCCTCAATACGCTGATCCAGAGCGTCGGCAGCGCCTTCCGCATTTCGGCGGCGGCGATCGGGCTGGCGATGCTGTTTACGTGGATCGAAAAATCACTGGTCAGTGCCCGCTACCGCCAGGTTGCCGAACTGACGCAGCGTATCGACAGTTGCTTCGAAAGCGGCGCCGGCGAGGATTATCTGGCGCGGCTGCTGCGCGCCAGCGAACGCGGGGTAGTCCAGGCCGCGCAGCAGGCGACGCAACTGGAACAGGCGCTCGTCGGCGCCCTGCGCCAGGCCTTCGCGGAGATGCTGGCGCAGCAGGGGCAGGCACGGCAGCAGGAGGACCGGGCCGCCGCGGCCACGCTCGCCCGCGCCGTCGGCGAGGGACTGAAGGCGCCACTGGCGCAACTCGCCGCCGTCATCGAACGTTCCAATGCCGCGCCCGGCGCGGCATTGGCGCAAACGCTGAACCAGACCGTGGGCGAACGTCTCGACAAGACGCTGGAAATGCAGACGCGCCATGCCTCCGATCTCCAGACATTCCAGGCACTCCAGGCGCAATGGCGCGCCGAACTGGACGCCCTGCGGCAGGCGCAGCGGGAATCCCAGGCACAGCATGCCGCCGCGCTGTCGCAAGCGGTCAACCGCCTGAACGACATCGGAACCGGCATCGGCACGCTGGTCGAGGCGCTGAAAAAACGCGGCGACGTGGAAAACGAAAGCGCCGAACGCCTTGCCGCCGGCAATCGCGGCATCGCGCAGACGCTCGACGGCGGCGCGGCGGCAATCCGCGCATTGTGCGGCGATCTGGCGAAAGTGGGCGCAAACATTGGAACACCGGTCGCGCAACTCGTGCAGGGCAGCGAACGGCTCGGGCAGGCGGCGGAACGACTTTCCGCCGCCGCCGCCGACTGCGCCGCCAGCGTGCGCGAACACAACCAGTTGCGCGGCGAATTTTCCGCGCTGCTCCACGAAATCCGTTCCGCGCTCGACGCCGCGCGGCGCGAGGCGGCACTGACGCCGCAGCTCGTCGAACGCCTCGAAGCCGGCGCCAAAGCGCTCGGAGCCGCGCAGCAGCGCGCCGAACAGTATCTGAACGGAATCAACGAGGTGCTCGCCGCCGCGCACGAAGCCTTCGCCAAGAACGTCGAACGCACGCTGCGCGAGGGCAACGGCCAGTTCCACCGCGAAGTCGCCGAGGCCGTCGGCCACCTGCGCGGTGCCATCGACGAACTGGGCGACGTGCTCGATGCGGCGGTCAGCCGCTGAGCCTTCCCGACCGATTTCCGACCGTTCCTGACTGTTCATTGCCGCCATGTTCGCCCTGAAAGCGCCTGCCGCGAAAAAAGCCCGCGACGAAGCCGAAAAGCCGTTCTGGATCTCGTTTTCGGACCTGATGTCGGCGCTGATGGTGCTGTTTCTGCTGGCGATGACGGTGGCGCTGCTCGCCGTGACGCACGAGATTTCCGAAGGCGAACGGCAGAAGGAAATCCGCCTGCTCGAAATCGATCTGCTGCTGACCAGTCTCGACCAGGCGATCCGGGATTTTCCCGGTGTGCGCCGCCAGGGACATTCCATCGATTTCGGCGACCGCGCCCGCTTCGCCACCGATAGTCACCGCCTCGACGCCGAGCAGGCGCGGCTTCTGCGCACCTTCACGCCGCACATCCTCGCGCTGGCGCGCGACCCGGCGGGCAAGCGCTGGCTGAAAAGGGTCGTCGTCGAAGGGTTTGCCGACGCGCGCGGCACTTATCTGCACAATCTCAATCTGAGCCTGCAGCGTTCCGAGCGCGTGTTGTGCGTGCTGCTCGCACCCGATGCCGACGACGCGCTTTCCGAAACGGACCGCCTGGCGGTGCGGCAACTCTTTTTCGTCGGCGGCGCTTCGTTCAATGCGCTCAGGGAAAGTCCGGAGGAAAGCCGCCGCATCGAACTGCGGCTGGAATTCCTGGAACCCGGCGAGGCGCGCGTCCCGCTGCCCCTGCCGCCGCTCGACAACGATCCGCGCTGTCCGCTCGACCGTTGAATGCTTTCCCTGGACGTATTGCGATTCATTTCCGCCTTATTCGGCTGGTCGCCGCTGTTTCATGATGCGGCAGAATGCTAGAGCGTTTTTGATTTAAGTTTTTGCATATCCTGACGAGGCGAAATAGTTGGCGCATTCGTTGGCCGGGAAGGTGTCAAGTAAAGAGCCAATCTGTTGCCACAGAGCGTCGATGGAGCGAGCAGCCGCTTTGCGCAACA
>JAVBTC010000166.1:0-7637 GCA_031556405.1 Rhodocyclaceae bacterium
CCTGGCTGTTCTCCACCGTGGTGACGCTGTTCGGCCTGATGGAGCTCCATGTCTACTTCGAGGCTTCCGCCGCGGTCATCACGCTCGTGCTGCTCGGCAAGCTGCTCGAGGCGCGTGCCAAGACGAAGACCACGGCGGCGCTCGAAGCGCTGGTGCGTATGGCGCCGAAGACGGCACGCATCGAAAGGGACGGACAACTCGTTGAAGTGGACGTCGCCCTGTTGCAGCCGGGAATGGTGTTCATCGTACGTCCCGGCGATTCGATCCCGGTCGACGGGACGGTGCTGGAAGGCGCTTCCAGCGTCAATGAGGCGATGCTGACCGGGGAAAGCATGCCGGTCGCCAAAAACGCCGGGATGCCGGTATTCGCGGCGACGCAGAATGGGGAAGGGATGTTGCGCTGCCGCGCGACGGGCGTGGGCGAGGAAACGCTGTTCGCGCGCATCGTCCGCCTCGTCGATGAGGCACAAGGCTCGAAAGCGCCGGTGCAGCGGCTTGCCGACCGCGTTTCGGCGGTTTTCGTGCCTGCCGTCTGCGTTCTCGCCCTGCTGACTTTCTTCGGCTGGTGGCTGGCGGCGGGAACGTTCACCACGGCGCTGATCAACGCAGTCGCCGTGCTCGTTATCGCCTGTCCCTGCGCATTGGGTCTGGCGACGCCGACGGCGATCATGGTCGGCGTCGGACAGGGGGCGCGTGCCGGGATTCTGATCAAGAACGCCGAAGCGCTCGAACGCGCCGGGAAAATCGCCGTGCTCGCCGTTGACAAGACCGGCACCCTGACGCGCGGCGAACCGGAAACGACCGATATCGTTCCTGTTGTCTCGTCCTCAGCCGATACCGGCCGGAATGCCGCTCCACTTTCTCCGCTTTATTTCGCCGCCGCGCTGGAACAAGGCTCGGAACACCCTCTGGCGCGCGCGATTCTGGCACGGGCCAAGATGGAAGGTCTGGAATCGCCGCCGTTGCCGCGGGAATTCCGCACCTTTGCGGGGCAGGGCGTGACGGCCACGGTCGACGGACGCAGATTCCGTTTGGGCGCACCGGAATGGTTTGGCGGGGAGTCCGGCGCTGGAATCGACGAAATCGCGGCATTGCCCCGGGAGCGCATCGACGCATTGCGCGGGGAAGGAAAAACGGTCGTCGTGCTGGCCGAGGAATTACCCAAGGCAGATGGCGCGGCGGAGAACGTTGGGCTTGAAATATTGGCGCTGTTCGCGATTGCCGACCCGCTGCGCGAAACGACGCCGGAAGCCGTGGTCCGGTTGAAGGAACTGGGAATCCGTGTCGTCATGCTGACGGGCGACAATGCCGTCACCGCCTCGGCAATCGCCGGGAGCGCGGGAATTGCCGAGTTCGTCGCGGGAATCCTGCCCGGCGACAAGGCGGACGCGATCAGCCGGTTGAAGGACGAAGTCACGGCTTCTTCTTCCACCGCCTCCGACACTGCGCCCGTTGTCGCCATGCTCGGCGACGGCATCAATGACGCTCCGGCGCTGGCGCGCGCCGATGTCGGCTTCGCTATCGGCGCGGGCACCGACGTGGCGCTCGAAGCCGCGGATGTCGCCCTGATGCGCAACGACCCGCGCGCGGTGGCCGATGCGATCCTGCTGTCCCGCGCGACGGTGGCGAAGATCAAGCAGAACCTCTTTTTCGCGTTCATCTACAACATCGTCGGCCTGCCGCTGGCGGCGTTCGGTTTTCTCAATCCCGTGCTGGCGGGCGCCGCGATGGCATTGAGTTCCGTCTCGGTGGTTTCCAACGCCTTGCTCCTGAAGCGCTGGCGACCGCGCTATTCCGTTCCGGCGAACGAACGCAGGGAGTGAGGGCTTCTGCCGGTGAGATGCCTCCGCATGAGTTGCGAATCCTTCGCGGTCGATAGGGGTTATTCTAAATAACAATAAAATTTTAATTGGCTGCTGTAGTTGGTTTTTGCAATGAATTAAAATTTAAATATAGAATTAAATCATTTCCAAAAATAAACGTGTGAATGAATTCCTCTGGATTTCCGCCTGCGCGGGAACGACGGAGGGAAATTAACGGCTCATGGTGAACATCGGCATTTCTGTACAGCAGGCAGTTGTCGCCGGAAAAGGACGGGAGGACTCCCGTCATTCCCGCGCAGGCGGGAATCCAGAAAACCGCGACAATCTGTAAAACACGGAAAATTCTGAAACTACAGCAATGCCACTTCCGGCTGAGGCGGCCGCGAGTCGAGCGCGAAGGGCGGGTCCTGCGGCCAGCGCACCGTTTCGATCCGGGTGGTATATCGTTCGGCGCGCAATGCCGTGGCAATGGTTTCGAGCAGCGGATGTGCCGCCGACAGCCCAAGCACGGCGGCGGCGGCGTTTTTTTGCGCCGCGAGGAAAAGTCCCTGGCGCAGACAGGCCAGCGTTTCCTCCGGGGGCAGATCGAATGCGGCGAAGGCGAGGAAAATCTGCTCCAGGCGGCTTCCCGGCGCGGGCAGCGCGACACGCCCGGACAATCCGGCCCACAGGTTGTAAGCACGGCGCAGATAACGCAGCGGTCCGCGGTAGCCACGGACCACGGTCTGCTTGCAATGGCGCTGGTCCCAGAGCGCGAATACGGCGCGGAGCGTGCCGCCGCTATTCTCATCCTCGTACAGAAGAAAGTCCTCCAGCGCCAACCCGTGCGTGGAAACGGAGCGGGGCGGCGATGACAGCCATTTCAGCCACTCCTCGCGCAATTGCGGCGCGAATTGCCAATCGCGGGCGTAGCGGTTGTAAAACGCCGCGAGCGCCGGGATATCTTCGGGACGGGCACGGCGCAGGAGCGGATGTCGCTTCCTGGTGCGACTCGCGGCGCGGGTCGCAATGACCAGAGTGACCATCTCGCCGCAAAAGGAATAGGTCGGCAATCCCGGCACGCCACTTTCCAGAATGCGCCGCGCGTTCCGGTTGCCGGCGGCGATGCTGGTGAACCGGCAGGGCAGGGAATCAAAACCGGGAACGAGGCGCGGGATCGAGGCAAACCCGTCGCGCAGGATACGGACACGAACGCGGTTCGGGCAGGAACGGGAGATGCGCAGGCCGTGCAGGTAAGCGGCGTCCTGCGGATTTCCGTTCACGTAAACCGGCATGCGCGCGCAGCCGTACATGCCGACGGGAATGCCTTCCGGATCTTCGCCGATGGCGGCGACGTCATCGCCGAACAGCGCCAACGACATATTGGCGGCAAAGTAATCGGGTTCGCGTTCGAGACAAAGCGCGATCTGCCCGGCCATCGCGTTCTCGCGCAGCAGGGCGCGCAAGGCGCCGTCGTCGCCGGGTCCGGCGAGGCGGAAGCGGGCGTATTCCCGGGTTGAAGGCATGCGCGGAAAGTGCTTCATCCGTCGCCGATCCGCATCGGCGGCGCCGGGCGCACGCCGCCCCAGAGACGGAAATAATTGCGCCAGAACGTCGGCCGTTCCTCGTCGGCGCCGACGAAACGCGGCAGATAGATCCAGGGAACCTGCTGGTTGGCGTGGTGTGCAAGGTGGTAGTGGTAGTTGAGCGACAAAAGGCGCAACGGCGGAAACACGCGCAGGTTCCATGCGCCGCGCACGACGTCGCGCGCGCTCCAGGCATGGTGGGCGTATTGCAGCGCCGACCAGTGCAGCGCGAACGCCCAGTAGCAGAGCAGCCAGCCGCCCGGGCTGAGATCGAGCAGGAGGAATGCCGCGACCTGCCAGGCGATGACGAAGCCGCACTGTCGCCAGGTCTTTCCCGGCGGCAATGCGGCCAGGTCGCCGACACCGGCGCCGATGCCGAGGCTGGAGAAATACGCTCTCAGGCGGGGCGAGCGGCAGATCCAGGGGCAAAGGAAGTAGATGACCGTGCCCAGCGGCAGCAGAAACCAGTAGATGCCGCCGAGGTTGCCCACGTAGAGCCACAGGTTGCGCCGCCACCTCGATTCGTGCGGCAGGTAGTAGTCGAAGAGTTCGTCGTCGGTGCGGTTGCGCAGGTGGTGCTGCCCGTGCCCGTAGGTGTAGCCGACGTAGGGAACGGGAAACGCCGCGCCGCAGACCAGCCCGAGCCGGTCGTTCCAGCGCCGGTTCGGCAGCAGGACGCCATGGATCGCCTCGTGCATCAGCGCGAACAGCGTGTTGTTGACGACCGCGAACGCCGCCGCCGCGAGCAATGCCCAGCCCCAGGCGGCATGGGAGGCGATCCACAGCAGCGCGAGGCTCGCGGGCAGCGCGAAGCTGAACAGCAGCAGGTTGGCCGCGACGGGGATGGGGTAGGTGACTGTGGTGATCGTGGTGACCGTGGATTGATTCGTCGATTCGCTCATTGCGTTGCCTCCAGCAGAACGCCGCGCCAGTTCTCGTCGCCGAGCGGATAGCCGTTGCGTCCGTCGACGTCGGCGCGGTGCATCAGGTTGATCGGCCAGAAATTGCGCCACATGAACATATCGCCGCGGTTGGCGCGGGAGAAGCCGCGCCGGAGGATCGAGGACAGCGTGTAGAAGCGTTTGCGCGCGGCGACGCAGTTGCGGGTGATTTCCTCCGGCAAGAGCCGGGCAGGGGAAAAGGGAACGTCGTTGTAACGATAGGCATCGTCCAGCCACCAGGAATCGAAGCGCAGCCGCCCTTCCTCGCGCAGCCTCCGATAAAGCGGCGTGCCGGGAAAGGGCGTGAGGTGGTTGAACGCAGCGATGTAGAGCCGCTCGGCAAGGGCGAAGTCGACCGCTTCGTCGAAAGATTCCGGCGTGTCGTGATCGTAGCCAAAGACGAACGTGCCATAGACGCGGATCCGATGTCGGCGCAGGTTCGCCAGCGCCGCCGCGTAGCCGCCGCGCATGTTGTTGAAGCGTTTGTTCATCGCGCGCAGGTTGGCTTCGGAAAGACTTTCGAAACCGATCAGAACGCCCCGGCAGCCGCTCGCCGCCAGCAGCGCGAGGAATTCCTCGTCGTGCGCGGCGTCGATGCTCATCTGCGTGATCCAGCGGATGCGCGACCGCGCCAGTTGCGGCAGCAGTTCCCTGGCAGCGGCGATATTGCCGGCGAAGTTGTCGTCGACGAAGAAAAACAGTTTGCTTTTCGCCTTCAGCGCGTCGATTTCGTTCAGGATGTCCACGACCGGGCGGGCGCGGTGGGTGCGGTGGAAAAAGGTCTGGATGGCGCAGAAATCGCAGGGAAAGCGGCAGCCGCGCCCGGTTTCGATCAGACGCAGCGGCAGGTAGCGCTTGCCGTGGAAAATCCGCCGGTCGACGCGGATTCCCGCCAGCGACGGCGCCAATGCCAATGCCGATGTCGATGTCGATGTCACTTCGGTGCGATAGCGTTTTTGCAGCGTGCCGTGGCGCAGGTCGTCGATCACGCGCGGCCAGAGATTCTCAGCCTCGCCGATGACGATGCTTTCGGCGTAGCGCTCGGCTTCGTCCGGGCAGAGCGTGGCATGGAAGCCGCCGAAAATCACCGGCACTCTGCGCCGGCGGTATTCGCTGGCAATCTGGTAGGCGCGGCGCGCAGTGTAGGTTTCGAGGGAAATGGCGGCGGCGTCGGTGGGTTCGTCGAACGGGATCGTCTCCATCCGGTCGTCGTAAAAACGGAGGTCGACACTGGCCGGGGTCAGCCCGGCGATCGCCGCGGCGGGCAACGGTTCCATCTGCCAGCTGCGGATATAGTTTTCTCCGCGCCGGTGGCCGATGGCCGGGTGAACCAGCGTCAGCCGCATGGGATCCGCACCTCTGCCGTTTGTGCTGCCGTTTGCTTTTCCGTTGGTGATGCCGCCGAAGCTTCCGGGCGCGGCCGCCAGGGCAGCGTCCAGCGCGTGCCGAGCGGCCAGTCGCAGGTATAGAAACGATGCAGGCGGTGCGCATAGAAACGGTAGCCGACATTGGCGCTCAAGGACAGCGGCGACAGATTGCCCGCGCGCCACAGGCGCCTGCCGATCGCCTTCCAGCGGTAAACCTCTTTCCAGGCGCGCTCGTGGCCGTCGGCGAGCGCGCGGGCGCTCATGTTTTTCGGCTGGAAGACGACGTGCTGGGCATCGTAGAGCGACCAGTCGCGCGTCAAAATGCGGTTCTCGGCCTCCAGGCGGCGGTACAGCGGCGTGCCGGGGAAGGGCGTGAGCACGGCGAAGCGCGGCAGATCGACGGCGGCGTCGATGGCGAACTGAACGGTTGCGTCGAACACGTCCTCGGTATCCGAATCCAGCCCGAACACGAAGCAGCCCTGGACGGCGATGCCGAGCCGGTGCAGGTCGTCGATGAGTTCCCTGTAGCCGACGGAGGCGTTGAAGCGCTTGTTGGCGTCGGTCAGGCTGGCGCCGGAAACGGTTTCGAGACCGAGCAACAATCCCTTGCAGCCGCTTTTCGCCATCAGTTCCAGGAGTGCCGCGTCATGCGCGATCAGTACCGTGGAGAGGCCGAACCATTGCAGCCGCAGCGGGATCAGCCGGGTGAAAAGTTCGGTGGCGTAGGTTTTGTCCGAAACGAGGTTGAGGTCGACGAAGAGGATTTTTTTCTCGCCGCTGCTTGCGGTAAACCGGCGGATGTCCTCGATCACCCAGTCAATCGGCTTTTGATACTGCGTGCGTCCCCACGCCGTCGGCGCGACGCAGAATTCGCAGTCGTGCGCGCACGAGCGCGTCGCCTCGAATACCGCCTGAGTCAGGAAATCGCGCCTGTCGAAGAGTTCGCGGCGGGCGAAAGGCATGTCCGGGTCGAAACGGAAACCGGGTTCCTGACGGTAAACAGCCTCCATCCTGCCGGCGGCGAAATCGCGCAGCAGACGTGGCCAGCTTTGTTCGGCGTAGCCGACGCAGATTGCATCCGCATGTTGCGCCGCCTCATCCGGCATCAATGTCACGTGTGGACCGCCGAGCACCGTCGGGATGCCGCGCGCGCGCAGCCGGGCGGAGAGTTCATAGGCGCGCGGCGCGGTGCCGGTGATGACGGTGATTCCCGCCAGATCGGCGTCGAGATCGTCCGGCATATCGTCGATTCCCTCGTCGATCAGCAACGGCCGCGCGTTCAGTTCCGGCGGCATCAGCGCCGCCAGCGTCGTCAGCGTCAATGGCTGATAGCGCAGCGACTTCCCGAAGATGCCGCCGCTTTTGCGGTAGAGCGGGCCTTTGGGGGAGATGAGCGCGATTTTCATAGAGCGGATTTCCATGTCAAATTCTAATTAAATGAAATGTTGTTTGATGTATATAGGTGGTTTTAAATACAAATAACTTCATTAATCTGGAATTCAATCCCGGAAATCGTTTCGGCGCCAACCGGGACGAAATGTTCCAGCCAGTCGGTTTCCGGGCGCAAAGCGGTAGCCTTGATATCGCCCAGGCGCATACCGCGTTCCGCCATGCGTTCGCAATAGCGTGCGAAAGGCGCGCGAACGCGGCGGCAGCGCAAGGGATGCAATTGTCCGAGCGCGCGGGCGTAGCGGTATTGCGGATTTTCCGCCAGATGTATTTCGACCGCGCCGAGCGCGGCGGTATCGAGCGGTGTTTCGTCCGCGTCGGCCAGCAGCACGTAATGCGGTGCCGGTTCGAGACTGGGCAGCAGAAGATGAAAACGTCCGTCCCGGGGCAGGCAGGCAGCAACGAAGGCCTCGGTCAATTTTTCCCCGACCAGATCGGAAACCAGGCCGGCGCGGCCGAGAAAACTCAGGATCGGCGCGCCGCCATTGTCAC
>JAVBTC010000184.1:0-31598 GCA_031556405.1 Rhodocyclaceae bacterium
CGAAAGCACCATCATCTGGGTACTGCCGTGGGTGATGATGGTGCGCGAAATGGTGCTGGTGATCGCGTGGTCGAGCACCTGCGGCGTATCCAGGCCGCGCACCTTGCGGAAGGTTTCGCGCACACGGTCGAAGACGACGACCGATTCGTTGACCGAATAGCCGAGCACCGCCAGCACCGCTGCCAACACCGAAAGCGAGAATTCCCACTGGAAGAACGCGAAAAAGCCGATGATGATGATGACGTCGTGCATGTTGGCTATGATCGCGGAAACCGCGAAACGCCATTCGAAGCGGAACGCCAGATAAATGATGATGCCGATGATGACGAAAAGCAGCGCCAGTGCGCCGTTTTCGGCAAGCTCCCTACCCACCTGCGGGCCGACGAATTCGACGCGGCTATCGACGAAACCCGTGGTTTCGGCCTTCAACGTCTGCTTAATCGCTTGGCCGATCCGATTTTCAGCGCTTTGAGCGTCTTCCCCTGAAGACACGCTTTGCGTACCATTTTCAGCGTTAACACCAGCAACGGCCTCCTTCGTATCCTCTGTCAGCGGCAACCGGATCAGTACGTCACGCGAAGAACCAAAGTTCTGTACTGTGTAATCGGTATAACCCGCCTTGGAAAGCACATCGCGGATCTTCTCCAAGTCAGCAGTCTCTTTGTACGCCACTTCCACCAACGTACCACCGGTGAACTCGATCGATAAATGCAGACCGCGGGTAGTGATGAAGAAAACCGCCAGTAGAAAAGTGATCAGCGAAATGACATTGAAGATCAGCGCATGGCGCATGAACGGAATGTCTTTGCGGAAACGGAAAAATTCCATGATGCGGTTTCCTTAGTTGGTACCAGTAGAGCGGTTCGCGGTGACAACCGAGATAACCGGAGTATCGGGACGCCAGATCTGGCCGATGGAAAGCGACTGCAGTTTGCGTCGTCCGCCATAGATGAGATTGACGATCGAACGCGAGACGACGACCGCCGAGAAAAGCGAGGTCAGGATGCCGAGACAGTGCACCACAGCAAAGCCGCGAATCGGACCGGAGCCGAAGAGCAAAAGCGCGATCCCGGCGATCATCGTGGTGACGTTGGAATCGAGAATGGTGCCGAAGGCACGTTCGTAGCCGGCGACGATCGCCGCCTGCGGAGCCGTGCCGTGGCGTAGCTCTTCCCGGATGCGTTCGTTGATCAGTACGTTGGCGTCGATCGCCATCCCCAGCGTCAGCGCGATGGCGGCGATACCCGGCAGCGTCAGCGTTGCCTGAAGCAGCGAGAGCAAGGCGACGAGCAGGAGCAGGTTGGAAGACAGCGCGATGACCGAGATCAGGCCGAATAGCACGTAATACAGGACCATAAAAATGGCAATCGCCACGAAGCCCCAGAGGGTCGAATGCTTGCCCTTTTTGATACTTTCCTCACCCAGCGAGGGGCCGATGGTGCGCTCTTCGATGATATCCATCGGCGCCGCAAGGCTGCCGGCGCGCAGCAACAGCGCGGTATCGTTGGCCTCGCGCGAACTCATGCGTCCGCCGGAAATCTGCACGCGCCCGCCGCCGATTTCGGAGCGGATCACCGGCGCGGTAACGACTTCGCCGCGGCCTTTTTCGAACAGCAGAATCGCCATCCGCTTGTTGATGTTCTCGCGCGAAACATCCTTGAAGATACGGGCTCCGGCGGAATCGAGAGTGAGGTTGACCGCCGGCATCTGGTATTGGTCGAAACCGGCCTGGGCATCAGTCAGGCGTTCACCGGTAAGAATGACCTGTTTCTTGATCAGGATCGGCTGGTTGCCGTTTTCAAAGAATAGCTCGCTGCCGTAAGGCACTTGACCGGCCACGGCGGCTTCGAGAGCGCCGGGGGTTTCGTCGACCATGCGCACTTCCAGCGTCGCCGTACGGCCCAGCAGATCCTTCGCGCGTCCCGTATCCTGAACGCCGGGCAGTTGCACGACGATGCGTTCGGCACCTTGCCGCTGGATTACCGGCTCGGCAACGCCGAGTTCGTTGATCCGGTTGTGCAGCGTCGTGATGTTCTGCGTGATCGCATAGTCCTGGATGCGCTTCATCGACTCCGGTTTGAAACTGGCGATGAGCCGCAAATCAGGGGCTTCGCCCTGTTCGAGCATGGCGAAATCGGGCTGGACGTCCGCGATTGCGTAACGAGCCTTGGTACGCGTCTCTTCATCGCGGAAACGGATCACGACATGGTCGCCTTCGCGCGTAATGCCGGCGTGGCGAATGTTTTTGTCGCGCAGCAGCGCGCGGACATCCGCCGCGGTGGCATCGAGCCGCTTGGTGATCGCGCCTTTCATGTCCACCTGGAGCAGGAAATGAACGCCGCCGCGCAGATCGAGGCCGAGGTACATCGGCAACGCATGCAGGCGGGTCAGCCAGCGCGGCGAAGCTGAAAGCAGGTTGAGCGCGATAATGTACTGATGGTCGTTGGGATCGGCCTGCGGATTGAACTGCTTGCTCAGCAGATCCCGCGCTTTCAACTGGATATCTGCATTGGCGAAGCGCACCTTGACCCCGGTAGTGTCGAGCGAGACACCGGTATTCTCGATCCCCGCGTTTTTCAGGATTTCCTCGACCCGCCGTTGTGTCTGCTCGTCGATCTTGATCGTGGCCTTGGCGCTGGACACCTGAACCGCCGGAGATTCGCCATAAAAATTGGGCAGCGTGTAAAGGAATCCGGCCGACAACGCGATGACGACGAGGATGTATTTCCAGAGTGGATATCTGTTCATGGGAAAAGCAAGAGCGAAAAAAGGTCGATGGAACGACGGAAAAGCGACGCGAAAACGATGGTAAAAGCGACGCCGCGCGGAACCCGGAACTTACAGGCTCTTCAGCGTGCCTTTCGGCAACAGCAGTTGAATCGCCTGTTTCTGCACCTGAATCTCCGTATTTTCGGCGATCTCCAGCGTGATGAAATTGTCGCCCACCTTTGCGACTTTCCCGGCGATACCCCCCTGGGTCACGACCTCATCCCCCTTGGCAATGGCCTCCAGCATGGTGCGGTGCTCCTTGGAACGCTTCATCTGGGGGCGCACCATGAGGAAATAAAGGACGACGATCATCAGAATGAACGGCAGGAATTCCATGAGCCCGGCCCCCTGGCCAACAGCGGCGGGAGCGGCGGTTTGTTGCGCGTGAGCGAGGCTGATCAGCACGTCGGTCTCCTATGGCGAAAAAATCGAACCGGGAATTGTACCACTTGGGACCGGCCTGCCTACCGCGGGATTCCGCGCGGCTTTCCGGGAACGGCAAATGCGCCGGAGCAATACACACAATGTTTCCGTTTCATTATTTTTTATAATTCTAAAAAATAATTATCAATTGAAGAACACTACAAATATCACATTAAATTTAATCAAATATTGAATTTCGAACATCCCGATACATTTCGATACGCGCCGACAAATTTCACAAAAAACCACGACACATCTCCTGTGCATACTGGCGATGCTCCCCGGCGACATCGCCGGCACCAATTTCCCAAATCGGGACAAGAAAACAAGGAGAAATCGAAATGTTCTGGCAAAACCTGAAAACGCAACTGGCCATGGCGCATCGCTGGGCCGCGTTGATTCTGGCGCCGCTCTTCATCGTCATCCTGCTCTCGGGCATCGTGCTGGCGTTCAAACCGATCGTCGAAGACGTTCCGTTCGGAAAACAGCGCTTTTCCTCCCCCGAAACCATCGTCGCCACCTTGCAAAGCGCCGATCCGCAGCAGAAAGCCACGGGATTCTCATTGGGACAGGAAGGCAGCACGCTGACCCTCTCCCTGCCCGGCAACAAACAACAAACCGCCGACATCGCCAGCGGAACGCTGACAGGCACGGTAACGACCGATATTTTCTCGCTCGCCAAGCAAATCCACGAAAAACTGCTGCTCAATGCCGGCGCCGTGGTCGAATTCGTCTGCTTCGTCATGCTCGGCATCGTCGTCGTCGGCTTTTTCCTGTCCTGGCCGCGCCTGCGCAATACCCTGCTCGGCTGGCACATGGGCATCGCCTGGCTGGCGGCACCGTTGATGCTGCTTTTACCGCTCTCCGGCACGTTGATGGCGCTGCACATCGATACCGGCGCGCCGCCGCGCATTCCCAAAAGCGAAGCGCCGCTTTCCGTCGTCCAGGGGATCGAAGTCGCTGCGGAGCATACCGATCTTTCACAACTCGTCGGAGCGCGCCGCTTCAAGCAGGGTTCCGTGATGCTGACGCTGCGTACGGAAAGCGGCGATCAACGGCTGATCGTCGCCGGAAACGGCAGCATTACTCCGACCGAGCCCGGGATCGTCAAGCAGATCCACGAAGGTATCTGGGCAGGGACTTGGTCAGGGCTCGTCAATCTGATCGCCGGCCTCGGACTGCTCGGACTCACCGGCACCGGCCTGTATTCCTGGCTCCGGCGCCATCGCCTGAGCAACCGGAAACAAAGCGGCGATGCCGGCGCCCGCATCCTCGTCGCCTATGCGACGCAAACGGGCACCGCGGCACGGCTGGCCGAACATACGGCGCAACTGCTGCGCGGCGCCGGACAAGGCGTCGTCTGCGCCGCTCTGGGCGGCATGCGTCCGGAAGAATTGAAGAATTTCGAACACAACCTGCTGATCGTCTCCACTACCGGTGAAGGGCAACTGCCGGATCAGATGCGCGCTTTCGTCGCCGCGCTTTCCGTAGCCGATCTCGCGGATGCGAAATTCTCCCTGCTGGCGCTCGGCGATTCGCGCTACAAATACTTCTGCGGCGGCGGCGAACGGCTGCGTACCGCCCTGATCGAATGCGGTGCCACGGAAGCTTCGGCATGCGTACGCGCCGACGGCGATCCGGCGGCGGCATGGCAACAATGGTCGCAGGCCGCGGTGGCACGCCTGGGTCTGCGCCCGGTCACCGTCGCCGCGCCGGAAAGCGACCGCGTCCTGGCGTTGAGACTGGTCGAACGCACCCGCCTCGACCTGCCCGAATACGGCTGCAGCGAAACCTGGAGCCTGGCATTCGAACCCGAATCCCTTTCTTCCGATGCCACATCCAACGATCTCCTGTTCCGTCCGGGCGATTTGTTGCTCGTTTCACCGGGCGAAGGCGAACCCGAACGCTGTTATTCGGTCGGCACCAGTTCGCTCACCGGCGACCGTCGTATCGGCTTGACCGTCGGCAGGCATTCCTGGCGCGACGAAAACGGCACGACGCGTCCCGGACGCGCCTCCGATTTCCTTTGCCATACTCTGGAACTCGGCGCATGCCTGACAGTAAAGCTGCGGCGGCATCCGGGCTTCAATCCGCCGGACGATCATGAACAACCGATCATCATGATCGCCGCGGGTGCCGGAATGGCACCGTTCCCCGGCTTTCTCGCCGAGCGGGCGCAGGTTCGCAAAAGCGGCGAATCCTGGCTGATCTTCGGCAACCGCCGGGAAAAAGGAGATTTTTTCTATCGCAAGGAAATCATGGACTGGCTGCGCCGGAAAACCCTGACCCGACTCGATCTGGCCTTCTCCGACGACCCGGAAAATTCTGCTTTCGTTCAGGACCGGATGCTGGAAAACGGCGCCGAATTGATGGACTGGCTGCACCGGCGCGGCGCCATTCTTTACACCTGCGGCCGCGCGACGACGGTCGGCCACTCGGTCGAAAACGCATTGCGCGAAATCATCCGCCGCTATGGAAAAGATGGCGACGGTAAAGCCGCGGACGGGTTATTCGAACAGTGGAAAAAAGAAGGCCGCCTGCGTTTCGATACCTTCGGCTAGTTGTTAGTTGTTTAATCCCTGGTCCGAAACCGGCAAAAGAGCGGCGGAAAACCTGTTCTCCCTGACGGAGAACGGTTTTCCGCCATTCGTTGTCTTATAAGCTCGGGACACTTTTTCAGGCTGAAAAACAGACCCGATGGGTTCGCCCCTTGCCGAAACGGCAGCAACATAGGCATGCGTCTACTGGATGGTCGTTGATACGGAGATCGAGAATACGCAAGATTGTAGGCTTCTGCCGATACTCCACTGTCACAGCCGGCATTTCCCGGCAGGGAAATTTGACAGTTGACCTTTTCGGGAAGCAACACGTACTCTGGACGATCCATTCTCTCGGAGAAATCTCCCACATGAACACCAACGCAGATACACAGGCATTGATCCGCCAGCAGGTCACCGAATATCCGGTCGTGCTTTACATGAAAGGCACACCGCAGTTTCCACAATGCGGCTTTTCCGCCAAGGCGGTACAGATTCTGAAATCCTGCGGACTGCGCGATTTTCATAGCGTCAACGTGCTGGAAAACCCCGATATCCGGCAGGGCATCAAGGAATATGCGAACTGGCCGACCATCCCGCAACTCTACGTACGCGGTGAATTCGTCGGCGGTTCGGACATCCTCGGCGAGATGTATCAGAGTGGCGAACTGCAAACGCTGCTCGCCGATCTCGCCACATCCTGAACACACTTCGTGCCCCGCGCCGGTTTCCCGGAGAATATCCCCGAAGCTCCGCAGTAGACGCACAGCGCACGAATCGTCACCATCCATTCGAAGGGAGTCATCGTGAAACGTCTTCGCTCTTTCTCCGCTTCCTCGCCGTGGCTTTCTTCACCGTTTCCGCGGCGCCCCCACGCGTGGCTGCTATTGGCGGCAATGACCTTGTCGGGATGTGCCGGCATGGCGGGCTATTCCGGCGGCGGACTGCGTTCGGGAGTTTCCACGTTGGCAGACGTCGAAACCACAATGGGAACGCCCGTAATGCGTTGGAATGACGAAAACGGCAACACCCAACTTGTCTATCCGCGCGGCCCCATGGGTTATCACACGTTCATGGTTCACATCGGGCCGGACGGAAAATTGAGGCGTATCGAAAATGTCATGGACCCGATGGCATTCGCCCGAATCCAGAAGGGCATGACAAAAGAACAGGTCCTGCGCGTTCTCGGGCCACCGCAGCCGCAATGGACGGTTTATTTCAAGGCGCGCGATGAACTGGTCTGGGAATGGCGTTTCTGTAACGACTGGAATCAACCGGCCCGTTTCGATGTGCTGTTCGACGGTACCGATGGAACGGTGCGTACGACCCAGCAATGGGAAGAGGCGCTGCACGACCCGATGGCGCCGAAGTTCTGCTCGCGCACGCTGGCCCAGCCGTTGCCGACGGAGATGGGGGCAAATACGGGAGCGGCAACGCAATGATTTTCAGTTTAAAAAGAAAATTCTAAATAACAAGAAAATATTATTTGGCTTATGTAGTTACATACAAGCACGAATTATTTTTGAATTGGAATTTTTTAATTCAGGCATTATCAAAATAAAAAAGGCGGTCAGAATGAACTGACCGCCTTTTCTTCAATGTATCCGCAAAACCGCTCAGAAGTACTCAAAAGCGGCGAGCGCCTCCACCCGTCATGCGGCGGATCTGCCGATCAATCGGCAAAGCATAGTCGTAAGCGGCGAGAATGTAGCTGTTCGCCGGATTGACGACCTTCAGGCTGACGTACACAAAATCGGCGCTTTCGGCATAGGTGCCGATAATCACCGCCTGTGCGTTGTGAGCGTTCGCAACATCCTGAATTTCACGCGTAAGCATGAATTCGCCTTCGTTCTGCTTCATGAAGACGCTGTTGCGGATTTTCAGTTCGACGGCACCGTAGCCCAGTTGCACCAGACGCGAACTGACCTGTTCGGAAATCAGGCGGCCCAGCGTGGACGACTGATCCAGCTTGTCGATGTTGACCAGCGTCGCGACAATGAACGGACCACCGGAACCGGTACCATGGTTGCTGGTCGCGGACACGCCCTGGAAGCGCCGCATCAATTCACCAACCGCATTGTAGTTGGTGGCCATGAAGGTGTTTTGGGAAGCGGACGCATCGTCATACGTCGGCTCCGCCCGGGTCTGGGAAACGCTGTTGCACCCGCCGAGCAGAAACGCCGCTACGGCGACCGCAGCGACGGGAAGAGAGAAAAATTTCTTGCGCATGTTCAGTTCCCTCCTGTGACCGGCACGATGACGGACGGAGTGGCCTTGCTCCAATAGTGCCCGCTGTCTTCATCGGCCACGTAATAGATAGCGCTGCGGCGGGCGATGATCTTGGTTCCGTCATAGACGACACCGGTCACCAGCACTTCCGACTGCGGCACGGGACCGTTCGTTTGCCATTCCAATGGATCGTTGTCAACCCAGTGTCCATCGCGATCTTCGCGGAAACGATAAGCGGAATAACGCACATGGACGGTCAGCGTCTGATCCGACGGCTGGGTAACCACTTGCCAGCCCTGGTTGACGAGCGCGGTCGTGAGCAGTTCGCGGAAGCCGCCGGCAAACGAAAAATCGCTGCTGTCCAGCGGAACGTAGAGGGGGCGGCTGATACTCTTGTTGCGCAAATCGCCGGTAAGCTGTGTCGCCATGTCGTTGGCAACCGTGCGCCAATGCTCGGCGGACTGCAATTTATGCTGCCACGAACCCGCGTAACGGCGCCCGGTCGGGACCTCACTGGATGCGCAACCCGCTACGACGGCTGCGGCAAGTAAAATGCTGGCGATGCCAGAATATTTCATGTTGACCTCCCTTGTAGAACGTCCTTAAAACAGGATGCGTCACTGTATGAAAACAGTAACGGTGATGTACGGTAACGAGCGTTGTGCGAAACGCGGGCAACTCCCATACGGCAGCAAGGCGTCACGAAAAAACGGGAGAACCTAGCGATGAAAGAGAAGAAATCTCTCTCTTTCAACGAATCCCACCCGGCAAAAGCCGGCGATTATGCCGGAGAAGTCCGGGATTTTTCTTTAACCCCCGCAGCTAACAGAAAGAATATTAAAGAGTTGATTCATTATTGGTCAAGCAAATAAAGTGCATTCGGGGTAAAAACCACCGCCTCCGCGTACCATGAAGGTAAAATAAGAGACACTTTTCCGCCCGTTCGGAACCGTTGTCCCCAAACCGTGACCGGATTCGGCAGGTATTCCGTTTATTTATTTCAATGTTTTGCCGCAATGAATGCTGCTGATATTCTTTTCGTTCTGACCACCTGCCCCGACCGTGCCAACGCCACGATGCTGGCGGCACGGCTCGTTGAAACGCGGCTGGCGGCATGCGTCAGTATACTGTCGCCCTGCCAGTCGATATACCGCTGGGAAGGCACTGTAGAACGCAGCGAGGAAGCTCCGCTGCTGATCAAAACCACCGCGGCGCGCTATCCTGAAGTGGAAGCGGCGATTCGCGATCTCCATCCCTATGAATTGCCTGAGATCGTCGCGCTGCCCGTCGCTGCGGGATTTGCGCCTTACCTCGACTGGATTGGCGAGTCCACGCGGCGTTCCGAATCGTGTTGATTTCATATTGATGTGCGCCGGTTCTTCGCGTTCGCCGTCTTTTCCCGAACATCCCGAGTTATTTACTCTCCTGCCGAAAGTTTCCTGGTTTTGAAAGTCGATTACCGTTCTTTCCGTCGCACGTATCCGATGCACTCATTGCGTTTCGTGTTTCTCCTGTTCTGCCTGTGGTTCGGACTGGCGCACGCCCAGGCGGAAGAATTTCTCGATCCGCTGGTAGCGTTCCAGCCCGAAGCGCGTGCGCTGGACGGCAACACCGTGGAAGTGCGGTTCAAGATCGCCAAGAACTATTATCTGTACCGTGAGCAGTTTAAATTCGCCGCCGTTTCCGGCCCACAGGTTTCCGGCGCTTCATCGGCACCGGAATCGCCCCCCGCGGAAGAAGGCAGCGGACTGGCGCAACGCCTGGCACAGCCGCCACAGGCCGCAACGATACCGCCGGTAACCCTGGGGACACCGCGCTACCCTACGGGAAAACGAAAAATTGACGAAGCCTTCGGCGAAGTGGAGGTTTACTACAAGGAAGCCCGGATTCTGCTGCCGGTTGCACGCAGCGCGGAAGCCGCTGCCGCCGACCTTCCGCTGACGCTGGCGGTTACCTCGCGCGGTTGCGCGGAGGCCGGTCTTTGCTACCCGCCGCAGACACAGCAGGTCAGTCTGGTGCTGCCGGCCGTGACCGCGGCAAACGCATCGTCTTCCGCATCGCCCGCCACCGGTGCGATGGACGAAGGTTCCGGGGATGAGAGCGGCCGCATTGCCCGGTTGTTGCACGAGGCCGATTTCTGGCTGGTGCTGGTTTCCTTTTTCGGATTTGGCCTGTTGCTGGCACTCACGCCCTGCGTTTTTCCAATGATTCCGATCCTCTCCGGCATCATTGTCGGCAGCGGCGGCAAAAACGGAACGGGCGTTCCGCGCGGCCGGGCTTTTCTGCTCTCGCTGGCGTACGTCCAGGGAATGGCGCTGACCTATGCCCTGGCCGGCGTGGCCGCCGGAATGAGCGGAGTACTGTTTACCAATTCGCTGCAGAACCCTTGGGTTCTGGGTTTCTTCGCATCGATTTTCGTCGTTCTGGCGCTGTCGATGTTCGGTTTTTTCGAGTTGCAGTTGCCCAGCGCCCTGCAGAGCCGGATGAACGAAAAAGCGAACCACCTGAAAGGCGGTTCGGTATTCGCCGTGTTCGTCATGGGCATTCTGTCGGCGCTGATCGTCGGACCGTGCGTGGCGCCACCGCTGTTCGGGGCATTGATCTACATCGGGCAGACGGGAGACGCCGCCAAGGGCGGGCTCGCACTGTTCATCATGGGCCAGGGAATGGGGCTGCCGCTATTGTTCGTTGGACTCTCGGCAGGAACTCTGCTGCCCAAAACCGGGCCGTGGATGGAGGGCGTGAAGAAAGCTTTCGGCGTAATCCTTCTGGCAACGGCGGTGTGGATGATTTCCCCGCTCCTGCCGGTCGCGGTGCAGATGTTCTTCTGGGCTTTTCTGCTGATCATCCCCGCGGTCTATCTGCACGCGCTCGACCCGCTGCCGGCGCATGCGAAAGGCTGGCACCGCTTCTGGAAGGGAATCGGCATCGTCATGCTGCTTTGCGGCGCCGCGATTCTCGTCGGCGCGCTCTCGGGCGGCAAGGACCCGCTCCAGCCGCTTGCCGCTTTGCGTACGGGTACCAATGTTTCCGAAGGCGCGGGCAAAACACCGCCGTTCGCACGCGTGCGTTCGCTGGCCGAGCTCGATGCGCGCCTGCGTGAAACGAAGCAGCCGGTACTGATCGATTTCTATGCCGACTGGTGCGTTTCGTGCAAGGAAATGGAACGCTTCACTTTTTCCGACTCGAGAGTGCAGCAACAGTTTTCTCGTCTCCTGCTGCTTCAGGTCGACGTCACCGCGAATACGCCGGACGATCTGGCACTGCTGCGGCGGTTCGGTCTGTTCGGACCGCCCGGAATCATCTTTTTCGATGCCGAGGGAAAAGAACTCCCCGCGCTGCGTGTCGTCGGTTTCCAGAATGCCGATACTTTTCTCGCCACCCTCGCCCGCATTCCTGTTTTACCTGTTCCGGCCGCGCCGGATAACGCGAACGCAAAAAACACCACCGACGCCGCGAACGCACCGGGCGATCTTGCCGCTGTGTCTCCTCCCTCCCTCTGAAAGCGTCTCGCCCCAGAGGCATGCGGAGCATTACACCCACCGGCGGAGGGCGGCGTATAATCGGCCATTTTTCGGCGCCAAGGCCGCAGGGAGAGGTTGGCCGACTGCGTAACCCCAGCGTTTTTTTCATATTTATTTTTGGGTGAGGTCAAGACAGCGATGAGTGACACACAGAACGTCCGTTTTTTCAGCGGCGAAAACATTCCGCTCGAAATGCACAAAGTCCGGGTGGTGCAAAAACTGCATCTGCCGCCGGTTGAAAAGCGCCTGGAGGCTATCCGCCGCGCCGGATTCAACACTTTTCTGCTGAAGACCCGCGAAGTCTATCTGGACATGCTGACCGACAGCGGCACCAACGCCATGAGCGATGCGCAGATGGGCGCGATGATGCAGGCCGACGATGCCTACGCCGGGTCGCAGAGCTTCGAACGGATGCAGGAAGCGATCGAGGAAGTTTTCGGCAAACGTTTCGTCCTGCCGGTGCACCAGGGCCGCGCGGCGGAAAACATCATCTATCGCAGCTACGTGAAGCCAGGCTCCGTAGTGCCGATGAACTATCACTTCACGACAACGCTGGCGCATATCCAGGTCAATGGCGGCAGAATCGCCGAACTCCTGACCGACGAAGCCTTGCAGATCAAGAGCGACAACCCCTTCAAGGGCAACATGGACATCGCCAAGCTGCGCGCGCTGATCGACGCCGAGGGCGTGGCGCAGGTGCCGCTGATCCGGATGGAAGCGTCGACCAACCTGATCGGCGGCCAGCCGTTCTCGCTGGCGAACCTGCGTGAAGTCGGCAAGGTCGCCCGTGAATACGGCATCCCGCTCGTGCTCGATGCCAGCCTGATCGGCGAAAACGCCTACTTCATCAAACAGCGCGAAGATGCATTCAAGAAAACCAGCATTGCCGAAATCCTGCTGCAGATGTGCGCCGAGGCCGACATCGTCTATTTCTCCAGCCGCAAGGTGAGCTCCTCGCGCGGCGGCGCGATCTGTACCAACCGGGCCGAGATTTTCGACGGGATGAAAGCGCTGGTGCCCTTGTACGAAGGCTTTCTCACTTACGGCGGCATGTCGGTGCGCGAAATCGAGGCAATGGCCGTGGGCCTGCGCGAAACGACCGACGAAACGGTGATCGGACAAAGCCCGTCGTTCATCGCCTACCTCGTTTCCCGCCTGGAAACACACGGAATTCCAGTCGTGACGCCGGCCGGCGGGCTGGGTTGCCACGTCGACGCGATGGGCTTTCTACCGCACATTCCCCAGGAAGAATATCCCGCCGGCGCAATGGCGGCAGCGTTCTACCTGATCTCCGGCGTACGCGGCATGGAACGCGGCACGGTGTCGAGCATTCGCGACGAGAACGGCAACGATATTCTCGCCGATGCCGAACTGCTGCGCCTGGCCTTCCCGCGCCGGGTATTCACCCTTTCCCAGGTGAAATACGTCGAAGACCGGCTGCACTGGCTCTATACGCGGCGCGATCTGGTCGGCGGCCTGCGTTTCGTCGAGGAACCGGCGGTGCTGCGTTTCTTCATGGGACGCCTGGAAGCGACCAGCGACTGGCCGGAACGGTTGATGCAGGCTTTCCGCAGCGATTTCGGCGACAGTCTGTAAATCCGCGCGCGGAATCCGATCCAACCCACGGAGCGAACCTTGGATTCCGTACCCAGTCAAAAGCCTGAGCAACGAAGACTCGAAACAGCACAACGTGGTTCTCATTCTACGGAGGTAATGATGATTCGTACGGTAACGGCGGTACTGATGGGTGTGATTCTGTCTCTGGGTTTATCCGCTTGCGGCGGCGGCGGAGCCGACGTCAAGAGCGATACCCGGGTGGAAGCGACGACCAAGGGACAGCAACTGCTCGATCTGAAAAGAGCGCTCGATTCGGGAGTGATCACGCAGTCCGAATATGAAGAACAGCGCAAGAAGGTTTTGGACGCGCAATAATCCGTCCGGAAGAATGAAAAATGGCCGGTGCTCTTGGCACCGGCCATTTTTTTGCGCGCTGGAATCTCAACACGAATCCGGTTCGGGGCTCAGGACTCGGGGCTCAGGCAGCCCGCCGCAATGCCAGCCGGCGTTTGCGGAATCGCGCGCGTCTTTGCTGCGTGAATTCCTGGCTATAGACTTTTTCGGCCAACGCAAGAAAGCCGCGGCGCAGCGCCTCGACCGACATATGGCGCGGCTGATAGGTGATGTCGAACAGCGTGCGCTTGTTCCAGGCCAGCGGGTCGATCAGGCGCCCTTCTCTTCGCAACCGTTCGTACAGCGGCGTGCCGGGAAAAGGCGTCATGATCGTCAATTGCACTTCATAAAGCCCGCTCTCCTCGATGAAACGCCAGATGTGCTCGAAACTGTCCTCGGTATGCGTATCGAGCCCGAGGACGAAACAGCCGTTGACGGTGATTCCCTTATCCTGAATACGGCGGATCGCATCCAGGTAATTTCCTCGTTTACGCGCTTTCCAGTTGGCTTTCAGTTCCATCCCCTCGGTGCCGAACGCGGGGTCTTCGAGTCCGATCAGAATCTGCGCACAGCCGGCACGGGCCATTTTTTCCAGCAAAAGCCCATCATCGGCGACCGAAATATCGGTTTCGGTAAACCAGCGGATACCCGTACCGGCAAGCGCTTCCATCAGCCGGTGGCCGTGACGCTTGTTGGCGAAGGAATTATCGTCGGCAAATTCGATGAAAGGCGCCGGCCACAGCGTTTTGACCCTCTCGATTTCGGCAATCACCTTTTCCACCGGCTTCACGCGGTAACGGGGCTGCAAACGAATCGATGCGGCGCAGAAATCGCAGTTCCATGGACAGCCGCGGCTGGTCTGCACCGTCAGACGGTTGTAGCGCTCGATATCGAGCAACTCGAAACGCGGCATCGGTGCCAAAGCCAGATCGAAAGGTGCGCAGCATTGATAGCGGGGACGCAGGCAGCCGTTCTCGACATCGGCGAGCAGCGTTTCCCATACCGGTTCCGCCTCGCCAACGACGATTGCGTCGGCATGCCGCGCCGCCTCTTCCGGACAAAGCGTGACATGCAATCCGCCAAGCACGACCTTCGTCCCCTGTGCGCGATAATGCGCCGCGAGCGCATAGGCATCTTCGATCATCGCGGTGAAACTCGACAGGGCGACGATATCGAACGGCCCCGGCAACGCCGCGTCCGGCAGCGGCAGTTCGGGCATTTCCACATACTGCATTTCGTGCCGTTCGGGCGTGAGCCCGGCCAGGGTCAGAAGCCCGAGACTCGGCAACGACGCGATGGTTTTGCTGCGTTCGACGAAGCCGGGCAGGTTCAGCCCGATGTCCAGCAACTCCCGGTCGGCGACGCGAACGCCGGAAAGCGCGATGAATCCGATTTTCATGACATGACTCCATTCAGCGTGCCGACGATCCCCAGCAGCGTGGCGCCGGCGGGAACAAAGAAAAGATGGCGAAAGGACGATTTCCAGGCACTCAGAAAGCAAACCAGGGACATCGTCGCCAGGCCGAGCAGCAAGGCGATGGAAGCGAGATCGAGCGGGAAGGAAGACGACATATCGCGGCACGTCAGCGCGAACATCAGGTTCAAAAACCCGAGTCCGAAAAATGCGATATGCCCGAGACGCATCAACCGGCGTGAAAAAGAGGCGTAACCGCCACGCCAATGTTCGTTATGGAAAAAAAGCCCGATCGCCGCCCCGGACAGGGCGCCGGCGGCAAATCCACACCAGCCGGCCAGCAGGTTGATTTGGTAGGTCATGATGTTTTTCCTTCGTGTATCGAATATTCATTCCGATGATCGTCATTGGGCTACACGAAGGAAAATGGCACAGCAAAGGTAGCGAAAAATGCACCGTCGAGAATTATGTGCCGGGGGATATTGCGGAAAACAGAGACCTTCTCTGGAAGAAGCGCTCATGAATCGACCGAGAGAAACAATCATGACGTCGCGAACTCACGCCTCACCAACTACACTATTTTTTCTAAATAAAGAAAAATTTATTTTGTTATATGTAGCGATATTAAAAACAGAATTATTATTTCAATATGGAATCTAATTTAACGAAATCAAAGAAGCTCTTCCATCATCCGGCCCAATCGGCCACGGTTTCGAGCAGGCGTGCGGTTTCGAAAAGCGGCAACCCCATCACGCCGGTATAGCTCCCCGAAATATGCGGGATGAAAATCGCCGCATGACCCTGAATGCCGTAGGCTCCGGCTTTGTCGAAGGGTTCTCCGCTGGCGATATACGCGGAGATGTCCGCTTCGGAAAGAATACGGAAAGTGACCTCGCTGACCGAAAGCTCCGAACCGCTCCCTCCTTCGTGGCAAAGCGCGATCGCGGTAAGCACCCGGTGCGTGCGGCCAGAGAGGGACGCGAGGATATTTCTGGCGTCGTCGGCATCTTCCGGCTTGCCGATGATGCGTCCGTCGAGTTCGAGCGTGGTGTCGGCGGCCAGCACCGGGCGCGGAGGCAAGCTGCGCTTTTCGACCAGCGCCGCGCCGTAGGCGGCTTTGGCGCGCGCGAGGCGCAACACGTAGTCTTCCGGCCCTTCGCCCGCCAGCGGCGTTTCGTCGACCTCCCGATCAGCACGCGGCACGGCGCGGAAAGGCAGGACAGTGAAGGCGATGCCGATTTGCGCCAACAGCTCGCGCCGGCGCGGGCTGCGCGAAGCGAGGTAGATTGGAGTCATTCGCGGTGATAGGGGTGGTTCTTGATCAGGCTCGTCGCACGGTAGAGCTGCTCGACCAGGAGCAGCCGCGCCAGTGCGTGCGGCAGGGTAAGGCTGGAGAGACGCAGGGCTTCGTCGGCACGCTGTTTCAAGGCGGTGTCGAGACCGTCGGCGCTGCCGATCAGAAACGCGGTATCGCCGCCGTCCTGCATCCATTGCCTGAGCCGGGCGGCAAGGCCGGCGGTATCGACGTCACGCCCTTTTTCGTCGAGGGCGACGATGCGCGCATACCCGGCACAGGCGGCGTCGATGCGAACTTTTTCCGCCGCCAGGAGCTGTTCGCGCGATTTGTTGTGGCGGGCTTCGGGCTTGATTTCGACGATCGCGAGCGGCAATTCCCGAGGCATTCTCTTGAGGTACTCTGCGCAGCCCTCGGCAACCCAGCCGGGTAGCCGGTGGCCGACCGCGATCACGGAAAGTTTCATGCCACGGCGGATTGGTTTTCCGCCGGGGAATCCTGCCTGGCGCGCGCCGGGCGCGGCGAATTCGATGGACGTGCCGTCCACAGTTCCTCGAGGTTGTAATAGGCGCGCACCGCCGGCTGCATGATGTGAACGACGATATCGCCGAGGTCGACGAGCACCCATTCGCCATTTTCCTCGCCTTCCACCGAAATCGGCTGGATGCCGGCGGCTTCGGCTTTTTCCTGCACATTGCGCGCCAGCGAGCGCACCTGGCGGTTAGAGTCGCCGGTGGCGATGACGATACGTTCGAAAAGCGCGGAGAGTTTATGCGTGTCGATAACTTCGATGTCGCGCCCCTTGATGTCTTCCAGGGCATCGACGACGATTTTTTCCAGTTGCGAAATTTTCATGCTGATAACGTGATTGAAAATGGTTAAGAAGAAGGAAATATCCGGGCCGAACGGGCAAAACAGGGTTACCGGGGGAAATATTCAAAGCGAACGGTACAGACCATTGTCTTGAATATAATCGAGAACGGTATCCGGCAGCAAATAACGCGGACTTTGTCCCGCGGCAAGCAGGGTACGGATTTGCGTCGCCGAAATCGCCAGCGGCGTGGTCGGAAATTCGACGATGCAGCCTGCGGGTCGCGTCCCGAGCACCTGCGGCTCCGGCACGAACCGTTCGCGCCGGCAGGCGGCGAGCGGCGACGGCAGACGCTCGGCGGCGAAGGAATAACCGGGACGTTGCGCGACGGCGATGTGGGCAAGGTCGAACAACTCCCGCCAGCGATACCAGGTATCGAGCGCCGCGAAGGCATCGGCACCGATGAGCAGCACGAGGGGCGCCCGGTCACCGGTCTCGGCGCGCAGCCGGCGCAGGGTTTCGACGGTATAGCTGGGTTCCGGCCGCTCCACTTCCGCCGTATCGAGGATAAAGCGGGGATTTCCGGCAATAGCCATGCGCACCATCGCCACCCGGTGTTCCGTCGTGCTCTGCGGCGCGGCGCGGTGCGGCGGCTGGCCAGCGGGAATCCAGCGCACGGCGGCACAACCGAGCGCCGTAAGCGCTTCCTCGGCCAGCCGCAGATGAGCGTAATGCACGGGATCGAAAGTACCGCCGAGAATGCCGGTTACTGTGCCGGCCGCTGTACCAGTCGCGCCGCCCCACCCGCCGCCCTGTCCGTCGCCGGTATCGGCGTCCGATGGCATTCCGGGAATGCGTTCAGGCATTGGTGTCGATGTGGAAGACATCGCGATAGCTGACATAGAAGCTGGCCACCAGCGACGGCGCCAGGACGAGCAGGAACAGCACGGTCACGATGTAGGCGATGAGCGTGGTGGCGACAGGAAGCGCCAGCATCAGCAGCGAAAAAACGGACAGCGGCAGCAGAACGCCGACAAGCAGCACACACAGGCCATAGGCGAAAAAGGCGCGCCAGTTGCGCAACACGGCGACACAACTGAAGAAAAGCGCCTTGGCCGGGGACAGGCCGCACCAGCCGACCAGCAGCGGCGTGTACCACCAGGCGAGCACTACCGGCAAATGCAGCAGGAGCCAGAATTGCTGCGATTTCAGAAGCGATATATCCACCGACGCCTTGTCGTCGATGGGCGCCAGTCCGAGCATGACTTTGAACGACAGTCCGCCATCGAACAAGGCGGTACCGGCCAATACCGCGAAACTCGCGGCGCCGTAGGCCGCCCCCAGCAGCAGGAGCGGGCGCTGCCGCTCGCCGAAGCCCGAAAACAGCACCGGCAAGACCGGCCGCCGGCGCGGAAACGGCTTCAGCGGCGCCTCCGGAGGCGGGGACGCTTCGTGGTCGATGTCGCGGCAGGCATTCATCAGGCCTACCGAAAAGATGGGCGTGCAGACGGCGGCAATGAAGAACCCAAGGATGGGAGGCGTTTTGAGAAGGAGAAAGACCATCCAGTAGCAGAGCAGCAGTAAGGCCAGGAAATGCGGATTTTTCCGGTAGATCCGGAATCCTTCCGCGAGCCAGCGCCATCCCTGGTAAGCGGTCAGCGTCAAAGCCTGCATCGTGACGGGTTCCGAAGAAAAGCGGGCGGTCAGGAAACGACGAAAATGTCGCGGTACGCCGCGTAGATCGAGGCGTAGGTCAGCGGCACCAGCACCAGCAGCCCGAGACCGAGCGGAATCAGCGCCAGCAGGAACAGCGGCAGCAGGATCAGGCCGTAGAGCGTCAGCGAAAGCCAATTTTTCATGCAGGCGACGAAGCTGGCCCTGGCCGCCGCCATGGGCGGCATCCGGTGCAGATAAATGAGTGCCGGGGAAAACAGCATCGCCATCAACAGCAAGCCCAGCCCGACGGTAACGACGCATAAGGCGGCAAAAAATGCGCCGAAACCGGCCGGAGCGATCCCGGCCAGGAACGGAATCGGATCGTTCGGGTCGAGCGGCGGCTGCGATACCACGGCGCCGAAAATACCGGCGCCGACGATCAGCAACGCGATGACGGAAAGCGCCAGAAACACGCCGGCATTGAATGCGCCGAGCAGCAGCAGCGGTTTGGATTGCGCCTGGGGTTCGCGCTTGAACGCAACGAACAGATCGTCGACTTCGATCCTGCCTTCGGTCGACTGGCGGCGGCAGCCGCCCATCAGTCCGGCGACGAAAAGCGGCGCGATGACGGCGCCGATCAGCGAGCCGAAAGGGATCAGCGACAACGCCACTTGCATGACAAGCAGAATCAACGCCAGCAAAAGCCAGTTCTTCGGCTGCGCGATAAACAGCGCCCAGCCTTCCTCGATCCAGGCCAGCGCATTGCCCGCCGGAGCGACGCGGGAGATACCGGAGAAAGCTGGCGGTTCTAGCGGGAAAGAAGACATGGGTTCTTTGCGGATGGAATCGGAAAATGGATGCCGTACACGCAGTATTTTTCTAAATCAAAAAATAAAGATTGGTATCTGTAGTAAATTTTTGTGGATAATTATTTTCCAAATATGGAAAATAATGTACCAATATTCATGAAATTCCGTGTGGTTCCGAATGAACTCAGAACGTCGTGATCACCCAGCGCGGCACGCTGATCGGCTTATCCACCGATTCGACCCGCGAAAACTGGCCGTTGCCGTTCGTATCGACGAGGTAATACGGAATACCTCCGGCGGGCGTCACTTTCACCATGTAAAGCTGCCCGTTGACGCGGAATTCCTCGACTGTTTCGGTATCGCTGCGCTTGATCGTGACCTGCGGTTCGAGTTCGGGATCGAACGGGATGATTTCGGGCGGTGGCGGCGGTTCGACAGGCTCGACTTTCGTCGCCGTGGTGGCGGGCGTCTTTCGCGCCGTGCCGGTGTTGTCCAGCGCGGTTTGCGCGTTGACGGCCAGCGGCAAAAGCGCCGCCAGCGCAACGGAACCGGCAAGGAAAGAATGGGGGGTGAGGTGGAACATGATCGCTCCCGAAAATGAAAAGACTTTGTTGTTAGAGATTGAGCAGCATCTCGCGTTCATGCGGCAAGGTTCCGAAGCCGCGCGTCTCGTAATGCTTGAAGATGGCCTCGACGATCGCTTCCGGCTCGTCGATGAGCTGGATCAGGTCCAGATCCTCGGGGTTGATCATTCCTTCCTCCACCAAACGGTCGCGGAACCAGTCGATGAGGCCGCCCCAGAACGGACGATGGACGAGGATGATCGGCATTTTCCGGCTTTTTTCCGTCTGGATCAGCGTCAAGGCTTCCATCAGCTCATCCAGCGTGCCGAACCCGCCGGGCATGACGACATAGGCGGCGGCGAATTTGACGAAGATGTATTTGCGGGCGTAAAAATGCCGGTAGCTCTGCGAGTTGTCGTGGTACAGATTGCTCTGCTGTTCGTGCGGCAATTGAATGTTCAGGCCCACTGACGGGCTTTTGCCGAAATAGGCGCCTTTGTTCGCCGCTTCCATGATGCCGGGACCACCGCCGGAAATCACCGAAAAGCCGGAATCGGACAGCCGCCGCGCAATCGTTTCGGTCAGTTCGTAATACGGCGCCCCGGCCTCGACCCGGGCGCTGCCGAAAATCGATACCGCCGGGCGGATATGGGCCAGCCGCTCCGTCGCTTCGACGAACTCTGACATAATGCCGAGGATGCGCCAGGCTTGGCGCGGAGGCAACGCCAGGGCCGCGATCTCCGGGTCCGCCGGTGGCGGCAGTTTTTCTTTTTCACTCATTTTTCGCTCGAACTCTTTCTGTCTTTACGATCCTTCGAGGATCGAGGAGTTGCAACATCCATGGCGCTACTGCTTCTGGTCGACGGTTCATCGTATCTGTATCGCGCATTCCACGCCCTGCCGGAACTTTCCAACGCGCGCGGCGAACCCACCGGCGCGATGGTCGGAGTGTTGAACATGCTCCGCCGTCTCGAAAACGATATGAAGGCGCGTAATGTTACCTGCAAAGCCGTCATATTCGATGCCAAGGGCAAAACATTTCGCGACGAATGGTATCCCGAGTATAAGGCAAACCGTCCGCCGATGCCCGAGACGCTGGCCGCGCAGATCGAACCGCTGCACGAATGCATCGCCGCGCTCGGCTGGCCGCTCCTGATGGAAAGCGGCGTCGAGGCCGACGACGTGATCGGCACGCTGGCCTCGCGCGCCGCCGCCGCCGGAATGGAAGTCGTCATCTCCACCGGCGACAAGGACCTGGCGCAACTGGTTGGCCCCCAGGTGACGCTGGTCAACACGATGAGCAACGAAACGCTGGACGAAGCCGGCGTATTGGCCAAGTTCGGCGTACCGCCGGAACGGATCGTCGATTTCCTGACGCTGGTCGGCGACAGCGTCGACAACGTTCCCGGCGTCAACAAGGTCGGCCCGAAAACGGCGGTGAAATGGCTCTCCCAATACGGTTCGCTCGACGCCGTCGTCGCCCATGCCGACGAAATCGGCGGCGCGGTCGGCGGCAATCTGCGCCAGGCGCTCGACTTTCTGCCGTTGGGGAAGAAACTCGTCACCGTGCGCTGCGATCTCGATCTGCCGCAGCAACCGTGGGAATTGACCCCGCGCGCGCCCGACATCGACCGTCTGCGCACGCTGTTCGCGCATTACGAATTCAGAAGCTGGCTGAAGGAAATCGGCAACATCGCCGGGGACGGCGGTTCCGGCGCCGGCGAACGAAACGTGGAAGGCAACGCGCGGAACGGGACGTCCGCCATTGCCTCGCCATCCGCCTCGTTATTTCCCCAAGCGATCGCCCAACCCCTGCCGATCGCGGCGGTACAGGAAACCTCCGACGCCCATCGCGCCGATTACGTCACCGTTCTCGACTGGGAAACCTTCGCCGCCTGGCAGGGAAAAATCGCCGATGCCGCACTGGTCGCCTTCGATACCGAAACGACCAGCCTCGACGTATTCGCCGCGCGTATCGTCGGCATCTCGCTCGCCACCGCGCCGGGCGAGGCGGCGTACATTCCGCTCGCACACCGCGGTCCCGGCGCGCCGGAGCAACTCGACCGCGAACGGGTGCTGCAAGCGCTCAAACCCTGGTTCGAATCACCGCAGCCGCAAAAAATCGGACAGAACGTGAAATACGACCAGCATGTCCTGGCCAACCACGGGGTCGCGCTCGCCGGTGTCGTCCACGACACGATGCTCGAATCCTACGTGCTCGAATCGGACCGCAAACACGACCTGGAACAACTGGCGACGCGCCACCTGGGACTGGCGACGCTCTCCTACACCGACCTCTGCGGCAAGGGCGCGAAACAGATCGGTTTCGACGAAGTCGACGTCGAACGGGCCAGCGCCTACGGCGCCGAGGATTCCGACGTCACGCTGCGCGTGCACGAAGTCCTGCATCGGGCGCTGGCCGACGAGCCGGGCCTGACCCGCGTCTATGGCGAAATCGAAATGCCGGTGCGCGAAATCCTGTTCCGCATGGAACGCGCCGGCGTGCTGGTCGACCGCGCGCTGCTCGCGCAGCAAAGCCATGAAATCGGCACGCGGCTGCTCGCCCTGGAACAGGAAACCTATAAGCTCGCCGGGCAGCCGTTCAATCTGAATTCGCCGAAACAACTGGCGGAAATCCTGTTTGGCCGGCTGGGATTGCCGGTACGCAAGAAAACGCCGTCGGGCGCGCCTTCCACCGACGAAGAAGTCCTCTCCGAACTCGCGCTCGATCATCCGCTGCCGAAACTGCTGCTCGAAGTGCGGGAACTGGCGAAGCTCAAAAGCACCTATACCGACAAACTGCCGCGCATGATCAACCCGGAAACCGGCCGGGTGCACACCAGCTTCGCGCAATCGATCGTCGGCACGGGACGGCTGGCCAGTTCCGACCCGAACCTGCAGAACATTCCGGTACGTACTGCAGAAGGCCGGCGGATCCGCGCCGCGTTCGTCGCGCCGCCGGGGTGCCGGATCGTCTCCGCCGACTACTCGCAGATCGAACTGCGCATCATGGCGCACCTCTCCGGCGACGAACGGCTGTTGCAGGCGTTCGCTCAGGGCGAAGACGTGCACCGCGCCACCGCGGCGGAGATTTTCGGTGTCGCTCCCTCCGAAGTCGGCTCCAATGAGCGGCGCATCGCCAAGGTCATCAACTTCGGACTCATCTACGGCATGAGCGCATTCGGTCTCGCACGCCAGCTCGATCTCGAACGCAGTGCCGCGCAAGCCTACATCGACCGCTATTTCGCCCGCTATCCCGGCGTGTTGCGCTACATGGAAGAAACCCGCGCCCAGGCGCACACCCAAGGATACGTTGAAACCGTGTTCGGCCGCCGCCTCTGGCTGCCGGAACTGCGCTCCGCGCAGGCAACGCGCCGCCAGGGCGCCGAGCGCGCCGCGATCAACGCACCGATGCAGGGCACGGCGGCGGACCTGGTCAAACTGGCAATGATCAATGTGCAGAACTGGCTCGACACGGAAAAACTGCACGCGCGCCTGGTATTGCAGGTTCATGATGAACTGGTGCTGGAAGCGCCTGAAGGCGAGGCGGAACAAGTATGCGAGACGCTGCCGCGTCTGATGGCGCAGGTGGCCGAACTGAAAGTACCGTTGCTGGTGGAAGTCGGCGTCGGTGCGAACTGGGATAAAGCACATTGACCCAGCACATTCACCCAGCACATTGACCCGGATCGTTGACATCCCGCTCAGGCCGGAGGATTTTCTTTCTCCTTGTTCGCTTTGACTTCGTTAATCGTTTCTACCCGTTTCTTTTATTTTTTCCAACGCAACAAGTATCATCTGCGCCATATACTCGCCATATACCCGACTCATTCGAAGAGGAGACGCTCACATGCACGGAATCCGTAAACCCCTGATTTTGAGCACTGTACTGATGCTCGCCACCGGTGCCGCCCATGCGCATTCCGGTTTCCTGCCGCACAGTCACGGCTTCATGGACGGAGTCGCGCACCCCCTGACCGGACTCGACCACCTGCTGGCGATGATTGCTGTTGGCATCTGGGCCGCCTCGGGCGATGCCGAAGCGGATTCCGGACGTGTCTGGCAAGGGCCGCTCGCTTTCGTCGCCGCCTTGATCGTGGGCGCAGCGGCGGGACTTGCCGGAATGCAGTTGCCGCTTCTGGAATCCCTGATCGCCATTTCACTGATTGTCTGCGGCATCATGCTGGTCGCGATGGCGCGCGGCAATACCCGTCTCGGGCTAACCATGATCGCGCTGATGGGCGCCGTTCACGGTCTCGCACACGGTCAGGAAACTCCGCCCGACGCCAGCTTCGCGCTGTACGCGCTGGGCTTCGTCGTCAGCACGGTCGCGTTGCATTGCTGCGGCATCGGTATCGGCCGCGGACTACGCCGCTACTGGCAACCCGGGTTGCGTGCCGCCGGAGCGGCAGTCGGCGCCGCCGGAATCTGGTTCCTCGCGGCCCCGTTGTTCGCTTCCTTCTGATTCTGACGCTATCTAACCTGGTAGCTGCCGGCCCGGTCCTTTCAGCACACGATAGTTCGGAAATTGCCGGCATTCCATTTGAGTGGAATGCCGGCAATTTCATTATGTCGCACGCTGTCAGCGTTCCCCGACACCCTGCTTCGACATCGACAGCACCGGCTGCGCCTCGCTCTCGGAAACCAGCACCGTCATCAGGTTGGTGACCAGTTGCACCTTGTCCGCCTCGCCCAGGGAAACGATTTTCCCCCGCTCCAGGTGGTGCAGCGCCATCTGCACCATTGTCACGGCGCCTTCGACGATCCGCGCGCGGGCGGCGATCACGGCGGAGGCCTGCTGCCGCCGCAGCATCGCGCTGGCGATTTCCGGCGCATAGGCAAGATGCGCGATTTTCGCCTCGATGATTTCGATTCCTGCCAACTCGACATGCGACTGGATCGTTGACGACAACAGTTGCGTCACTGCGTCAAGATCGCCGCGCAGCGAATCGGTGCTGTCCTCCTCGCCGTCGTAATGGCGCGAACTGACGACCTGGCGCAATGCCGATTCGCTCTGGATCGCAACGAAGATCCCATAATCCTCCACATCGAATACGGCGCGCGCGGTATCGCGCACACGCCAGGCGATCACCGCCGCGACTTCGATCGGGTTGCCGGATTTATCGTTGACCTTCAGTGTCGGGGTATTCAGGTTATAGACGCGCAACGAGATTTTCTGCCGCTGGCAGAACGGGTTGTACCAGGAAAATCCGGCACGGCTGAAGCTCCCGGCGTAACGGCCGAAGAAGGTAAGCACGGCGGCAATGTTCGGTTCGAGAATGACAAACCCGCGCAGCGCGAAAAGCAAGACGAAACCGATGACAACGGCGGCTACCGCACGTCCCCACGGCAGCACGCCCTCGCCTGCCGCCCATCCCTGGAAAACGAACCAGCCCGAGGCAGCGACAATGACAATATAGAAAAAAATCACCAACCAGCCACTCAAACAGAACGCATCGTATTCCGTGCTGCGCGGCGCACGCTTATCGTATTTCATCTCAGAATTCATGATGGATTTCTCCCCGTAGCAAAGAAAAAATCGGTATTTCAAACCTCAAAATTCCAAATCAATGGAATTTACCCAGGCTACTGTAGCCACTCTTACAGCGAAATTAATTTTTAATTCTAGAAAGAAATTTTGAATTTTTTATCGTGCAACCAGCGCCGCGCGCCACGATACACTCGCCAGGCAACCCATCCACGGCGTGCCCAGCGCACGATACGGCGCGGTTTCGCCACGAATATCGCGGCGACGGCAAGACCGGCAAACAATGGATAGCGGCGCAGGTAGGAAAGCGCCGAGCGGGTCGTGGCAACCGCCTGGTCGACATGGCCGGCCGCATGTTGCAGAGGCACGCAATATTCCGCCAGCGTCACTCTCTGCATCGCGATCCGTTCTTCGAGTCGGCCGCGGCGCCGGGCCAGTTCGAACAGACGTTTATTCATCGCGGCGTGGATGCGACAACTCCGCAGCGGCGGCCTTCAACTGCCGGATATCTTCCTCCAGCGCGGAAAGCGTCGCCGAAAGCGCCGGTTCGGGCTTGCGCTGGCGACGGCTGGCGATGAGGCAACCGATACCCAGCGCCAGGAAAAGCACGGAGAACAGACCCAGCACAACGATCCGGCTTTCCCAGAAGGCAAGCGTCAGAAGCGCCACGCCGAAAACGATGCAAAGCCCGAAACAAGCCAGGGCAACCAGCGCGAAAGCCAACATCCTGGTGAGCAGGATGCCGGTTTCCTCCAGTTCCGTGCGGGCGAGTTCAAGGCGCGTGCGCGCGCTTTCCACCAGAGTGGTGAGCACCCCTCTGGCCGCGGCGAAAAGACCGGCGCGACCGATTCCCGCGCGGCCTTTCTCGCCGGATTCCATATTCATCCGAATACTTCGGGCGCGAACGGCGGATCAGCGACGGCCGATCAGGACGCCCAGCGCAAGCCCGAGCGCGGCGGCAATGCCGACCGCCTTCCAGGGGTGCTCATGGACGAAATCGTCGGTACAACGGGCAGCCGCCTTGGTGGTATCGAGAATCTTCGCTTCGGCGTCGGCCAGGCGAACCTTCGCGTCGCGCAGGCGGTCCTGGATGCGTTCGCGCAATTCGGCCATTTTTTCGCCCGCCTGATTGGCAGTGGCACGCAAAATGTCTTCGGCGTCGGCAACGACCACTTTCAGATCCGTGATGAGTTTTTCGCGTGAAGCGTTGGGAGTTTCTTTTACAGATTTGATATTTTCGGTTGTCGTGGACATGGGAGACCTCTGGTTGGAAAGAACGAACAGGAATTGTAGCGTATATGTTCTCCCCGGAATTGGCAACGATTGGGAGACGATTAGATGAAAAGAGGGAAAAACCTCAGCATGTCTTCGTCCTAATACTGTAAAAAACTTTTTGCAAAAACCATCCTAAACTCAAGGAATCGTGATCGCTATCGATCCACGTCTTCCGTCGCCGCCGGAATGGCCGGTCGTCGGGTGTTTCCCGCCGTTGTGACCGCAACGACGGAAGGTGCCGGAGGGCAACCGCAGCCGAGACAGTAACCCGTATCGGGATCGGTAAGACAGACTCCGACACAGGGATAAACTTCATGACAAAAGTCGTTCCGGTTCATGATGATCGATACATTCGGGTACAAAACGGCGCAGAATGGACAAATTGAAGCGACATGGCGATGTTTTAATGGCATTGCACGATCAACAACTCTTTAACGGAGACCGATATGAAAGCAACTCGTTCCTTCCTCTCCAGCGGTCTGTTCGCCGCGACCCTGACCGCACTGGCCGCACCGGCGCTTGCGCAGGGGCCATGCGGTCCGATGTGGGATCACCAGGGCGACCCGGCCACTTTCCAGAAAAACATGGCGCAGCGCATGGAGCAACGGATGAACCGGCTGCACGACGTCCTGAAACTGACCCCGGAACAGGAGCCTGCATGGAAAACCTATGTCGGTAAGATGCAACCTCCGTCACCTCCCGCTTTCGACCGCGAAGCATGGAACAAGCTCACCACGCCGGAGCGGATGGAAAAAATGCAGGAACAGGCGGCGGCGCGCCAGCAGCGCATGAGCGAGCATTTGGCCGCGGTAAAAGAGTTTTACGCGGTACTGACGCCTGAACAGAAAAAGATTTTCGACTCCCATTTTTTCCAACCTTGGAACAATAAGGGCGGGAAACGGGGAGCTCGTTCGGGCATGGGACCCGGGCCAGGCATGATGGGTCCTGGAATGGGATCAGGAATGGGGCCGGGTATGGGCCCAGGCATGGGCGGCATGCGCTGACAGAGAACTCTGCCCGATCATTCTCCCCCGGCAGGCACCGGAGCGTTTCCGGAATCCCGTGCCTGCCGGTCGACGATTTTCTTTCTGCGACTGCACTGCATCGTTTCCCTCTCCTCTTACGATCCCTCGTAGCGCGCCTCGGCGATCTTCATTCGCCGAGGTGTTTTTTTTATCTTTGCGCTGTTCCCAGGCGTCAGAAGCTTTTTTCCTTCAGCCAGCGTTCGACCTGCGGCAGACGGTCGGCGCCGAAGAAAGGCTCCTCGTCGACAAAAACGAAGGGGGAACCGAAGACACCCTTGTTGATCGCTTCCCGGCATTCTTCCTTCAGGCGCTCTTTCACTTCCGCTCCGGCAAGCGCGGCAGCGAGTGCGTCACGGTCGATCACCGGAGATTGCGCGACGGCAATTTCCTGTACCACGGCCTGCTCCGAGATATCGACGCCGTCGACAAAATAAGCGCGTAGCGTCGCCTGCGCGAAAGCGCGCGCCAGTGCCGGATCTTTGTCGTCCAGCCAGTAGAAGGCACGCGCCGCATGCTGTGTCGGCAATGGAAATGTTTTCGGCTGATTGAACGGCACATCCATGAAACGGGCTGAGCGCGCGAAGTCACGGAGGAAATAACGACTTTTCAACGGAATTTCGGTCAGCGGCGCGGCGCCGGTTTCCTTGAAGACGACGCCGAGCAGAAAGGGCTTCCAGATAACCTGCCTGTCGTAACGCGCCGCCAGCGCATCGATTTTTTCACTGGCGAAATAGCCGTAAGGTGAGCTGAAATCGAAATAAAACTGCAGTGGATCGGCCATGGGAAGTCTCCTCTATGAAAATTCAGTATAAAAACACGGCGGTTGCAGCGATATGGAAAATACGGCGCATGCGGACATGGATGCCGCAGCAATATAATAACCATGATTACCGCGCCGATCCTGGCGCGGCGGCGGGCTGGCGGCAAAAAGAAAAATGATTCATAATCATTCGCTCGTCTTCCCCTGATTTGCAGCAATCCTGCGCCCCTTCCGAACCATTCTCGCACGGAGGCGCAGGTAGAGTCCTGTCCGGCCCTGCCGGAGACGCTGAATTCAATTTCTCGCGTTTTCTCGCTTCCCAGGATTTACTGATAAACGCATAACCACACTATGGAGTAGGCATGAGTGCGAATCTGATCAAAATACCGCAAGGCGGACAAAAAATCGTTCCCGGACAACAGGTCCCCGATAATCCCATCATTCCGTTCATCGAAGGCGATGGAATCGGCATCGACATCACGCCGGTGATGATGAAGGTTGTCGACGCCGCGGTACAGAAAGCCTACGGCGGTAAAAAGAAAATCCACTGGATGGAAGTTTACGCCGGTGAGAAATCGACCCGCCTCTACGGTTCCGACGTCTGGCTGTCGGCGGAAACGCTGACGGCGCTGAAAGAATACTCCGTCTCGATCAAGGGCCCGATGACGACGCCGGTCGGCGGCGGCATCCGCTCGCTCAACGTCGCCTTGCGCCAGGAACTCGACCTCTACCAGTGCGTCCGTCCGGTGCGCTACTTCAGAGGTGTTCCTTCTCCGCTGAAGGATCCGACCAAGACCGACATGGTGATCTACCGCGAGAACACGGAGGACATTTATGCCGGAATCGAGTGGGAGGCAAATTCGGACGGCTGCAGGAAAGTCATCGATTTCCTGCAGAAGGAAATGGGCGTGAAGAAAATCCGCTTTCCCGCGACGTCCGGCATCGGGATCAAGCCGGTTTCGAAGGAAGGCACCGAACGTCTGGTGCGCGCCGCGATCAAATACGCAATCGCCAACAAGCGTAAATCGGTAACGATCGTGCACAAAGGCAACATCATGAAGTTTACGGAAGGCGGCTTCCGCGACTGGGCTTACGCGCTGGCGAAAAACGAATTCGGCGGCGTCGAGCTGGATGGCGGTCCGTGGCTGAAGCTGCCGGCGGACAAGGGCGGCATCGTGATCAAGGATGCGATTGCCGATGCTTTCCTGCAACAGATTCTGCTGCGCCCCGCCGAATACGACGTGATCGCCACGACGAACCTGAACGGCGATTACATTTCCGATGCGCTGGCCGCGCAGGTGGGTGGCATCGGGATCGCCCCGGGCGCCAACATCTCCGACCAGTACGCCTGTTTCGAAGCGACGCACGGCACGGCCCCCAAATACGCGGGACAGGACAAGGTCAATCCCGGCTCTCTGATCCTTTCCGCCGAAATGATGCTGCGCCATCTCGGCTGGGTGGAAGCCGCCGATCTCATCATCAAATCGATGGAGGCGGCAATCGGCGACAAGGTGGTGACTTACGATTTCGCGCGGCTGATGGACGGCGCGCAGGAGGTCTCCTGCTCCGCGTTCGGCGACGCGATGATCCAGCGAATGTAGGATCACTCGTTTGTTTCTCAAACGAGGCCTCCTTTCAAGGGGGCCTCGTTTTTTGAAGTCTCGTTTTCGCAAGGCGGGAAATGAAATCCCGTAGAACCACAGAAATCACGAAAAAGGTTGAATGCGCTTTTCGCGCGATGAAGGAATCGAAATGGCAAATTCGAAAAAGAAGGCGAGCCCGAAGGGGCCGGTAGTCACCTCGGTCGATAAACAGCGTCTTCTGGTACTGATCGAACAGTTGTACCAGCGCGATCAGCATACCGGCAAGGAAGCGGGGCTGGTCATGCAGCGTCTGCGCACCGGGCAGGAATTGCCGCCGGAAGAAGTTCCGCGCGATGTGGTGACGATGAATTCGACGCTGCACCTGCAATCGCTCGACGGCGACGAACAGTGCGAATTGACGCTGGTATACCCGGAAGACCACGATCCGGACGAAAGCTGCTGGTCGGTGCTCGGCCCGGTCGGCGCGACACTCTACGCGCTGCGTGTCGGCGACGAAGTCGAACTCGCGCTGCCGAAGGCAAAAAGCCGGCGCTGGAGACTCGATAATGTCAGCTTCCAGCCTGAGGCACGCGGCTGGATGACGCTCTGAATTCCATTACAAAATAGAATTTTGTTTGATACCTGTAGCGGCGTACATGGTAAAATTATTTAATTAACCTTTTCCGCCTTATGGCCGACGGCGCTTATTTTGCCGCCGCGTCCGGCATTTTTTCCGGTTTGGCGAACCATATCACCACGACCAGCATCAGGAAGATGCCACCCGAAATCCAGAAGAATTCGGTGGCGGACAGCGTCGCGGACTGTACGTCGATGATGCGGTTGATAACGGCCAGAGCCTGCTCCTGGCTGAATCCCTGGCGCTGCAGTCCGTCCAGCGTCATCTGCGCGGCGGGGCGGTAAGGGTCGATCGATTCGACCAGCTGCGCGTGATGCAGCGCGGCGCGATTATCCCAGAGCGTCGTTGAAATCGAGGCGCCAAACGCGCCGGCGGTGATCCGGGCGAAGTTGGAAAGGCCGGTCGCGGCCGCCATCTGTTCGGGACGCAGGCCGGAGAGAATAATCGACGACAGGGGAATGAAAAAGCAGGCCATCGCAATGCCCTGAATGAGCTGCGGCCGGATCATGTCGAAAAAACCCATGTCGGTGTTGAAGCCGGAACGCATGTACGAGGTCAGCGCAAAGACGATGAACGCAACCGTCGCAATGGCGCGTGGGTCGACCCGCCCGATGAGTTTTCCCACGACGGGCGCGAGCAGCAGGGCCAGAATGCCGATCGGCGCCGTCGCCAGCCCCGCCCAGGTGGAGGTATAGCCCATGTACTGCTGCATCCACAGGGGCATGATCACGACGTTGGCAAAAAATACACCGTAGCCGAGCGCGATGGCCAGCGTGCCGAAAGTGAAGCTGCGTCTGGTAAAAAGATTCAGATTGACGATGGGATGCCTGTCGGTGAGTTCCCACGCCAGG
>JAVBTC010000085.1:0-22487 GCA_031556405.1 Rhodocyclaceae bacterium
CCTGGCGCTGGCGGCTCGCGGCGCCAGGCGTGGTCATGCGCTGGCCGGAGCGGTGTTCGTCGCGGCGCTCGGCGTACATCTGGCGGTGCATCGCAAACATCTGCTGTCTTGAGCTCGCACCGATTTGAAGTTGAAGATGGAACTGGGAATGGACGATTTCGAGCGCTTACAGGCATATACCCCAATGATCCAGATCGCCCACCATATTCCGGGCAGAATCCGCCTGAAACTGAATGGCACCGATACCGGGATGAAACAGGTTGCCGTCTATGCAAAACGCTTCGGTGATGCCTGGCGGGACATACCCGGCATACGTTCGGCAAAGCTCAATCTGGTGGCGCGTTCCTGCACGGTGGAATACGATAGGAACCTGATTCCCTTCAGCGCCTGGCCGGATCTGCTCGGTGGAGTGCGTTCCAGCGAAGCGTTGGAATTGCTGGGTATCTTCAAAAGAAAATATGAAACATTGTTGCGCGAATGAGCGTACCGCATGTTTTTACAAAATGACTCAACGGAAAGGAGAACGAAAATGTTGCCGCTGTTTCCATTCATTGCCGGAGTAATTGCCGGAACTGCCGCAGTAAGCCTCTATCGGAATCAGAAGACGCGGGGCGGTCTGAAGGACGCAAAGGACCGGTTGAAGAAAAAATCCGCCCAGGCACAGGAAACGCTGCGTCATGCCGCCGTGTCCGGGTTGAGCACGATCGAATCTTCTTCGGCGCGTTGGCGCGATCGTTTGCAGGCGGCTCCTGAGGCGCCTGTGGCTGAAAAGAAAACGGCTCCGGCGAAGAAAGCCGCTCCCAGGGCACGCAAGCAGGCGGCGCCGAAAGCCGCCGCAACGACGAAGAAGGCGGGTTCATGAAAAAATCGGCAAAGAAACGTTTGCCGCCGGGCAACATCACCAAACTGAACGATTTCGTACGCGGCTTCGTCACCACCGGACTGATTTCCGCGATCGACCAGAGCGCGAAAGGCCGTCCGGTGCTTGCCAACCGACGTGTTCTCCGCCACGCCCTGCAGGGCGGCACGGCGCTGACTGCGGCTGTGGCCGCCGCCCATGCCGTGCAGCGGCGGGATTATGCGACGGCGGTGACGGCGGTTACCGTGGGCGCGGTCGGTGTTTATACTCTCGATTGTTTACTGCGCGGCAAAATGCGCAAACCCGAAAAGGAATAGAGAAATGGCGAAGAAAAACAAACTCAAGAAATTCAAGAAGCTCAAGGCCGAGCGGCGTATGTACGAGGCTGCCTGCGCCGCCATGGCGAACGGGGGCAATGGCGGATTCGGTGCCAATGGTGCGAATGGCGCCAATGGAGGCTTCCTGCGCGGGCTGAACAACCTGCTGCCGTCGCGCAAGAGCGAGCGTTTTCTGCTCGGCGTACTGATCGGCGCCGGTGCGGCGTATGTCTTCAGCGACGAAAACCTGCGCGCCAAAATCATCAAATCCGCGATGAAGCTTTATTCCGGCCTTGCCGGTGAATTCGAGGAAATCAAGGAACAGATCGCCGATTTCAAGGCGGAATTCGAAGCGGAACAGCAAGACGAAGCATGAAATTGGTTTCCAATTCGCTTTCCAGCCTGCCTTCCGCCCCGTCTTTCCGCCCGACTTCCGATTCCTGGTTTCTCGCACTCGATCCGGTACATCGGACAGCGGGCAGAGTCCGCTTCCGTTATCGTCTTTCTTCCGGGCAATCCCTGGAAACGAAGCTGTTGCGCGCCATCGAGGCGCTACCCGGCGTTCTGGCCGTGCGCGTCAATCCGAAGGTACGCGTGCTGGTCGTCAATTTCGACGCTTCCGTGACCGGCGCAGAGGAAGTACGAGAACATATCCTTGTCCTTGCGCCCGCGCGCACGCCGCCGGTCGGCATCGGAGCGGCGAACCCGCTGGCGTCGAAAGCGGAAGGCGGCTCGGTGCCGCTGGCCCTTGCCGTGCTCCTGACCTCGGGGCAATTGCCGCAGGGGCTGAAACTGCCCGTTTCGCTCGCGGTGGCGCTGCCTTTGTTTGGAGAAGCGCTGGAAGACTGGCGCGAGCGGGGCATTACTTCCCATGTGCTCGAAGCGCTCGCAATCGGCATTTCGTTGGCGAGAAAGGATTATTTGGCCGCCAATACCACGACCTTCATGCTCGCGCTCGGCGAGCACATGGAGCATTCGATCTCGCGCCGTTCCGACGAACTCCTGAAGCATCTGCTGCGTCCGACGGGTGACGAGGTGTGGGTCGAGCGCGATGGAACGGAGTTGGCCGTCGGCGCCGGCGAAGTACAGGTGGGCGATACCGTTATCGTGGGCACCGGCACCATCATTCCGGTCGACGGCACGGTGCTCGGCGGTGAGGCGACGGTCAACGAAGCGGCGATGACGGGTGAAAGCGCCCCGGTCGCCAAGGAACGCGGCAAGAACGTTCTTTCCGGTACCTTGGTCGAGGAAGGGCGGCTACGCATCTACGCCGAACAGGTCGGCGCGCATACCGCAGTGGCGCGGATCGCCGATTACGTAGAACAGTCGCTCAATGCCAAGAGCCAGACCCAGTTGCAAGCCTCGCGGCTGGCCGACCGCCTGGTGCCGACGGTGCTCGGCCTGGCGGGCGCTTCCTTCCTGCTCTCCGGTGATTGGCAACGCACGGCGGCGGTGCTGCAGGCGGATTATTCCTGTGCGCTCAAGCTGGCGACGCCGGTCGCTTTCAAATCGTCGATGTACAGTGCCGGGCAGTGCGGCATCCTGGTCAAGGGCGCCGATGCGCTGGAGCGGCTGGCCGAGGCGGACACATTCATTTTCGACAAAACCGGCACGCTGACCTCCGGTTCCCTGATCGTTACCGACTCCGTCGCTTTCGACGCCTCGTTTACGGCGGAAGATCTGATCTGTCTTGCCGCATCGGTGGAAGAACATTATTTCCATCCGCTTGCGATGGCGGTGGTGGCCGCGGCGCGCGAGACGCACAACCATCACTTCGAGCATTCCGAAGTGAAATTCATCGTTGCCCACGGCGTTGCCAGCATCGTCGACGGCAAGCGTATCGTCGTCGGTTCGCGGCACTTCGTCGAAGAAGATGAAGGTATCGACGTCCAACCTTACCGCGACGTGATCGACACGTTGTACAGCGAGGGCAAAACCCTGCTGTATATCGGCTACGGCGGCCATCTGCTGGGGGTTCTGGCGCTCAAGGACGCGGTGCGTCCGGAGAGTGTGGTCACCATTGCCCGCCTGCGCGAACTGGGCGTGCGGCGTGTCCTGATGCTGACCGGCGACCACAAGGACCGCGCCGCCGAGCTTGCCGCCGAGCTCGGAATCGACGGTTTCCACGCCGAACTGATGCCGGAGGACAAGGCGGCGATCGTGCAATCCTTGCGTGACCAGGGAGCATGCATCGCTTTCGTCGGCGATGGCATCAACGATGCTCCGGCGCTGGCCGGAGCGCACGTCGGCATTGCGATGCAGAAGGGCGCCGACGTGGCACGCCTGACTGCCGATGTCGCGCTGCTCGAAGACAGCATTGAGCGCATCGCGGATATCAAGGCGTTGGCGAACGCCACGATGGAGCGGATCCGCACCAACTACCGGCTGACCGTCGGCCTGAATACCGGCATTCTTTCCGCTGCGGCGCTCGGCCTTTTGACGCCCATGGCCGCCGCGGTTCTGCATAACGGCAGCACGATCGCGATTCTCCTCAACGCTTTCCGCCGCAACGCGGCAGCGAAAAGGCAAAAACGTGGGAGTTGACCGGGAACCGGTATCGGACGGCGACGTGATTTAGGATTGCGAGGATATCCTGGACATGAGAACGGGCCGTGAAGGCCCGTTTTCATGTCGTTTTTTTTTTTCCTGCCCGTACAGCGACAGAGTGGCAGGCAAGCAGCTTGATCCCGGAGCAGCGGAAACGTACCGGTATTTACATTGCCCGGTGGAAATTCCATATTTAATTAAATAACCATCGTTTGTTGTAGTGTGATTTATGATTGAATTATTTAACCAATATGGAATTTTCCGGCAAGCCCGAACCTCTTCGCTCAGACGCCCTGCTTCAGACTGGCCTCAATGAAAGGATCGAGGTCACCATCGAGCACCGCCTGCGTGTTACCCGTTTCGACGTTGGTGCGCAGATCCTTGATCCGCGACTGGTCCAGCACGTAGGAACGAATCTGGTGGCCCCAGCCGATGTCGGTTTTCGAGTCTTCGAGTTTCTGCTGCTCCGCCTGGCGGTTGCGCAGTTCCAGCTCGAAAAGGCGCGCGCGCAGCATTTTCCAGGCTTCGTCGCGGTTGCGGTGTTGCGAGCGGTCGTTCTGGCATTGCACGACGATATTGGTCGGCAGGTGGGTGAGGCGGACGGCCGAGTCGGTTTTGTTGATGTGCTGTCCGCCGGCGCCGGAAGCGCGGTAGGTGTCGACGCGCACGTCGGCGGGGTTGATTTCGATTTCGATCGAGTCGTCGACTTCCGGGTAGACGAAGACGCTGCAAAACGAGGTATGGCGCCGCGCGTTGGAGTCGAAAGGGCTCTTGCGCACGAGCCGGTGCACGCCGGTTTCGGTACGCAGTGTGCCGTAGGCGTATTCGCCGTCGAATTTGAGCGTCGTGCCCTTGATGCCGGCGACGTCGCCTTCCGATTCTTCCAGGACTTCGATCGCGTAGCCTTTGCGTTCGCCGTAGCGCAGGTACATGCGCATGAGCATCGACGCCCAGTCCTGAGCCTCGGTACCGCCGGCACCGGCCTGGATTTCGAGGAAGCAGGGATTGGGATCCTGCGGATTGTTGAACATGCGGCGGAATTCGAGCCGGGAGATTTCGGCTTCAACCGCGTCGGTGTCGGCAATCACCGCATGCAGGGTATCGTCGTCGTTTTCCTCGCGCGCCATGGCGAAAAGTTCGCGCGTGTCGGTGAGATTCTGCGCGATTTTTTCCAGCGTCAGCACGACGCCTTCGAGGAGTTTCTTTTCGCGTCCCAATTCCTGGGCGCGTTCCGCGTTGTCCCAGAGTTTCGGGTCTTCGTGGATTTTGTCGACGGCGGTCAGGCGTTCGCGTTTCTGATCGTAGTCAAAGATACCTCCGAAGCTGGGCGTTGCGCTGCGCGAGGTCTTCGAGGCGGTTGGCGATGCTGTTGAGTTGTTCGGCTTCCATGATGAATTGATGTCGACAAGATAAAAAGGAGGTCGCAATTATACGCGTCTTGTCGCATCGCATGGCGTGCGTCCTGCGGCGGATATCGCCGCCTTCCCCTTATCGAACGTGCGCCCTGCACCATTCGAGGAAAGCGTCGGCCGGAATCGCCGGGGAATACAGGTAGCCTTGCGCGAGCAGACATCCGAGTTCCTTCAACTGCGCTTCCTGCTCCGCGGTTTCGACACCTTCGGCGATCACGGAAAGGCCGAGGGACTGGCCGAGCCGGACGATGGTACGGGCGATCTTGGTGCCGCTGCTGTTGGCGTCGCCCAGTTCGTTGACGAAGGTACGGTCGATCTTCAGGCGGTCGGTCGGCAGGCGGTGCAGGTAGGCGAGTGAGGAAAAGCCGGTGCCGAAGTCGTCGATGGCGATTTTGACGCCGAGATTCTTGAGCTCCATCAGCACGGAGATGACCATCTCCGCCTCGAACATGGCGACGCTTTCGGTGATTTCGAGTTCGATCTGCGAGGGGGAAACACCGAATTCTTCAAGTCCTGCGCGGATGCGGCCGACGAACTGTGGATCGTGGAATTGCGCCAGCGAGACGTTGACGGCAAGACGCAGCCCCCTCATCGGACCGCGTTCCCACTGTGCCAGTTGCGCTATGGCGGTACGGAAGACCCAGTAGCCCAGTTCGCGGATGAGGCCGGAATATTCGGCGATCGAGATGAAGCTGTCGGGGGCGATCGGTTTTCCGTCTTCGCCGCGCCAGCGGATCAGCGCCTCGGCGCCGACGATACGGCCGTCGGCGATATTGATTTGCGGCTGGTAGGAGAGCGTCAGGCCGCGGTCATCGCTGATCGCCTCGCGCAGCGCGTGCAGGAGCGAGAGGCGGTGGTGCGTCGCCTCGCTCATGTCCTGGCTGTAGTAATACCAGTGCCCGCGCCGGCTGGTCTTGGCGCGGTTGAGAGCGATGTTGGTGGCCTTGAAGAGGGAGGGGCCATCCTGCTCCCCGACATCGCCGAAACGGGTCAGGCCGATCGTCACTTGCAGCGGCAGCGCGTATTCGTCGACGTTGACCGGCGGTGCGAACAGTTCGATCAGATGCTGCGGGTTGAGCAGGCGGTCCGGGCCGAGCAGGCCGAAGACGTCGCCTCCGATGCGCGCCAGCAGCACGTCGGTGGTGGCGAACATGGTTTTCAGCCGGCCGGCGACGGCCATCAGGATTTCGTCCCCTTTCTGGGGGCCCAGCGCGTCGTTGATGGCGGAAAAACGGTCGATATCGACGAAGGCGACGGTCTGTGCCGGCATTGCCTTTTCGATCCGCGCATCGATGCTGTCGGTAAAGGCGATGCGGTTGGGAAGGTGGGTCAGCGGGTCCGAATAGGCGAAGAAATTGAGATCGGAAAACAGGCGCACGTTTTCCAGCCCGATCCGGATACTGACGCTGAAGACGGCGAGCAATTGCCGGTCGGTTTCCGAAAGCGGCGCGTTGGTGGCGAGATAAACGGCGGCGCAGTGCCCGAGCTGGTCGTCGAAATAGAGCACCGTTCCCTTGGCGTTGAACAGGTTGCAGCGTTTGCGCAGGCATTCCCTGACCGCGGCGATGATGTTCGTGTTGCCGATCACTTCCAGCGGCTGGTCGATGAACTTGCTGAATTTTCCGGCGGCGCCGACGATCCGCGGCGGAAGGTCGCTTTCGTCGATTCCCTCTTCGTCTCCGTCGTGGCCGTAGTCGTGGTCGATATGGGCGCAGAGAATGCCTTCCGGACGCAGGCGCAGGAGCGCGGAAAGCTGGATCAGCACGCCTTCGGCATAGCCTTTCAGGGCGCGGCGGGAGAAAAGATCGGTTGCCGAATGCACGATCATCGACAGGCCGCGGCGGCCGGCGCTGATCGTGCGGATCTGGTGATAGGAGCGGATCGCGGTGGTGAGCGTGGTGAGCAGCCGCACCCGGGTCAGTTCGGATTTGGTTTTGTAGTCGTTGATGTCGTAATCGCGGATGACGCTCAACTCCGGTGCGTAACCGGGCTGGCCGGTACGGAGCACGATGCGCAGTTCCTGGCGGCCGAGGGTCTCGCGGATCTTGCGGACGAGGTCCAGCCCGGCACTTTCATGTTCCATGACGACATCGAGCAGCATCACGGCGATATCGTCGTTTTCCTTGAGTATGTCCAGCGCGCCGGCGGCAGTATAGGCGTGCAGGAAAGTCAGCGGCCAGCCGTCGATCTGCACGTCCTCCAGCGCGAAGAGCGTGGCGCGGTGCACTTCCTCGTCGTCGTCGACGATCAGTATGCGCCAGGACTGTTCGGTATCCCGGGACGCCGCTGTGGCAAGGCCCTGCGCGACGTCTTCTATGATGACGAGTTCGTCCGCCGGGTTGTCCGGCGTGTTCATGGATTCGGAAATCACGGGCTCTCCTGGATATTTGGTGTCACTTGCGGTGCCACAAGGGGGATTTTAAGCGTGAATGAGGTTCCGGAGCCGATGCGGCTGGAAACCTGGATCTGTCCGCCGAGAACGCAGGTAGTAATGTTATAGACGATGTGAAGCCCCAGGCCGCTGCCGCCGCGGCCGATTTTCGTGGTGTAGAACGGGTCGAAAATCCGGCGCAGATTTTTCTCCTCGATTCCGGTGCCGTCGTCGGAAAATTCGAGTTCCGCTGCTTTTGCCATTTGCTCCGTCGTTTGCTCCTCTTTTTCGGGCATGGATTCTGGCATGAATTCGGGTATGAGCCTGCTGCGGATACGGATCGTTCCCGTTTCCCTTCCTTCGAACGCGTGTGCGAGCGCATTTGAAACGAGGTTGGTGATGATCTGCCCCAGGGCGCCGGGATAACTGTCGAGTTTGATTCCCGGCGTCAGGTCGAGTTCGATCCGGTAGGGGGTTTTCCGGTACATCGGGGAAAGCGTCACCATCAGTTCTTCCAGCGTCTGCTTGAGGTCGAACGAACGCCGCTGGTCGCTCGTCTGGTCGACCGCCACCTGTTTGAATCCGGTGATGAGGTTGCGCGCCTGGGAAAGACTTTTCAGCAGCAGGTCGCTGGCGGTGTGCGCGTTGTCGACGAACGTGTTCAGGGTGGACCGCCGCAGGTTGCCTTCTTCGAGCGAGCGCGTGAATTCGGCGGTCTTGTCGGCGAGCGTGCTGGCGATGGTGACGCTGTTGCCGATCGGGGTATTGAGATCGTGCGCGATGCCTGCCACCAGCGAACCCAGCGCGGCCAGGCGCTCCGAGCGCGTCAGTTCGTCCTGCGTCTGTTTCAGCGAGGCGAGCGTTTCGGCCAGTTCCGTGTTGGCGTGTTCGAGTTCGGCGGTACGCTTGCGCACCCGAGTTTCCAGGTTGTCGTTCAATGCCTCGATCTGGCGCAGCGCGTTTTTGTATGCCGTGGTGTCCTCGATCGTCAGCACGAATCCCTGGAAGGCCCCGCCATGTTTGTCGGGACCTTCGCGCGTGTCGAAGATCGGCACCACGTGCGCTCGTCCCCATAGTTGCCTGCCGTCGTCGCGGGCAACCCGGTAGTCGACGGCGAAACTGCTGCGGTTTTTTACCGCCTCGGTGAAATCCGCGGCAAAAGCCGGGCGGTCGTCGGGATGGACGTGGTCCATCCACGCGTGGCCGAACCCGGGTTCGGGGTAGGTGCGCGTCAATTCGGAGTAACGCAGGTTGCAGTAGGTGAACGCTCCTTCGGCATCCAGCACCAGTACGCCGAGCCCCGAGCTTTCGGTGAGTGCGTGGAAGCGCTCGGAAGAGACGCGCAGTTCCGCTTCGAGGCGGCGCAGGGGGGAAAGATCGAGCACGATGCAGTACAGCTCGCGCTCGCCCAGGCCGTTTTCGATCATCACCTGCGTGGCGTAAACGTTGATTCTGCTGCCATCCTTGCGCATCGACAGGTATTCGCCCGGTGGCGCGGTTTCTCCGGTGACGAAGGCGTGATCGACCGCGGTGACGAAGCCGGGCCGGTCCGCCTCGCTCATCACCAGGGTTTCGATTTTCGCGCCGTAGGCTTCCGGCGCGCTGAAACCGAAAAACGTTTCGCTGGCCTGGTTCCAGTAAATGACGCGCCGGTCTTTGTCGTAGCCGTGTACGGCGATGCCGTCGACAGTGTCGAAGATACTGCGGAAGCGCCGCTCGCTGGCGACGAGCAGTTCCTCGGCGCGCTTGCGCGCGGTAATGTCGGTCATGCTCAGAATGCAGACTTCGCTCTCTTTGCCTTCCCCGTTCGTTTCATCGCTCCTGCCTTTCTCGGTGTTCTGGCAATTGAGCGAAAACCAGGAAACGCCTTCACTGGGAAAATGGATCCCGATGATTTCCCCGCGCCGCGGCAAATGGTCCGAAAGCGTCAGGATCAACGGCCATTGCGACGGCAGGATCGGCGTTCCGTCTTCCCGGAGCATTTTCCATCCGTGTTCGAAAATCCGCCGGTTCAGCAGTACCTCCGGCGTTGTCCGCAACATACGCAGGATCGCCGGGTTACAGGTGATTACCGTGCCGTCCGAAGCGATCATCATCAGCCCTTCGTTCAGTCCCTCGACGATCATGCGGTTGCGTTCGTTATCCAGTTGCCGCAGGCGCGCCGAAGCCCGTACTTCCCGCGCCAGCGCCTCCGCCGCGTATTGCTGTTCGCGCTGGATGATGACGATCAGCGTGACTCCGATCGCCAGGAACAGCAGGGTTATCGACAGGAAACCGTCAGGCGCACTGTCCCACCAGGGCGCGAGGAATGGATAAGTCGTCATCTGGATCGCCAGAAGGGCGAGCAGCGCGCTCAACAGCAGATAGCCGATGCGCGGGTGCAGAGACGCTTTTTTCGCGAGTAGGAAGGCGCAATGAAACAATACCCCGGCGGCAAACAGGCGGTAGGGAAGAACGGCCCAGACGAACGGCAGGCCGCCCAGGAAAGCCGCTGTCATCCATGCGGCGAGGGCGATCAGGAGCGCCAGCATCGCCGGCGTTGCCGGAACCTTGTGATCGTGGGCGCGGACGCCGAACCATATGCAGGAAACGAAGAAAATCGAGCATAAATGCGAGAACAAAATCAGTTCCGGCCGGTCAATCTCCACGGAGATTGCCAATTGCGTCAGCTGGCGTGCCGTCTGGGCAAAAAAAGCAAGACTCCAGTAGCGCAGCGCCGGCTGCTTGCGATCGACTTTCCAGGTGCAGAACAGGGCGATCGAAAGCATCGCGAGACTTACAGATTGGGTAAGAATCGCGGTCGGAGATGAGAAATCGAACGTTATGGTCATGATAAATTACTCTTGCCGCTGAACTTCGTTCGAGTTAGATTGGCGGTGCACGGGGCTTTATTGTGCATCAATCGTATGCTTTATGTGTCGGGCGACTGTCATGACAGTTTGTTCCTCTTGCCGCGGCACGATTCAAACTGCATTTTAGTTGCCATTTTGGGGGTACTATGAAGATTGACATTGCCTGCTTTGATATCAAGGATGTTCCCGTCGATCCGGAAGCCATTTTCACTTTTCCGGAAGGTCTTGTCGGTTTCGAAGAGCACAAGCGGTTCATTTTCCTGAACGAGGAGAACCGGCGCACCGTCTTCTGGCTGCAGTCCCTCGATGAGCCCGATATCATGTTCCCCGTGGTTTCCCCGGAAACGCTCGACATGAGCTACCAGATCGAGCTGAGCGACGAAGATATGGCGTTGATCGGGCTGGATAGTCCGGAAGACGCGACGGTGGCCGTGATCGTTTATCGGAATACCGTACCGTCCCCAGACCCGGAATCGGCACCGGAGATTTCCGCCAATACGCGTTCGCCGCTGATCCTGAATCTGAAAAAACGCGTAGGAATGCAGAAGGTTTTGCGCGAAGTTCATCCGACGCTGCTTTATCGCGCGCGTTAAGGCGTCAGCGTTTGCCGAAGCCCCAAAGCCCAAAGCTCCGCCATCTGTGGTCTCTCGTTACGGAAGAGGCCGGTGGGAGAGGGCAGGGGGCGGTCTGGCGCGTTTACCGTCTGTAATCCTTACGTCGCAAATCCTGTCTTTCTTGCCGGCCCGTCATGTAATGAGCGGGCCGGTTATGTGCGTCAGGGTGTGCGTTGTTGGGGCGATTCCCCGGTATCAATCTTCTGTCGATGGTTTTTTATTCTAATTAAGAAGAATAATTTGTGCGTGAGTATTCCTACAGTAGTGAATGTTTGTTTAATTAAACTGGAATTTCACGGCTGATCTGCCATTGTTCGCAGGATCAACGCTTGTGGGGATTTCCCGGTTTTCCTCCGGGCAGGAATGGCAAGACGGCGCAGGATGCGGAAAAATGCTTCCATGGCATCGCTTCTGCATTGATCGCGCGAACCCACGCTCGCCTTCGGTATTTTATTCCTTCGGTGTTTTATTTTTTGACTACCCGGTCAACGTTGATGTAGATGAGGTTCCAGTCTTTGTAGACCTCGCCGGAAACTTCCACGGTATCTTCGGGCGTCAAAATCTGGCCTTTCCACCGATCGTCGCCGACGGCGAGGCGGATACTGCCGGTATCGTCCTGAAGGAGATAAAGCTCATTGTCCAGACGCTGTACGATCTTGCCGCGCAACGTCACCCGTTCGTAGGGGTTCATCGATAGCGCGTTTTTTATCGTGGTTACTCCACCGAGCATTTTTCCGGGTATGAATCCCCCCGGAATGGTTGCAGCGGGCGCGGGAGCCGGAGGCGGGAAGGGGAAAGGAGCGGGAGCCGGTGCAGGAGTCGGAGCCGGGGCCGGAACAGGGAATGGAGAAGGAGTGGAAGGCGCGGGTGTAGCCGGGGCGGGAGCGGAAGAAGCGGACGCCGGAGCGCTATTATCCTTTGCCTTGCCGTCGTCCGTCGCAGTGGTGGCGCAGCCGGCGATGCAGAAAACAAAGCCGAGGCACGCGATATGCAGTTTTCTCAGCTTTGGAAAAGCGGCACCGGAATTTCCTGGGAAAGTCGTTTGCATGGAATTTCTCTGTGGGGTGGATGGGCGATGGGGAATTATATAAGAAGCGCGGAATATGTACGTTGCGGACGTTCCGGGCGGGACGCCACGAGATCCGGCAATATCCGCACTTCCGGGCGGGACGCGCGGGAACGCTACCCCGGAATGCTTTTTTCGGCCATCATCGTTCCCGTTCTTGCCATCCTTTGCCATTTCGTATTCGTTTTCCCGTTATGACCCTCATTTCCGAAATTGCCCCCGGGCAGTCCGAAGCGCTGCTCAAGGAACTGCATATCCTCACCCGCGACGGCAAACTCAACCAGGACAGCCGGCGCAAGCTGAAACAGGTCTATCACCTGTACCGCTTCATCGAGCCCCTGCTCGATGAAGCGTATGCCGATGAAGTGGGCGGTGCTCCGCTTGCCGTCGATTTCGGCGCCGGAAAATCGTATCTCGGATTCATTCTTTACGATCTTTACCTGAAGCATCGGCAAAACGGCGAAATCGCCGGCATCGAAACACGCGCCGAACTGGTGGAGAAATCGCGCGCGTTGGCTGCACGGCTGGGATTTGAACGCATGCGCTTCCTGCATCTCGCCGCCGCCGATGCGCTGGTAACGGATGCGCTGCCGGTGCGCGTAGACCTCGTCACCGCACTGCATGCGTGCGATACCGCGACCGACGATGCAATCCGTTTCGCCTGCGCCAAAAAGGCGCGTTTCATCGTACTGGCGCCGTGCTGCCAGGCCGAAGTCGCCGCCCTCCTGCGGCGGAAAAAAAATGAAACTTTCGGCAAGACTCCGCTCTCCGAACTTTGGCGGCACCCGCTGCATACGCGCGAATTTGGAAGCCAGGTCACCAACGCATTGCGCTGCCTGCAACTGGAAGCCACGGGGTATCAGGTCAGCGTTACCGAACTGGTCGGCTGGGAACATTCACTGAAAAACGAACTCATCGTCGCGCGCCATGCCGGCGCCGTGCGCGGCAATGCGGCGGAGCGGATCGAAGAAATCCTGCGCACGCTCAATCTCGAAGAGTTACGCTCCCGTTTCCTGCCGGTTTTTGATGGCGGCCGATGACAAAACGCTCTGGAAATGAGCCATATCAAGGTATGGCCTGTTGATATAGTACAAATTGATAAGCTGGGCGGGTCGCGGCGGCAAGGATGGGTTCATCTGCGCAGCGTTCCAGCCGGTGGCGGTCGGGGAAAAAACAAAGGACGGCGATACCGTCCAATTCCGGGGGTCCGAACATGTCTATCCCGAATTCATCCAATTCCTTCCTTTTTTCCAGGGACGAAAGCGCACACGAGTCGCCGCACGGGTCGCCGTGCGCCACGATTCATCCTCTCTGGGTGCGGCTGACCCATTGGCTCAATGCCGTCGCGGTGTTCATCATGATTGCCAGCGGCGGGCATATCTACAATGCATCGCCGCTGTTCGGATTCAGAATCCCGGAAGCGGTTACGCTGGGAGGATGGCTGGGCGGTGCATTGCAATGGCATTTCGCGGGGATGTGGCTGCTGGTCGGCAACGGTGCGTTTTATCTGGTGATGAATCTTGTCAGCGGCAGAATGGCGCGTCGTTTTTTTCCGCTCACGATGCGCGGCATGTGGCGGGATTTGCAGGGGATCCGCCAGGAACGGAATCAGCGCAACCTGTGCCGCTACACGGAATTGCAGCGTGCCGCCTACCTGTTCGTCTTTCTGGATATTTTCATTCTGGTGATTTCGGGGCTGGTACTCTGGAAATCGGTGCAATTCCCCCTGCTGCGCATGTTGCTCGGCGGCTACGAAGCGGCCCGCCGCGTGCATTTTTCGGCCATGGGGCTGCTGGCGGTTTTTGCGGTCGGGCATGCGGGCATGGCGCTTTGGGTGCCGCGCACATTGCGCTCCATGATTTTCGGACGCTGAAAGGAATGACGATGGGCCGTGGAAAAATCCTTTCGAAAAACGCGCTTCCGAATATCTCTCCGGTACGGACGCCGCGCCGCGATTTCCTGGGACGATTGCTGGTGCTCGGTGGCGCCGCGGTGTTGCCGGGGTGCGGACTGGAAGAGAACGAACGCATCGGCGGCGCGCTCGACAACATCTCCCGCTTCAACGACCGCGTACAAGGCTGGCTCTTCGATCCGAATCTTTTGGTGCCCACCTATCCCGAATCCATGATCGTGCGCCCGTTTCCCTTCAACGCGTATTACGGCCGCGAAGATGCGCCCATGGTGGATGAGGCCGGATACCGGCTGGAAATCACCGGGCGCATCGGTGAAAAGCGCTCCTGGACGCTGGCCGATCTGCGCGCCATGGCTCAGGTCGAGCAGATCGTGCGGCTCATCTGCGTCGAGGGCTGGAGCGCCATCGGGCGCTGGGGCGGCGTGCGCCTGTCGGATTTTCTGCAGCGCGCCGGCGCCGATCTGAACGCCGCCTACGTCGGCTTCAGATGCGTCGACGGCTACTACACCAGCATCGACATGGCGAGCGCATTGCATCCGCAGACACTGTTGGCCCTGACCCACGACGGCGGTGTGCTGCCGCGCGATCATGGTTTCCCGTTGCGGCTGAATCTGCCGACCAAGCTCGGCTACAAGAATCCCAAGCACATCGTGGAAATCTCCGTGACCAATACCTATCCCGGCGGCTATTGGGAAGATCAGGGCTACAACTGGTTTGCCGGAAGTTGAGCCGAAATTCGGGCGAACCAATTGCGTCCGTGGCAGGGGAAGAACTTCCGCCGCATCTGCCGTATCCAATTTCTCGAGCGTTTTATCGTCCCTGTTTTTGAATCTTGATTTTCGACCCTGAGGAACGTGCTATGCCATCAAAATCCGAATCGTCCGCGGATGCCGCCATCGGATGCGACAGCGGCATTCATGACTGTGCCTGCGGCGATGCCGAATGGCGCCGGCGGCTGACGCTGGAGCAATACCGGGTGCTGCGGGAAGAAGGGACCGAGCATCCCTATTCCAGCCCTCTGAACGAAGAGCAGCGAGCGGGCGCGTTCGTATGCGCGGGCTGCGGGCAGCCGTTGTTCATGTCTGAAACCAAATTCGACAGCGGTACCGGCTGGCCCAGTTTTTACGACGCGCTCGAAGACGCGTTGCTCAAGACGCGCGATACCCGTCTGGGAATGGAACGCATCGCCGTGTCGTGCAGCCGCTGCGGCGGCCATCTGGGACACGTGTTTCCCGACGGCCCAGTACCGACCGGCCTGCGTTACTGCATCAACGGCGCGGCGCTGGTCTTCCGCGCCACGGCCGTTTGAGAAAGAAAAACGGAGAAAGATCAGTGGTCGTCCGGCCCGGTTCCGGTTACGCGTTAAGCGAGGAACGGATTTCATCCGCGGACAACACCTTGGCGAAAAGGCCGTGCAGAGCCGCCAGATAGGCGGTCTGCACCGCTTCCGCCGCTACCGTCCGGCTGCCGTACTGCAGCGCTCTGGTGGCGCAGGCATCGTGTGCCAGCGTGCATGAAAAACCGAGATCGAAAGCCGCGCGCACGGTGGTGTCGACGCACATGTGCGTCATCATGCCGGCTACCGCGAGGCCGGTGGTATCGATGCTGCGCAGATGTTCCAGCAGAGAAGTTTCCCGGAAGGAATTGGGGAAATGTTTGACGAATACCGGCTCACCCGTTTCGGGGGCGACGCTGCGGTGTATCAGCACGCCATCCGTTTCCGGCAGGAAGAAAGTCGAACCTTCACGCGCGGAAACGTGCTGGATGTGGATCACCGGCAACGCCGCCGCCCGGAATGCGGCCAACAGCCTGCCTGCCGCCCGCCCGGCTTCCTCGCTGCCGACGAGTTCCATCCGGCCGCCGGGAAAATAATCGTTTTGTATGTCGATCAACAGTAAAGCCTGTTTCATGCGGATCTCCTGTATTCCGGTAAACAAATCGCCCGCCGCCGGGAAATACCATGCGGGATTAATATACCTGCCTGAATCAAAAACACTCTGACAAAAGTTACTGTATTCTAATTATAGAAAAATAATTTGTAGGGTAATTTATCTACAGTAGAAGAATGATATTTTTCATAAACTGGAATTATCCATCGTTTGCGATTACACTTTCGGCCAGCGCGCGTGTCATGTCCGCGCACAGGTCTTCCGCGTTTTCCAGTCCCGCCGCAATGCGCACCAGCGACGGCGCGACGCCGGCGCGGACGATTTCTTCCGCGCTTAATGCGCCTTCCCACATCGATGCCGCATGCACCGCCAGCGTCTCGACGCCGCCCAGGCTGACGGCGTTGGCCGCGAGCGAGAGTGAGGCGACGAATTTTTGCGCCGCGGCGTAGCCGCCTTTCAGTTCGATGCTGAGTACGCCGCCGCCGTGCTTCATCTGCCGCCGCGCCAGTTCGTGCTGTGGATGGCCGGGCAGTTCCGGGTAATGAACCCGCGCGATTGCCGGATGCGTTTCGAGAAACCGCGCCAAATGGAGCGCCGTGGCGCTTTGCCGTTCGACGCGCAGGGGCAGGGTGCGCAGGCCGCGCAGCAGCAGAAAGGCATCGAAGGCATTGGAATTGGTGCCGAAGACGATGGCGTGCTCCCAGATCCGCTCGATGACCGCCTTGTCGCCGCAGACCGCGCCGGCGACGAGGTCGCTGTGGCCGCCCAGGTATTTCGTGGCGCTGTGCAGCACGAGGTCGATGCCGGATTCGCGCGGCCGCTGATTGACGGGAGAAGCGAAGGTATTGTCGGCCAGTGTCAGAATGCCGCGGCTGCGCGCGAATCCGGCGACGGCGGCGAGATCGGTCAACGCCAGCGTCGGATTGGACGGCGTTTCGACGACGATCAGCTTTGTATTCGGCCGCACGGCGGCGGCGAACGCGGCGCTGTCGGTCTGATCGACCAGTGTGACCTCGACGCCGAAGCCGGGCAGGATTTCGCCGAGCAGTTTCGCGGTGCCCATGTAGTGCGAGGATTGCGCCACGATGTGGTCGCCGCCGCGCACGAGCGCGAGCACCGAAGTGGCCATCGCGCCCATGCCGGAAGCGAGCAGCAGGGCGGCTTCGCAGCCTTCGAGCCGCGCCAGCAGCCGCTCGCAGCGCGCCTGCGTCGGATTGCCGTAGCGCGCGTAGTAGCGCGGGTGGCGGGGCCGGTTCGCCATTTCGGCAAATTCCGCCGCCGAGCGCGCGCGATAGGTCGAGGTCGGATAAATCGCTGGCGCCAGCGCGGTATCGCCGGTGTGCTCATCATTCGGGGCGATATCGCCATGAATGACGAGAGACTGAATATCGGGGAAAGGATCAGAGTGCTTTTTTGTCATTTTCGAAAGTGTTCCCATGGATAAATCGAAAATCGATCTTAAAGGTAAAATTCATGGTATGACCGCGAGTTGCCATCTATATTGCTTGTTTTATCCTGTCCGCGTCGAGGGACCGTTGTGTCGGACGGGATCCAGACGTCTTCGGAGAATGTAATGAAAATAGAATCCATTCGCCTGAAAAATTTCAAGGTTTTTCGCGATGTACACATACAGGACATTCCCTCTTTCATGGTCGTTGTCGGCGCCAATGGTTCCGGAAAAAGTACTTTCTTCGATATTTTCGGATTTCTGCATGATTGCCTCAAAGGCAATGTCCGGCAGGCGCTGGACAAACGCGGGCGTTTCCGCGAGGTGTTGAGCCGTGAGTGCGGCGACGATGAAAGTATTTTGATCGAAATTCAATATCGCATGCCGATTGCCGGTGTCGATCGCCTGGTCACCTATTCTCTCGAAATTGCCGAAAAAAAAGGCAGCGCATTCGTCAAACGCGAAGTCTTGCGTTACAAACGCGGCCGTTATGGCAGCCCTTATCGCTTTCTGGATTTTTCCGGCGGAGAGGGGTATGCCATAAGCAACGAAGAGGATTTCAACAAGCCCGACGAGGAACTTACCCGGGAATTTCAGCGGGTCGCCCCGGATACTTTGGCCGTCAAGGGGCTTGGGCAATTCGAACGTTTCAAGGCCGCCAACGCGTTCCGGCAACTGATGGAATCCTGGCATGTGTCGGATTTCCATATCAACGCCGCGCGCGGGCGCAAGGATGCCTCGGGCGATTCAGAGCATTTATCTGAGACGGGCGACAATCTGCCGCGCGTGGCGCAGTATCTTTTCGAGCATCATCCCGAAACGTTTGCCGTGATTCTCGATGCGATGGTGCGTCGCGTTCCCGGTGTTGAAAAAGTCGAGCCGAAATTGATGGATGACGGTTATCTGACTTTACGTTTTCAGGATGGCTCGTTCAAAACCCCGTTTCTTGATCGCTATGTCTCGGACGGAACGATCAAGATGTTCGCCTATCTCGTATTGCTTCACGATCCCAAGCCTCATCCCCTGCTTTGCGTGGAAGAGCCGGAAAACCAGCTATATCCGAAGCTGATGCCCGAACTGGCGGAAGAATTCCGCGCTTATGCCGAACGCGGCGGCCAAGTGCTGGTTTCCACGCATTCGCCGGATTTTCTGAACGCGGTGGAACTGGACGAAGTGTATTGGCTGACGAAAGAACGCGGCGTTTCCCGGATTCTTCGCGCCAGCAATGACGATCAGATTTCCAGGTATATGAAAGAAGGCGATCAGATGGGATATTTGTGGAAGCAGGGGTTTTTCGAAGGTGCCGATCCGGTATGAATGGCATGAAGAGAGAATTGGTATTTCTTGTCGAAGAACTGTCGGCGAAGGCAATGCTCGAAGGATTGCTGCCGCGAATGCTCAGTCCGGAAATTTCCTTTCGCGTGATTCCCTTTGAAGGCAAGCAGGACCTTGAAAAACAGATGGAGAGAAAATTGCGCGCCTACTGCAATCCCCGGGCACGTTTTATCGTGATGCGCGATCAGGACAGCAATCCTGACTGCATCGGCATTAAAAACAGACTGCTGCAAAAATGCGTTCAGGCAGGCCACGGGAATACTGCTTTGGTACGGATTGCCTGCCGGGAACTGGAGAGTTTTTATCTGGCCGATCTGGTAGCCGTGGAAAACGCTTTGGGGATTCCGGGACTCGCAAAAAAACAGGAAATAAGGAAATATCGGGCGCCGGATCATTTGGGAGCGCCAAGCGAAGAATTAAAGGTGTTGACCCGGAGGCGCTATCAGAAAGTGAACGGTTCCAGGGAATTGGGAAAGCACCTGGATCCCGATAATGAACGTTCCTTCAGTTTCAAAAACCTGGTTGCCGGCATCCGGCGCATGGAACGCGCCTTGTTCGAAATCTGAAATTTGTTTTATCTCACCGCGCGCCGCGCGGCGAAAAACGCGGAGAGCAGGTCGCCGCATTGTTCGGCGAGGATGCCGCCTTCGATTTCGGTGTGATGATTCAGGCGCGCCTCGGCAAACAAAGCGCTGTCGCGGAGGGAAGCATCGGCGGAAGCTCCGGGCGAGTGAGGCTGGTGTGGGGCATGGGCGGTTCCAGCCGTCACCGCCACCAACGAAATCGTTCCATGAACCGGCAAGGCGGCGTACGCAACGCCTCCAGCCAGTCCGCGAGTTCGGTCACATCGAGACGGCGATCGAGATTTTCCACCTTGGCCACATAGGATTGCGGCTTACCGAGCCGTTCGGCCAGTTGCGTCTGCGTGACGGCGCGTGTTTCCCGTAGAGCGGTTAATTCCTTGACGAGTTGTTGATAGTTCGGGGCATGGATGGATTTCATCCAACCATGGAGCCACGCTAGGATAATTATCCCAAAATAGGATATTATATTGTAGTACCCCCAAAGGATTGCGCAGACTGGTCTTCCGACAAATCTTCTTTAATACCATGGTGTATAGCGCGATGACATTATTGGCGAGGCTTGGACATGGAATTGGTATGCGGCTCCATGTTTTCTTAAAAGAGAGGCGGGGCAGTAAACGGCATGAAGCAGCGTGTGGCTCGCGACAACCATAATCCAGAATGAATATACCCAAAAATGCAGTGGCCATCTTTATCTTCATTCAGAGGTGATATATGGCGGAAATACAGATTTTGCCTGAATAAATGCGCAAGCATTACAAATTAAAGCACAAGGAGATATTCCATGTGGATTTTCACTGATGCGGCGAATTGGTTTGACAAACAAAAGAAGCGGTCGAACGTCGTGTTCGATCAAATGGTAGAAGATTCCGATTACAGTCAAGGAGCGATGCTGATGGCGGCAACGGGACATGCGGTCATGGAATTCGGTGGTAGCTTTGTCGATCTGTTGCGTCTGGGCGATGGCTTTAAAGAAGGAAGCTGGAAAGGTGTGGGAACTGATTTTTTGCGAGTTGTAGCGGTTTTTCCGGTTGGTAAGGCGGCGAAATTTATTCATGGTTTCAGGGGTATTCGAAACGCACAATTTGTTACCAACATTAGTGGTCCAGTTTGTTCTTGGGTGAATTCGGCAAAGGCACTTGCGCATGTTCGTTTCAAGGATGGCGGAAAACTTTTTGCCTCGGTTGATGATTTGGCCAAGGTTCTTGGACTTTCTTTACAGCGCCTTGAGCCTGCGTATTTAAGCGCCATGCTTAATAATCTTTCTCGAATTGGTGCTAGGGTTGGTGCGTTGAAAATTGTTTCTTCTCTTCGAGAGGTCGAGTCTATGATTCCTCGTGATGGGAGCGTACTTCTTGTTAGTGTCAGGATTGTTGAAAAAGCGAGAAAAGCCGGAAAGGCGCGCTCTCATGCGATTTATTTTTATCGTGATGTATTCGGACGCATTCGTATCATGGATCGTACGGTCGGAGAAAAAATAGCTCCGGCTGTTACACGTGGTGCCTATAGATCGCTGGATGAATTGGTGAAACGCTATGCAAATGTTGGGGTTGCCAAATTTATTCCTTATGAAGCAGCAGTTCTTCATAATGTTTATGTTCCTCATATAGCGCATGAAACTACAAAACTCGTTATTCCAATACCTGCGGTTATTGCAGAATATAAGGATAGATAATGGAACCTCCAAAAATAGAAGTTCTGCATTGTTTTTTATGTTATAAAGATCCTTTTATAACTCCCTGTGATGGTGGTTTTGTCAGGTTTTCTGATTTTCAGGAGGATCAGTCAGAATTGTCTTTTGGGTCTCGGCATGACGAGAAATGGTTTTGTGAAGAACATTTGTTGGCAGCACAGGCGTTGACTCATCTTTCTGCTCAAGAAGCACTTAATGAATTGCAGAAGGATTACGGCGTATTTAAAAATTCGGCAATTGAGAGAATGCCTATGCCTTTTTGGCTGAGAGTGCCGGATTTTGTTTATATTGCTTTGGCAATTATTTTTTCATGTATGGTTCTTGCTTTATTGGTGAATCTTTGAGGCTTGGATTCAACTATCAAGATGTCGGTATCCGGCGCATGGAATGCGCCTTGCTCGAAATCTGAATTTGTTTCATCTCGCCGCGCGCCGCGCGGCGAAAAATGCGGAAAGCAGGTCGCCGCATTGCTCGGCGAGGATGCCGCCTTCGATTTCGGTGTGATGATTCAGGCGCGCTTCGGCGAACAAGTCGATGACGCTGCCGTGGGCGCCGGTTTTCATGTCGCGCGCGCCGTAAACGACGCGGGCGATGCGCGCGTGAAGGATCGCGCCGGCGCACATCGCGCATGGTTCGAGCGTGACGAACAGCGTGCAGCCGGGCAGGCGGTAGTTACCGAGCGTGCGCGCGGCGTCGCGCAGCGCGGCAATCTCGGCGTGCGCGGTCGGATCGCTTTCCCCGATGGGCGTATTGAAGCCGCGCCCGACGATTTTCCCTTCCCTGACCACGAGCGCGCCGACCGGGACTTCGCCCAGGCATTCGGCGGCGCGTGCCAGCGAAATCGCCTCGCGCATGAAAAATTCGTCGCTGATCATTTTCCGCCGTTGCCGGGAGCGGCGCCGCCGCTTTTTCCACTCGATTCCCACTCGATCGGCTCGTCGGCCGCTATTCTGCTTCTGCTTCCGCTTCCGCTTCCGCTCCCGGAACCGCGAGCGGCACGGCACAGGCGGTCCATGACGGCGGCCCATTCCGGCGCTGACGGCGGCGCGGTGACGAGGATCGTATCGGCGCCGGCATGATCGAGTTTTCTGAGCGCGGCGTAGAGGTGGTGCGCGTAGGGCACCGGCTCGGCGGGCAGCAGGTAGAACGGTTCGGCTTCGCGCGCGACGCGTTCCGGACGCGCGCCGTAATGCAGCACCGCGCAGCGCCGCCCGACCTGCTGTTCGATGTCGAACGTTTCCTCGAGCGCGGCGGCGGGCACCAGACGCAGCGGCGTTGCGGGCGCGTAATGCGCGGCCAGCGTGCCGGAGACACGCGGGAGGGGGCGGTTCTTCACGTTTTCGTCTGCATTTCCGCTCACATCCGTATTCACTTCCGCCTGCGGCATTCCTTCAGGCAGGATGCCGCAGACCGCTTCGATCTCCTCCGCTGTGATGTGTCCCGGACGCAGGATGCGCGGCGTTGTGCCGGAAAGATCGAGAATCGTCGATTCGATTCCCACGGGGCAGGCGCCGCCGTCGAGAATCAGCGCCGGGGCCTCGCGTTCCTGTTTCCTCGGCTGTCCTTCTTCCAGGACGCCCAGTTCCTCG
>JAVBTC010000140.1:0-23038 GCA_031556405.1 Rhodocyclaceae bacterium
CGGGCACGGGGAGAGCATCCGTTTGCCGGACTGCGACAACTCGGCGGAAAGCTGCCGCGCTGCATCGGTCTGCCGAGGGCAACTTTGCAGTTGCAACTCAAAGCCGCAATTTACAATCTGAAGCGCCTTGCCTGGCTCAAAAATTGGTTTTTGGATGTGCCCACAAAGCCCCGATTATGCAAAAATGATTCCGGGGCGAATCGACGGCATCGCTCGGGAAGGCAGTCCACGACAGAAGCATCTATTCCCGAACGGTAATTTTCCTTTCGCCTCCACTACGCACTAAACCATGTCTATGCGATACATCACGATTACCAAATTCTCCGAAATGTCGGGGTACTCGTCAGACGCCATCCGCACGAAGATCAAGCGTGGCGTCTGGAGAGAAGGAACGGAATGGCGCAAGGCGCCCGATGGACACATTCTGATTGACCAGAAAGAATACGAACAATGGGTAGAAACCTCGACGGCGTTCGCGCCGCTTCAGCAAAAACCATCGAAATCGACTTCTACTATGCCGGGGAGCGGTGCCGGGAAAGGATTAAGCTTGTCCCCACCCCCGCTAATCTGAAACGGGCCTCACAGCACCGGGCGTCAATTCTCGACGCGATAGCTCGGGGAGTGTTCGATTATTTGACGACGTTTCCCAATAGCAAAACGGCGCAGAAATTTGTCAAAAAGCCCGAATCGCTAATGACGTTGGAACTTTACCTGGAGTCGTGGCTGAAACAAAAGGAATGTGAATTGAAAGCGGCAACTTATAAAGAATACGAGCGCACAATTAATGGAGTCCTGATTCCCAAATTAGGAAAAACTCCTATAGAAGAATTGACATGCGGCATGATTCGTAAATTTGCTGCTGAATATCAAGCGGGCAACAAACGAATCAGAAATATTCTTTCAGTGTTGCGCGTTTCTCTCACAGATGCGGTGGAAGATGAACTTATTGAAAATAACCCAATAGTCGGATGGTCGTACAAGAAAACGGAGGGGCCAAAGGAGAATGATGATGTCGATCCCTTCACTACTGAAGAACAAGCGGCGATTCTTTCAATATTGAATGGACAAATGCGGAATCAGGTGCAATTTGCTTTTTGGACGGGGGTGCGTACTTCAGAATTAGTAGCATTGGAATGGAAAGACATTGACTGGAAGAGGGGGGTAGTACGCATTAGACGTGCAAAAACTCAAATATCCAAAGTGGCTGAAATTACAAGGACTACAAGCGGTACGAGGGATATTAAATTGCTACGGCCCGCCCTTGAAGCATTGAAGGCACAAAAGCAATTTACATTTCTGAAAGGAAAAGAAATTTTTCAAAATCCTCGTAAACAAGAACCTTGGAGCGGTGACAGAGCGATAAGGAAATATTCTTGGATTCCAGCATTGAAACGTGCCGGAGTTGTTTATCGCCGCCCCTACCAGACACGGCATACCTACGCTTCGATGATGCTCTCTGCCGGCGAAAATCCCATGTGGGTCGCTCAACAAATGGGACACAAGGATTGGGGCATGATTCGTAAAATCTATGGCAGATTCATGTCAGAGGTGGTTCCGCTTGCTGGTGAACATGCAGTTCGAGCGTTTGCATCAGAGGCTCAGGTAGAGCATATGACAGCTTAAAAAGCTGACCAAAATGTTGACCAAACAGGCCCAAAACAGCCCCATTTTGGGCCTGTTTTTAAACTTGGTAAAAATGTAACTATTTGATTTATAAGAATATTAATGGCGCCCGAGGCAGGAATCGAACCTGCGACCTACCGCTTCATCCCGCTTCGGCTTTCGCCGCCCGGCAGGTATGCCGGTTCGCGGTCTGGACTGTGCCTTCATCCTTTGCGTCGCCGCAAGGCGGACGGGAGCCGTCCAGTCTCTACACCTTCCGGGAAAATCCCGGCTTGGCTCGGCGTTGCCTCGGCCCGTGCGGGCCAGGGGGTTCGCCGACTTTGACTCCATTCGCTCCGGCCCTTTCGGTTCCGGGCGCCCAATCGATCGTCAGGAGGCGGTCGCTCTATCCACTGAGCTACAGGGGCGTGGCGCGATTATAACCGCGGTGGGTCGATTCCGTACGGGTGCGTCGCGGCCGGTCTGTCCGTTGGCATGCCATCGCACGTTTATCCGGCATCGCGGAATAAAATGATTTTTATTTTAAAATGAAATTTCGTTTCATTCGTGTAATGAATTATAGGCATAAATTATTTAATATGATTTTTTATCCATGAAGAAGGAATGAAGCGCGATACGGTCGCGCAGCATGGGAAGGCGGTGTGGGCAGGGAATTACGGAGGAATTTGGTATCGTAACGTATCGGTTCGGCCGAGCGACACAGACCGATACATTCCTGTCCGGATTCCAGCGTGACATCCGATAAACGATTGCACACAATAGCCATCATGGATAAAACGCCTCAAGCCCATCTTCTCGTTGTCGACGACGATCGCGAAATCCGCACGCTCGTCGGCGATTATCTCCGTCCCTATGGATTCCGGATCAGTCTGGCCGCCGACGGCAAGCAGATGCGCGAAATCCTGGAAACGAACCGGATCGATCTCGTCATTCTCGATCTGATGTTGCCGGGCGAGGATGGTCTTTCGCTGTGCCGCAACCTGCGCGCGCAATCGCAGATTCCGGTATTGATGCTGACCGCGCGCGGCGAAGCGATCGACCGGGTGCTCGGGCTGGAGATGGGCGCCGACGATTACGTCACGAAGCCGTTCGAGCCGCGCGAACTGCTTGCTCGCGTCCGCAACATCCTGCGCCGCGTGCAGTCGCTGCCTTCCAACCTGGAGCCGCCCAAGGTGCGCCGCTACCGCTTCGCTTCCTGGACACTGGATCTGGAGCGGCATCAACTGCTTTCCCCGGATCAGGTCGTGGTCACGCTTTCGGGCGCCGAATACCGGTTGCTGCGGGTTTTTCTCGACCACTCGAACCGCGTGTTGAATCGCGACCAGTTGATGGACCTCACACGCGGACGCGAAGCGGACCCGTTCGACCGTTCGATCGATCTGCAGGTCAGCCGCCTGCGGCAAAAACTCGGCGACGACGCGCGCGCGCCGCACTTGATCCGCACGGTGCGTAACGAAGGCTATCTTCTGAGCGCTACCGTGGTGCGTGAAAACTGATGGAAACGGCCACTTTGAAAAACACGGCACGGCGTTCGAGGTGGAAGATCTGTCCGCACTTTTTCCCGCATTCGCTCGCTTTCCGCCTTTTTCTGCTGATTTTTTCCGGCGTTCTGCTGGCGGCTCTTCTGGCGTTTTCCATCGCGCAGCGCGAACGCGCGCGGGTGATCGAGCATTTCCACGGTCATGAAGCGGCGGACCGTATTACCGACGTTGCGATCCTGCTTTCCGCGCTGCCGTCGGCGGAACGCGGCGGAGTGGTGCGTTCGTTATCCCGGCGGGGATACGAATGGCAGTTCCTGCCGCCCGAGGATGTTCCTCCCGGAGAATACGACCCTCGCCTCGCGCGCCGGCTCAACAACAGGATGCACGGCGCCGCGAATGCCGAGGGAGCCTGGCGCGTCGCGGCATTTCCCGCGCTGCCGCCTACGTATCAGGTGCGGCTGACGTTCCCCGATGGGCAGAAAATTTCGCTGCGTTATAAGAACGATGGCCGCCGCGGACCGCCGCCCGAGCAGTGGCGGCTGCCGGTCAGCATGGGGCTGTTCGTGTTCCTGCTGGCGCTGGTGTCGTGGTTCGCCGTGCGTTCGGTTTTGCGTCCCTTGCGGCGCATGGTGCTCGCGCTCGAAGGATTCGGGCGCGATATCGGCCAGGCGCCGCTCGACAGCCACGGCCCGGATGAAGTCCGGCAGGCGGCGCAGGCGTTCAACGCGATGCAGGAACGGATACGCGACTACATGGCGGAACGGACGCAGATTCTCGCCGCCGTGACGCACGATCTGAAAACGCCGCTGACGCGGATGCGCCTGCGTGTCGAACAGTGCACCGACGAAAATCTGAAAACGCGGCTGGAAGGCGATGTCGCCACGATGCAGGCGCTGATCGACGATGGTCTGGCGCTTGCCCGAAGCATGGAACGAAACGAGGAAATGCAGGCGGTCGATCTCGGCGCCTTGCTGCAAAGTCTTGCGGATGACGCTGCCGATGCGGGGCAGAACGTGCAGTACGAAGAGGCCGTGGAGACAGCGGGAAGTTCAGGAATGGCAGGAATGGCAGGAACCGGCAGGACTGAGAGCATACGCATCCAGGGCAGCCCGGGTGCGCTGCACCGGCTGTTCGGCAATCTGATCGACAATGCCGTCAAATACGGCAACCAGGCGCGAATTCGCCTCGTTCGGGAAGGCAGGACGGCACACGTTCTGATCCGCGACCGCGGCCCTGGAATTCCGGAGGCGTCTCTCGAAGAAGTGCAGAAACCGTTCTTCCGCCTGGAAACCTCGCGTTCCCGCGAAACCGGCGGTACCGGCCTGGGACTGGCGATTGCGGTCAACCTTGCCGCCACGCATAATGCCCGGCTCGAATTGCGCAATCATCCTGAGGGCGGCCTCGAAGCGAGCGTGGTCTTTCCCCTGTAAAATAGGCAACCTGTTTTCCCGGTCCTGCGACCGCCTTTCTTTCTCCTGTGTCGGTGGAAACCCGCGTGGAAGAGAGCGGCGGGTTCTGTTTCGGCCGGTTTTGCCGGTTCCACTGGTTCCACCAGTTCCTTTTCCGATACCGATCCACTGCGGGGAAATCGTTTCCCGCTTCTTCTTTCTTATTTTCCCATGTCTTCCATTCGTACTCTTTTTGGTTTTCACGCGGTTCTGGCGCGGTTGCGCTTGGATCCGGACAGTGTGCGCGAGATCTATCTCGACGCCGCCCGTCAGGACGCGCGCGCGCGCGATTTGATACGCCACGCCGAACTGGCGGGCGTGCGGCTGATCGCCGTCGATGGAACGCGCATCGCCGCGATGGCGCCGGGGGCGCGGCACCAGGGCGTCGTCGCGCACGCGACGGCGAAAGCGCGCTATCTGACGCTCGACGATGTGCTCGATACGCTGGAGGAGCCGCCGTTCTTGCTGGTGCTCGACGGCGTCACCGATCCGCATAACCTCGGTGCCTGCCTGCGCGTGGCCGACGCCGTCGGCGCGCATGCGGTGATCGCGCCGAAAGACCGCGCCTGCGCCGTCAATCAGACGGTCGCCAAGGTTGCCTGCGGTGCCGCGGAAACCGTGCCTTACGTGGCGGTCACCAATCTCGCGCGCACTCTGCGCGACCTGCAGCAGCGCGGAGTCTGCATCATCGGCACCGACGATACGGCCTCCTCGTCGCTTTACGAAGCGCAGTGGCCGGCGGCGAGCGCCTGGGTCTTCGGCGCCGAGGGCGAAGGGATGCGCCGCCTGACGCGGGAAACCTGCGATGTACTGGTGCGCATCCCCATGGCGGGCACGGTCGAAAGCCTCAACGTTTCCGTTGCCGCCGGCGTCTGCCTGTTCGAGGCGCGGCGGCGTCTGGGGTGAAGGAAAAAACACCGCGATGAGCATCCAATGGTTTCCCGGCCATATGACCGCGGCGCGCAAAAAGGCCGCGGAAACGCTGGCCAAGGCGGATGTCGTGATCGAGGTATGCGATGCGCGGCTGCCTGAGGCCAGCAGCAATCCGATGATTCACGAACTGCGCCGGCATCGGCAGCGTCCCTGCCTGAAGTTGCTGAACAAGGCGGATCTCGCCGATCCGGAAGCAACGCGTGCCTGGCTCGATTTTTATCGACAGGGGCAACCGCAGGAAAGCGGCGAAAGAAAATCCGGCGGAAAAAACAGCGCGGACAGAATCGAAGCAATTGCCATTTCATGCAAAAAAGCGAGTGATATCGCACGAATTCCAAAGCTGTGCCAGGCGCTCGCGCCGCATCGCGATTCGCCGCTGAAGCCTCTGCGGCTGATGATCATGGGAATTCCCAATGCCGGTAAATCGACATTGATGAATGCGCTGGCCAAGCGCCGTATCGCCGCCGTCGGCGACGAGCCGGCGATTACCAAACAGCAGCAGCGTCTCGATCTGGGACCGCAACTGACACTGGTCGATACGCCGGGCATGCTTTGGCCGAAGATCGAATACCCTTCCGATGGCCTGATGCTTGCCGCCAGCAAGGCCATAGGTATCAATGCGTTCAGCGACGAGGAAGTGGCCGGCTTTCTCGCGCTTTTGCTGGCGCGGCGTTATCCCGCCGCGCTGTCAGCGCGCTATGGATTGACGGCGGAAATGCTGGCCGCGACCGTTGCCGTGGGTGTCGCGGATGACGCGGAGAACGCGGACAATGCCGAAATCGCGGCAGGCGCCGATTGCTTGGCCGCGATTGCCGGACGCCGCGGGTGCCGCGGCAAAGGCGGCGCACTCGATCTGGCGCGGGCGGCGTTGATTCTGCTGGCCGATTTTCGCGGCGGCGCGCTGGGGCGGATCAGCCTGGAAACGCCCGAAAGCCGCGTGGCGATGTTACATGCGTCTCTCGTCCCGGAGGTTCCGGAGCAAGCATGAAGCTGGGTTGTTAAATAATTATTAGATAATACAAGCTACAGTAGTGAATATCGTATTCACTTTATAATAGAAATTGCTTTCAGCAATTTTTCCGCAGCCGCGACGACCGTTGCGACTTCGATACTCTCCATGCAGCGCGCGCGCGGGCATTCGCGCATGGTGCGCTGGCAGCGGCGTACCCAGGAAACGGTACGCTTGAACAGCAAGTTCTGGTCGCGGCAGGGAAATTCGTCGGGGCCGACGCCGACGAACGGAATGTCGCACCAGAAATTTCCTTTCCCCAACAGACTCGGAGCGCCCGGACCGAAAAGACAGACGGTGGGCGTAGCGACCAGTTTGGCCAGGTGCGCGATTCCGGTGTCGGGACAGACGACGAGCGAGGCGCCGGCAATGAGGTGCCAGAGTTGCGCCAGATCGAGATTGCCGGCGTAGGCGGGATAGCGTCCTTCCCGATCGACGCGTGCGATCAGTTCGCCTTCTTTCGGGCCGGCGCTCCAGACCGGCGTGATTCCATCCTCCGCCAGCCAGGCCGCCAGTTCGCGCCAGCGCGCTTCATCCCAGTAACGCAGCGGAGAGCTGGCGCCCAGGTGAAGCACGGCATAAGGCGCGGAGGGCGGTGGCGGCGCGAGCGGAACGCATTGCGGCGCGGGCCAGTCACCGCGGCGATAGATGGATGGAGATACCACGGGGGAAGCGCCGTTTTTCGCGAGGCTCGGCGGTTCGGCAAGCAGGGTGAAAATTTCCGCCAAGGTCATTGGCGTTTGCGGCCAGGGAACGAATTCGTCGCAGAAGAAATTTTTCCAGCGCCGTCCGCGTGATTCTTCGTCGGCCAGCGCGACGATCCGGCGCGCGCCCAGCGCCCGGGCGAGCAGGGCGTAGCGGTTGTCGCCCGGAATCAGCGCCAGATCGTAACCGCCGCCGCGATCTGCCTCGCGGCACAGGGCAGAGACGGTTTCATGTCGGCGCGGGTCGTACGCGAACGCGCGTACACCGTAAGGATGTCCGTCGAATAGCGGCAGGTATTCGGGGGCGACGGTGGTATCGATTCGTGCATCACCGTAGCGGGCGCGCAGGGCCGCGAACAACGGGGCCAGCATCATCGTGTCGCCGAGCAGCAGCCGATGCGCGATCAGGATGCGGCGCGGCGGAGAAGGGACGCGCGAAGAAGAAAAGAACCGAGAAAAGCGCCGGAAAAAGAAATGCGCGCCGCTGTGGCGAGCGGCGCGCAGGATGAGATGCAGGCGGGCGCCGAGACGTGTGGTCCGGCGCCCGTGGGGTTCAGTGCCCCGGCCCAACGAATGCCGGCGCACGGGAAGTGAACCGCCTCCGCTTATTTCTGCGGATCATAGAGTTTTTCCTTGATGAACAGGGCGGGAACGAGGCCGCAGATGAAATAGGCCACACCCATTACCAGGAAGCCGGTGCCGATCGAGAAATGCCCCGCGAGGTAACCGATTGCCGCCGGCGCGATCGCCGCGCCCGCACGGCCGATGTTGTAGGCGCCGCCGACGGCGCTGCCGCGGATTCTCGTCTCGAAGCTTTCCGTCATGTACGTCGCGTTGACGCCGTACGGGATGCCGTAAAGGAACCCGAAGAAGGTCAGCAGGTAAACGATGTTGTCCGGCGTGTTGTAGATGACGATGATCGGAAGGAAGATCGCCGTTCCCAATGCACCCGCGGCAAACACAGCGCGGCGTCCGATCATGTCGGCTAGGAAGCCGGCGATGATCTTGCCGAAAATCATCGCAACATAGGTACCGACCATGTACATGGCCATCGATTTGAATTTGATCCCCAGTTCGGTTTCGAGGTAGTTCGGCATCCAGTTGTTGACGCCGTAATAGCCGAACTGCAGCGCGCCGGCGGTGATCATCCAGAGGATGAACATCTTGCGGTGGCCGGGGTCGCCGAAAATGATCGCCATCTGGCTTTCTTCTTTTTCGTTTGCCGCGGCGCCGCCCGTGGCGATTTCCTGCGCGCGCCTGGCTTTCGCCGCGAGCCAGGAGGCCGGTTCGGGAACGATGTACTGCATCAGGACTGCCATGACTACGGGAATGATCGCGATATAGAACAGCCAGCGCCAGCCGTGTTCCGGCAGGATCATGCCGGCAAGTACGGTGGCGACGACGTAGCCGACCGACCAGCCCGCCTGCAGGGTACCGAGCACGGTGGTGCGCCATTTCGTGGGCACGTATTCGGCCATCAGCGTGTTGCAGACCACGTATTCGGCGCCCAGTCCCAATGCGGCGATGAAACGCGCGGTGGCGAACTGCCAGTAATTCTGCGTTGCACCGAGAATGGCTGTGCCGACGGAGAAGACGACGATCGTCCAGACGACGGTTTTTACCCGGCCGAAACGGTCCGAGGCCCAGCCGCCGAAAATGCCGCCGATCGCCATGCCCGCCAGCGTAATGCTGCCGAGGCTGCCGGCTTCGAATTTGCTCAATCCGAATTCGGCTTCGAGGCTTTTCAGACTGTAAGAAAGAAACATCAGGTCGGCGCCGTCAACCATCAGCCCAAGGAAGGCAAAAATGAAAACGGCAATCCACATGTTGCTTTTTTCCGGAGCGGCAGCTCCGGCGGTATTCAATGTCACGATAAATCTCCCTGCCCCCAGAGTGCCATTACCGGGAATTTTTCCCCGAATTTGGTTGGGGTGTAATATTAAGAACGGATACAAAAACAGTCGGCGGCCAGACTGGCGGCGAATCGTGCAGTGGGCATTATCGCGGCAACGCGCGTTACGGCCATGAGTGCGCAAACTGAGCGCTGCATTTTAACCGAAATATTTTTGTGGTTTTTGTGCGCTGCGTCAGAGCGCTGCGACTTTTACCATTGGCATTGGTGCCGTAAATGGTGCTGTAAATGGCAAAGGATTTGTCGTGCGCTGTTTGGGCAGCGTTATGCGGTAAGTGCATGCCCGAAAATATGCTCCATCCGGTCGAGCATGGCTGTGCGGTCGAAATGCGTGCGGATGTGTATCCGGGCAGCAGCACCGAGGTGTTCGCGCAATGCGGCATCCTCCGACAGCCGGCCCAGTGCGGCACCGAGCGCCACACTGTTCTCCGGGGCGACGACAAGTGCCGTTTCGCGCCCGGCAGTATCGCATGTCAATTCGCCGATACTGCCGACATCGGTCGTTACCGCCGGCAGGCCGCAGGCGAGCGCCTGCATCAGGGCTTGCGGGACGCCTTCGTTGGCATAGGAAGGCAGTGCGAAGAGGTCGAGCGCGTGCAGCCAGGGGCGGACGTCTTCGCGGTTGCCGGGCATGACGACCCGTTCGGCAAGGCCGAGCGAACGGCTTTGTTCGGCGATCGCTTCCCGTCGCGGGCCGTCGCCGACAATGACGAGCAGGGCCGGCCGGCCGGGAAGATCGAGCGATTCGACCAGCCCGGCGAACGCCTCGATCAGATAACGATGCCCTTTCCAACTGCGCAGCGTGGCGACGATTCCGATCAGTAGCGCGTTTTCCGGCAAACCGAGCGCCGCTCGCGCGGCGGTGCGTTCGCCGGCTTCGGGCGGGTGGAACCAGCCGGTATCGATACCGGTGGGAACGGACGTGATTTGTGCCGCCGGATAACCGTTTCCGGCAATCAACGTGTTGCGCAGCTTTTCCCCGGTGGTGACGATATGCGTGCTGGCACGGGTATAGAGCCAGCGCGTGGCGAAATTGTCGGGAATCGGCGCCGAAATGTGGCGCGTCCGTACCAGCGGAGGTTTTTTTCCTGTCGATGTCGTCGCCAGCGCCAATGCGGTGAGCCAGGAGTCCGTCGAACTATGGCTGTTGACGATGTCGACCGGGTGCGTGGCGAGCCAGCGCCGCAACGCCATGAGACCGGCGAGATTTTTGCGGCCGATGGGCAATGCCGTCGTCGGGATGCCGCGCTTTTTCCCCTCGTCGTAAATGCGTGCTTCGGCCGGACAGACGAGATGCACGTCGTGTCCGCGCGCGATCAGGCCATCGGCCTCGGAAAGAATGCGGATCTCCTGTCCGCCCCAGCCGCAGGAAGCCTCGGTGTGGAGAATTTTCATCGTCGTGGGGAAAAATTGCGAAGCGTACGAAAAAATAAGCCGTGAAGGAAGCCGTAGAGTGTTCCCGGAACGGGATTATGGCGAATTCAGCCAGTCGGACAGCAAGGGTTCCAGTTGCGCAAGCGGCTGGTAACCGTGGGTGAACAGTTTGAGGTGCCCGTCCCGTTCGAGCAGCACGGTCGGAAAACCGGTGACGTGCAATGCCCGTGCCTGCTCGAAATCGGCGTGAGTCTCCTTGCGCGCTTCCATGCTTTCGAAATAGGCGGTGAAACGCTGCGGATCGAAGCCGTTTTTTTCCGCCAGGGCCGCAAGCACTTCGGTACGGGAGATGTCTCGGCCTTCGGCGTAAAAAGCGTGCTGCATGGCCTTTACCAGCGGCCAGGCGTGTGCCGGATCGAGATTGCGCGCGGTGACCAGAGCGCGGCAAGCCGGTTCCGTGTCGTAAATGAAGTCGGGCGGCATGGCATTGTCGAAATGGAACGGCTGCGCGGTTTTTTCGCCCACGGCACGCCAGTGGCCGAGAATCGTCTGTCTCGTCGCGGTATCGAGCGGTTCGATACTGCCGACGCGCAGGCCGCCGGCAATCAGATGCAACGGCACGCCGTCGACAGCGGCGCGTTTCGCAAGGGCATCGACGACTGGAGAGAATCCCCAGCACCAGGAACACATGGGATCGGTAATGTAGAGCAGGCGGCGGGTCGTCATGGATGGCTCCTCGAAAAAACGGGGGATGATCGAATGGCGGGAAAAGCGGCGAAAAATGGCGGGAGATGGCGGGAAAGGATGAAGCCGGGGCCGGAAAATTGCATGTGGCCGGCGGTGAGTATGTGCTTTTTCGACGGGTGCCCGCCTTGAGTATGGCACGCGCGGCGGAGTGTTTCGGTGGGGGGGGCTAGAAGAATGCGTGGGGAAAGGAATCGATCATTCGGTTTCCAGTATCCGCATCACGGCACTGCGCAGAAAATCGACCAGTACCTGGCGATTGATGTTGGGATTGCGCACCGTGCGCATCATCAATCCCTCGAAAATGGCGCCAAGCACTTCGGCGCGGACTTCCGAGTAGGGATCGGGGCCGAGTCCGCGGGCGGTGCGTCCGCGATGGATGACTTCCAGCCAGCGGGTTCTCGATATTTCGTCGGCATTCTGTACCAGCGCGGCAACCTGGGGATTGCGCGTTGCTTCGGCCATGCATTCGAGCAGCAGCGCGGCGCGGTAGGGGTGAAACAGATCCTTGATGCCTTGTCCGATACAGGCGGTCATGGCGGCGAAAATATCGCCGTCTTCGCTGCCTGCTTCGATGAGCGCGATTTTTTGCAGGCGATGCTGCAAATCCTGTTCGACGATCGCGGCAATGATCGCTTCCTTGTTTTTGAAGTAATGGTAGATGTGGCCGACACTCATGCCCGCCGTTTTTGCGATCCGGTCCATGCTTGCGGCGTGGAATCCCTGCTGGCAGAAGCATTCCGATGCCGCCTCCAGTATCTGGCGGCGGCGCGCTTCGACCCGGTCCGGCGTTACGCAATCACCAAGGGGGCATTGTTCCCGTGTTTCGCTCATGATGCTGCTTCCTCCTCGTTTCTCCCCCATCTCCTGTCGCGGATGCACGCCTGGCGGAATTTGTTCCATGAAGACACACTTGATACTTACTCGATACCTTCCAATGCTTGTTTTTAAATACAGCATACCATAGAATGAACGATCATTCTAAAGGGCGGCGTGTAAGAATCGTAGTGCAATCGTGCTGCAGTTGTGGCACCACCGTCGTGGCGCATTTCCTGTTCCGGTGTTTATCGTTGCGATTTCATGCTTGGTTGCTAAGATCTCGTCTTCATCGTCTGCTATCGCTCGTGAATTCCCCGTTTCCAATTCTCAATTCCCAATTCCCAATTCCCAATTCCCAATTCCCAATTCCCAATTCCCAATTCCCAATTCCCTCTCCCGGAGAATATTTATGTCGTTCGCCGATAACCATTTTATGCGCGTCGCTGCGCTGATCGCCGTTGCCGGAGGCGTTGTCCTGACGGCTTGTGAAGGGCAGAAACCGCCAGCCCAGGCGCAAGCGCCGCAGAATGCCGCAGTGGAGGTCGGGGTCGTGGAGGTCAAGCCGCGGCGCGTGGCGTTGACCACGGAACTATCGGGCCGCACTTCGCCCTACCTGATCGCCGAGGTACGACCCCAGGTGAGTGGCATCATCCAGAAACGGCAGTTCGAGGAAGGCGGCGACGTCAAGGCAGGGCAATCCCTGTATCAGATCGATCCGGCGACCTATCAGGCGGCGTACGACAGTGCCAAGGCGGCGCTGGCCAAATCCGAAGCCAGCCTGATTTCCACGCGCCTGCGCGCCGAGCGTTACAAGGAACTGGTGGCGATCAAGGCGGTGAGCCAGCAGGATTACGACGATGCCGTGGCGGCACAGAAACAGGGCGAAGCCGATGTGCTGGCGAACAAGGCGGCGGTGGAAACCGCGCGCATCAACCTCGAATACACCAAAGTCGTATCGCCGATCGGCGGGCGGATCGGGAAGTCCGCGGTGACTCCGGGCGCGCTCGTAACCGCGAACCAGGGCACTGCCATGACAACGGTGCAGCAGCTCGACCCAATTTATGTTGATGTCACGCAGTCGAGCACGCAGTTATTGCGCCTGAAGCGCGAATTCGAGAGCGGACGCCTGAAGGTCAGCGCCGGCGGCAATGCGCGGGTGGGGCTGCTGCTCGAGGATGGAACGCTCTATCCGCAGATGGGAGAACTGAAGTTTTCCGATGTCACGGTCGACCAGAGCACCGGCGCGATCACGCTGCGCGCGGTGTTTCCGAATCCGAAGAAACTGCTGCTGCCGGGCATGTATGTACGTGCCGTACTCGAAGAAGGTGTCGATGAAAACGCCGTGCTTGTGCCGCAGGAAGGCGTCTCGCGCGACCACAAGGGCGACGCGGTGGCGATGGTGGTCGGAGCCGACGGCAAGGTCGAATCCCGCACGCTGCTGACTAACCGCGCCATGGGCAATATGTGGCTGGTCGATTCCGGCCTGAGGGCCGGCGACAAAGTGATCGTCGAAGGGCTGCAGAAGATCCGGCCGGGGGCTCCGGTGAAACCGGTACCGGCGAAAATCGCTTCGGAACCTCTGTCGCAGGCCACCATGGATGCCATGTCGGGAATGTCGGGAATGGTAGCCAAGGCGCAAAGATCCGGAAAAGCGGGAATGTCTGGAATGTCCGGGATGTCTGGCATGGCGAACGGCGGGATGAATGCGGACAAGACGCAGCAGAAACCGCAACAGCAGCCTCAGCAGCCGCAGAACGAAAACCCCGCCTCGTCCGCGCAAGCGCAATAAGCAGGAGCCCTTTTCATGGCCAATTTCTTTATTGATCGCCCGATTTTTGCCTGGGTCATTGCTATCGTCATTATGCTGGCAGGGGTGCTGTCGATCATGAAACTGCCGGTGGCGCAGTATCCCACCATCGCTCCGCCCGCAGTGCAGATCAGCGCGGTTTACCCCGGCGCCTCGGCGAAGACGGTGGAAGATACGGTCACCCAGGTGATCGAGCAGCAGATGAACGGGATCGACAATCTGCTCTATATCTCCTCCACCAGCGATTCTTCCGGCAGCGCGTCGATTCTGCTGACCTTCCTTGCCGGTACCAACCCCGACACCGCGCAGGTGCAGGTGCAGAACAAGCTGCAACTGGCGATGCCGCTTCTGCCGCAGGAAGTGCAGCAACAGGGGGTGAAGGTCGCCAAGTCGACACGCAACTTCATGATGGTGATCGGGTTCGTCTCCGACGACGGCAGCATGACCAAGACCGACCTGGTCGACTATATCGCCGCCTATATCCAGGATCCGGTCAGCCGCGTCCATGGCGTCGGCGAAACCATGCTGTTCGGCGCCAAGTACTCGATGCGGATCTGGCTCGACCCGGACAAGCTCAACAACTATGGGCTGACCGCCATCGACGTCAGCAACGCGGTCCGGGCGCAGAACACGGAAGTTTCCTCCGGCCAGCTCGGCGGCGCGCCTTCGATCCAGGGGCAGCGCCTCAACGCCACGATCACGGCGCAGAGCCGTCTGCAGCGGCCCGACCAGTTCGAGCAGATTCTGCTGCGCGTCAATCCGGACGGTTCGCAGGTGCGGTTGCGCGATGTCGCCCGTGTTGAACTGGGCAGCGAAGGCTACGATATCGACAGCCGCTACAAGGGCAAGCCGGCCACTGGCCTGGCGATCCGTCTGGGTACCGGCGCCAACGCGCTCGACACGGCCGATGCGGTGCGCGCCAAGATCGACGAATTGTCCGCCTATTTCCCGCACGGAATGACGGTCGTTTATCCCTACGATACGACACCGTTCATCAAGATTTCGATCGAGGAAGTGGTCAAGACGCTGCTCGAGGCGATCCTGCTCGTTTTCTGCGTCATGTACCTGTTCCTGCAGAATTTCCGCGCCACGCTGATTCCGACGATCGCCGTGCCGGTCGTGCTGCTCGGCACGTTCGGGGTACTCGCGGCCTTCGGTTTCTCGATCAACACGCTGACCATGTTCGGCATGGTGCTGGCGATCGGGTTGCTCGTCGACGATGCGATCGTCGTCGTCGAGAACGTCGAGCGGGTGATGAGCGAGGAAGGGTTGTCGCCGAAGGAGGCGACGCGTAAATCGATGGGGCAGATCATCGGCGCGCTGGTCGGTATCGCGCTGGTGCTTTCCGCCGTGTTCGTGCCGATGGCATTTTTCGGCGGTTCGGTCGGCGCCATTTACCGTCAGTTCTCGATCACCATCGCTTCGTCGATGGTGCTGTCGGTGCTGGTCGCGGTGATTCTGACTCCGGCGCTGTGCGCGACGCTGCTGAAACCGGTCGAGAAGGGGCATGGACACTTCGAGGAGCGGCCGGGATTCTTCGGCTGGTTCAACCACACGTTCAACCGCAGCACTCAGCTCTATCGTCAGTCGGTGCGCGGGATGTTGCGCCACCGTGGAATTTCCTTCCTCTTTTATGCAGCGATTTTCGCCGGCATGATCTTTCTGTTCATGGTTCTGCCGACCTCCTTCCTGCCGGACGAAGACCAGGGCATTGGCTTGGTCCAGGTACAGTTGCCGTCCGGTTCAACGCTGGAACAGACTACCAAGGTGGTCGAGGAGGTCGAACGCTATTTCATGGAAGACGAAAAGGACGCGGTCGAATCGGTATTTACCGTCATCGGCTACAGTTTCAGCGGTCGCGGGCAGAACGTGATGATGGGTTTCATCCGCCTGAAAGACTGGAGCCTGCGGACGTCCCCCGACCTGAAAATCAAGGCGGTGATCGACCGGGCGATGGGGCATTTTTCCCAGATCAAGGAAGCCAATATCTTTGCCCTGGCGCCGCCGGCGATCGTCGAGCTGGGCACCGCCAGCGGCTTTGACTTCCAGTTGCAGGACCGCGCCGGTCTCGGGCACGACGTTCTGATGCAGGCGCGCAACCAGTTGCTGATGGAAGCGAACCAGAAAAAGGATCTGCTGCTCGCCGTGCGTCCGAACGGCATGGACGACACGCCGCAATACCGCATCGTCGTCGACCAGGAAAAAGCCAGCGCGCTGGGGCTATCGATTTCCGACGTCAACAACACCCTTTCCGCGGCCTGGGGATCCTCCTACGTCAACGACTTCATCGACAAGGGGCGTGTGAAGAAGGTTTACCTTCAGGCCGATGCGCCGTACCGCATGCTGCCCGGGGATGTGGAGCGCTGGTATGTGCGTAACGCCAAGGGAGACATGGTGCCGTTCTCGGCCTTTTCCACCGGGTACTGGACGTACGGTTCGCCGCGGCTGGAACGATACAACGGCATGCCTTCGGTGCAGATCCAGGGGAATGCCGTGCAGGGCAGAAGTACCGGGGATGCGATGGCGGCAATTGAGGAAATCGCCAAGAAGCTGCCGGTGGGCATCGGCTACGAATGGACCGGTATTTCGTACGAGGAACGGCTTTCCGGCGCCGAGGCTCCAGCGCTCTACGCCCTTTCGCTGCTCGTCGTGTTCCTCTGTCTGGCGGCGCTCTACGAGAGCTGGTCGATTCCGTTCTCGGTCATATTGGTCGTTCCGCTGGGCGTGTTCGGTTCGCTGTCGGCGGTGTGGCTCATGGGGATGTCGGACGACGTGTATTTCAAGGTCGGTCTGCTCGTCATCATCGGGCTATCGGCCAAGAACGCGATTCTGATCGTCGAATTCGCCAAGGAATTGCACGAGTCCGGCATGGAGTTGATCGAGGCGACGCTTGAAGCGGCGCGGATGCGGCTGCGTCCGATCATCATGACCTCGCTTGCGTTCGTCATCGGCGTGCTGCCGCTGGCGGTGAGCAGGGGCGCCGGTTCCGGCGCGCAGAACGCGATCGGCGTCGGCGTTGTCGGCGGCATGATCACGGCGACTTTCCTTGCCATTTTCTTCGTGCCGCTCTTCTTCGTTGCCATCCGGCAGTTGTTCAGAAGGAAAAAAGCCAAAGACGGCAAGGCGCCGCAGGCCGGGGCGCAGCTTCCGACCGCCTCCGAACCGCCGGTTTCCCAGGAGCATTGAGTTATGAACCGCTCTGTCATTCGTTCCATTTTTCCCGTTGCCGCTGTCACGGCGTTGACGTTCTCGTTGAGCGCATGCATCAACCTGGCTCCCGACTATGAACGCCCGGCGCTGCCGACGCAGGAAGCCTGGCCGGAAGGCCCGTCCTACCGGAGCGTGGCCTCGGCTCGTCCCGACGAAGTCGCGGTCGCCTATGTCGGCTGGCACGATTTCTTCACCGACGACGCGCTGCGCCGGATCATCGGGATGGCGCTGGAGAACAACCGCGACCTGCGCATCGCCGCGCTGAACATCGAAAAAACGCGGGCGATGTACCAGTTGCAGCGGTCGCAGTTGTTTCCCACGATCGACGTGCAGGGAAGCGGCACGCACCAGCGGACTCCCGGCAGCCTGACGACCACCGGCGACCCGATGACGACGCATACCTATGCCGCCAACGTCGGCGTCAGTTCCTACGAAGTCGATCTCTTCGGACGTCTGCGCAACCTTACCGACGCCGCGCAGGAAGAATTCTTCGCCACCGGGGAAGCGCGCCGCGCGACGCAGATCAGCCTCGTTTCCGAAGTCGCCAACACCTATCTCCTGCTTGCCGCCGACCGCGAACGCCTGCAATTGGCCCAGGCCACGTTCAAGAGCCAGCAGGATTCGTACAACCTGATGAAGAGAAGCTTCGATCTCGGTTCTTCTTCCGCGCTCGATCTGCGGCAGGCGCAGATCAGCGTCGAGGCGGCCCGCGTCGACGTCGCCCGTTATCTGAGCCAGGTGGCGATGGACGAAAACGCGCTGAACCTTCTGGTCGGCGCGACGCTGCCGTCCGAACTGCGCGCCGACAAATCGCTCGACGCCATCACCATGCTTCCGGAACTGCCGGCGGGGATTCCTTCCGAAGTGCTGCAACGTCGTCCCGACATTCTTCAGGCCGAGCATCTTTTGAAGGGGGCAAACGCCAGCATCGGCGCGGCACGCGCCAACTTCTTTCCGAGCATCTTCCTGACCGGCAGCGCCGGCGCGGCCAGTTCCGCGCTCTCCAATCTGTTCAAGGCCGGTTCCGGGGCGTGGAGCTTCATTCCGATGATCACGATGCCGATTTTCGATGCAGGCGCCAATACCGCCCGTCTGGAAGCGGCCAAGGCGGACGAGAAAATCGCCGTCGCCAGCTACGAGAAGGCGATCCAAAGCGCCTTCCGCGAAGTTTCCGATGCCCTGGCCGAATACGGCACCATCGACGAACAGCTCGCGGCGCAGCGCGCGCTCGAAGAGGCTGCGTCCGAGAGTTACCGCCTGACCGAAGCGCGTTTCAGGAATGGCGCCGATAATTACTTCAACGTGCTTGTCATGCAGCGTGCCATGTATAGCGCGCAGCAGACGTTGATCGGCGTCCGTTTGGCGAAACAGGCCAATCTCATCACGCTGTACAAGACCTTGGGCGGTGGCTGGCAGGAACACAGCGCCACCCCGGAAGAACTGGCGGCGCGGCGGATGGAAGGAGAAGGGGAAAACCCGCAGGATGTGCGGCAGAACTGACGCCGCTTCCTTTTCCCGTTATCGCGCCCGCTTGCCGGAAAATGCCCGGCGCACTGTCGAAAAAGCAGTGCGCCGGGCATTATTTTATAAATCAAGTTAAATAACGATTGGTTGTCGTAGTTGGATTAAACCAATAATTATTATTTGAATTTGTAATTTTTGCGTCGCCGAAAACCACGGAATCGACAAACTTCCTTCGTGTTGCGCGGGTGCGGCAAACTCAACCGCGGAAGGTTTCGAGCGCGGCGTCGATGATGCCTTCGCTGCCGCCGCGTTCGACGTACTGGCGGCGCAGGAAGGTGGCGTCATTGCCGGTGCGGACGGTGGCGTGCAGGTGTTGCAGCGCCGCTTCGCCGTTGAGCGCGGCGGCGTGCGGAGCGAGGCGTTCCAGGGTGTTCAGGATGTCCTCGCGCAGTGGAAGCGGATCGTAGGTTTTCGGGTGTACGAGGGTGCCGTCGAAGCCGAAGCGGCAGGCTTGAAAACGGTTGTAGTTGTAGACGAGATAGTCGTCCTCGGCGGGCGGCGGATCGGCGCGTTCGCGCAGAAGACGGCACAGCGCCTGGAGATAGATCGCCAGCGCGGCGGCGTGGTCGACGGTCAGCGGCGTATCGCAGACGCGCAGCTCGATGGTGCCGAATTCGGGCTTGGGACGGATGTCCCAGTAAAAATCCTTCATGCTTTTGACGACGCCGGTGTGTTCCATCTTGGCGAAATAGCCGAGGAATTCGTCCCAGGTCAGCAGGAAGGGCGCGCGTCCGGAAAGCGGGAAGGCGAAGACCGAATTGAGACGCGAGGAATGAAACATCGTGTCGGCGCCCTGGTAATACGGAGAGGATGCCGAAAGCGCGATGAAATGCGGCACATAGCGCCCCAGGGAATGCAGCAGATACAGCGCCTCGTCGCCGTCGGTGCAGCCGAGATGGACATGCTGGCCGAAAACGGTGAACTGTTTCGCAAGGTAGCCGTACAGCGTGGAAACCTGCCGGTAGCGCGGCGTATGCGAAATGCGGCGTTCGCGCCATTTCTGAAAGGGGTGGGTGCCGCCGCCGCAGATGCCGATGTTGAGCTTGTCGCCCGCTTTCAGCAGGGCGTCGCGGATCTCGTGCAGTTGCGCGAGCAGCGCGCCGTGGGCGGTGTGCGGATCGGTGGCGATTTCGACCATGCTTTCGGTGATCTCGTGCGTCACCGTGCCGGGGAAATTGCGCCGGCGCAGGAGATAGAGAAGATCGGGGCACGCCGGCGCGAGGTCGAAGTCGGCCGGGTTGATGAGTTGCAGTTCGAGTTCGACGCCCAGGGTGAGCGCGGTCGAGTTTTTGAATGGAACGAGGGGCATGGCGGCTTACCTGGCAGTTTTTCTGGCGGTTTTTCTTTACGGCTCTTTTTCCGGTTCCGCCGTCCGCACCGCCGTCTCTTCCAGCGCCTCGGGTTCCGTGTCGAGCGGCGACAGTTCATTGGCCCAGATCAGCGCCAACTGGGTCATGACCGGGCCGAGCACCCCCAGGAGCAGGACGGCGGTTTCCAGCACGGAGAATTGTTCGACGAAGTGAACGCCGAGGTGGCGCGATTGTTCCAGGAGCAGGACGGCGAATACCGACAGCGGCATCATTCCCAGCCCGGTCAGGATTCCCTTGCGCCAGGAAATGCCGGTCAGCCGGGAAAACAGCGCGATGGCGCCGGTTTTCCCGATGAACCGGACGACAACGAGCAGCAGCGCCAGTTCCGCGCCCGCGGCGACCTGTTTCCAGCTCAGCGTCGCCGAGACGAAGACGAAGAGCAGGACGGTCAGCAGATCGCCCAGGGTGCCGAAATTGCGCTGCGCGCGATTCAGCGCGACGCGGCGGTGCCGTGCGGTGAGGCCGAACGTGAGCGCCGCCAGGACCGGGGAAAGCGTATAGAAATAGGTGACGGCGACCAACGCGATCACCGTGAGCGCGAACGCCAGCGTGGCATCGCGCCCGAGGTCGCCGATGCAGCGCAGCAGGCCGGGAACGAGAACGCCCATCAGCACGCCGAGCCCGGCGGAAACGACGAGGACGGCGAAGCCGTACCAGGCGGCGCTTCCGACGCTGTTCGAGGTCTTGAAGAGCCAGAATGCGATCAGTATCTTGAACGCGAGCACCGCCAGCACGGAATTGAACACCGAGAGATGCAGAATGCGCTCGGTGACCTGCCCCGCGCTGCGCTGCTCGTTGACGACGCGCAGAATGCCGGCGGGCGAGGAGGACATCGACAGCGTCGCCAGCAGCAGCGAGGTCAGGAGCGGCGCGCCGAACCAGCGCGCGACGAAATAAACGGCGGTGAAAGTGACGGCGGCTTCGACCAGCCCGGTGACGCCGAGCCAGGGATTGTTGCGCAGCCAGCGCAGGTTGATGCGATAGCCGAGTTCGAACAGGATCAGGCCGAACGCGACGTTGGCGAGCAGGATGACGGTGCCTTTTTCCACCGGCGGCAGGAAACCGGTCTGCCCCGGCGCCAGCACGAAGCCGACGAGTCCATAGAAGACGATACGCGGCAGGTCGGTGGCGCGGTAACCGAGTTCGCCGGCGATCCACGCCAGAAGCAGCGCAAGCGGCCAGGCGAGGTCAGAAGCGAGAGGGAACGGTAAGGACAAGGGAGACTCCGTGCCGGTCCGGCGGGAAAAAGAAAGAAATGCAGAAAGAAATGCGGAAAGAAATGCGGAAAGAAATGCGGCGGAAAGAAACGCGGCAGAAAGAAACGCGGCAAAACATACGGAAAAACATACCGCAATTGCGCGAAAGCGGCAAAGCGGAGTGTGACGGAAAAACAGGGACAAAAAAGCGCCGTGTAACCGGCGCCTTTTCGTCCCGATGGGGTGTTTATCCGAGAATTCCGCCCACGGTATAAAGGTTACGGTAGTGCGCACTGTTGCCCAGCAGATCCTCGCACGCTTTTTCCGCCGTATCGCCGACTCCGTAGCCGGTGAACACCATCGTTCCTTTCAGTCCGGAAAGATCGGTGGGTGCCGTCACCAGCGGAATCGCGAGGTCGGCGGTTTCCGTGCCGCGATAATAGGCGGGCGCGTTGGCGCAGCCGGTGAAGTGTTGCCAGTTGCCCTTCCCGTCAAGGAAGAAAAAACTGCCGTCGGGCAGCATCACGGCGGCAAAAACGGAGAGCGTGTCGCTGCGGCTGTCCTTGGCGCTGACCAGCGCCTGGATGGATTGGCTGGTGATCGGGCCGCTGACCTCGATGCTGGTGGTAAAGCCGGTATCCGAGGCAGCGGGAGAGGTGGATTCCGCCATCGCGGTAGCGGGGAGAAGCAGGGCGCAAGCGGTGGCGATCAGGGTTTTGGAGATTTTGGAGATAACAGGGGTCATTTTAGCCTCCTTTTGTTGCAGCGGGGTTGAAAAAACGCAGCGGCACCGCGCGAACGCTACGCGCTGCGGTGAACCGGTCCGCCGCTGGTACGAGGGCGGACGTTCCGGCTTGAAACAGAGAGGACAGCGTTCCGCGCCGCGAAAAACGACGTAAAAAGCGGCGCGGCAGAGCAAACGATGATTATGGTGCGCCGATAATATGGGCCAGCGTGTAGCGCTGCCATTGCAGCATATCGGCGCAGGCGAGCGGCGGTGCCTCGTTGACGCCGAAACCGACGGCGATCATCGTGCCGGCAAGCCCGGTGAGGTCGACCGGTTCCGTGACGACATCGATATCGACGGATTTTCCCGACGAACCGAAATAAACGATCGGCGTTTTTTCGCAATCGACGAATGGAAACCAGACTCCGCTCTCGTCGAGGAAAAACAATCCCACCCCGTTGACGAGCGCGGCGGTATACATCGAGATTTTGCCGCCGCTGCTGCTTTTCGGAGTAGCGGTGATTCTGATCGTCTGCGCGTTCAGCGGACCCGTGACCTGGGTGCGGATCTCTATGTCGTCGACGCCGTTCAGGGTCGGCTGGCTTCTGACCGTGCCGCTGGCGAAGAGCGCGGCAAGGCCGAAAAGAACGGCGAAGATGAATGGCGTGGAAAAAAAGCCGGAAAGGTGAGAATAAAAAGATTGCGAAAGGCGTGCTGTCTGCATGAGTTTATCGTTCCTGAATTGAAAGTCCGCGGGGCCTTGAGGTAAAGTCGGCATCTTTCCGTTCCCCGCGTTGCGGCGCGAAGCCCGGGCGCGGCATAATCCGCAGCGCGATCCGTTTATCGGTTTCCCGATCTGTTTCCATCTCCGTCCCGACCGTCCAGACGCTATTTTAAAGAATACACAAAAATTGGCGCTCCGATGGACGTCTTTTTTTGGATAAATTCTTGTGACATACACAGAGCCTGAACCGTCCCTCAATGACCTGCTCGATCGTGAATTGACCCGGCTCGCCGAAGACGGCCTGCTCCGGCGGCGGCGGATCCTCGATTCCGCCTGCGGGCCGCGCGTCGTCGTCGAGGGCCGCGAATTTCTCAGCTTCTGCAGCAACGACTATCTCGGATTCGCCGCGCATCCGGCGCTGGCGGAAGCCCTG
>JAVBTC010000074.1:0-89335 GCA_031556405.1 Rhodocyclaceae bacterium
GCCAGCACGATCGTCGGGTTGAACGGCTTGGCGATGTAATCCACGGCGCCGAGTTCAAAGCCTTTCGCTTCGTCTTCATCGGTGCTCCTGGCGGTGAGGAAGATGATCGGGATGTTGCGCGTGTGCGGCATTTCCTGCAAACGGCGGCAGACTTCGTAGCCGTCGATGCCGGGCATGATGATGTCGAGCAGAATCAGGTCGGGGGCCTGGTCCGTCGTCGCGATGCGCAGCGCGGTTTCCCCGTTTCTGGCGATTTTTACCGTGTACTGGCCTTTGAGAATGGTACTGAGCAGCGTCAGGTTCTCCGGCATATCGTCGACTACAAGTATGGTGGCATGATTAATCATATTCGGGGCGTCCATTGTTGTCCTCACTATGTGATTGGGCCGAAGAAATGGCTGTTTGTAACAAGTTTAATGCTTTTTCGAATTCAAAATCCGCAATGGCTTCCTGCAGCGCGGCATGTTGTGCCGGGTAGGCGGCGCGCAGCAGCGAAGAATGTTCCACGAAGCAGTCGACGGCTTCGGCATCGTGAGCCGCCAGATGCGATGCCAGCCGCACGGAAACGGTAGCCAGGCGCTGCCGGTTGAGGTCTTCCGGTTGCAGCAGCGTATCGGTGCTTTCTTCTTCGTTCGGCGGCAGGTGTTTGTCGAGCGTTTCGGCCAGGGTTTCCAACTGCCGGGAGAGAACGAACCGTTGTTCCTCGATTTTTCCGAGCAGTCCGCCGAGTTCGGAAACGGTGGCTGCGTCGGGCGCCTTATCCGTCGTGAGGGGATCGAGCAGCGTTTGCAGTGTGCCGGCGTTTTCATAAACGGCGACGGCGCCGACGTTGCCCGCGACGCCCTTGAGAGTGTGAACTTTTTTGTGCGCCTGCGAATAGTCTTCGTCCGCGAGCGCCTGGGTGATCTGCCGCATCGTTTCCTGCTGATTTTCAGCGAAACGGCGCAGCAGGGCGAGATAGCGCGCCTTCTGTCCGGCCATGCGGTTCAGGCCCGCGGCGGCGTCGAATCCCGGGATGTCGCTTTCGAAGAAAGCGTCTGCCCCCGCGCCCGTATCGATATTGCGACCCGCCGCCTCGCTCCCGGATGACGGCAATACGTGTTTCGGCTTGATCCAGGCGTGCAGGGTACGCCAGAGTTTTTCCGGGGCGACCGGCTTGGCGATGTGCGCATTCATTCCTGCGGCGATGCAGCGTTCCCGGTCCTGTTGCATGGCATTGGCGGTGAGCGCGATGATCGGCAGGGAGAAACCCTCGCGGCGCAGTTTCTGCGTGGTTTCCAGTCCATCCATCACGGGCATTTGCATATCCATCAAAATCAGATCGTATGGAGCGCTGCCGGCGATTTTCTGCAATGCGTCGGCGCCGTTCTCGGCGCTTTCGATGACCAGCCCCGCGCTCCGTAGCAGTTCGGTAACGATTTCCCGGTTAAGTTCGTTATCTTCGACGAGCAGGATGCGCGCACCCGCCAGAGATTCCGGTTGGACGGGCGGGGTGGAAGCGTCTGAAGGCATTTCGCTCTCTTCGTGACTTTTGTTGAGCAGGGCGGTGAACCAGAAAGTGCTGCCGCGTCCCGGTTCCGATTCGACGCCAACCTCACCGCCCATCAACTGCGCCAGGCTCTTCGAAATGGCAAGTCCGAGTCCGGTACCGCCGTATTTACGGGTACTCGAAATGTCCGATTGCTGGAAGCTCTGGAAGAGGCGGCCTTGTTCCTCGACAGTCATTCCGATTCCGGTATCGATGACGGAAAAGTGCAGCACGATGGTTTCTTCGCGCTCTTCTTCGACATCGACCTGGACCCGGATTTCCCCTTCCTCGGTAAATTTGACCGCATTGCTGACGTAGTTGAGCAGGATCTGGCTCAGGCGCAGCGGGTCGCCGACCAGGTGTTGCGGCACGTCCTGAGCGATCTCGATGTGCCAGCCGAGCTTTTTCGCGTTGGCCCTCGCTTCGAACAGGTCGCTGACGTGCGTGAGGATTTGATCGAGGCTGAAATCGATGTGTTCGATATTGAGTTTTCCCGCTTCGATCTTGGAGAAATCGAGGATGTCGTTGATGATCCCGAGCAGATTCTGTCCTGCCTGCAGGATCTTGCTGGCATAGTCCCGCTGCTTCGGCGTCAGCGATGCGCTCTGCAACATGAGGTGCGCCATGCCGATCATGGCGTTCATCGGTGTGCGTATTTCGTGGCTCATGTTGGCGAGGAAATTCGATTTCATCCGCGTGGCTTCCTCGGCGATTTCCTTGGCGTGCAGCAGTTCCTTTTCCTGCTGGCGGGCACGCGTGACGTCGATGATCATCGCCGCCACCTTGCGCGGCGCCCCTTCACGCGCGGGCAGCGGAGAGAGCCCGATTTCCGCCGGAAAGATCGAACCGTCGCGGCGCCGCGCCGACAGCGCGCGCCCTTCCCCCATCATTCTCTGCATCGGGATCGAAAAATAGCCTTTCACCAGGCCGGGGTGGACGTGTTTGCTGCTGTCGGGCACCAGCAGGTTGATCGGTTGACCGACGAGTTCGTCCTGACGGTAGCCCAGCAGCGCGTTGACGTAGCGGTTGGCAAGCGAGATCGTTCCGTATTCGTCGACCACGAGCAGTCCGACCGGCGCCGATTCGAGCAAGGCCCGGTACCAGGCTTCGGTTTCCGCGAGATGCCGCTGCGCGGCCCGCAGCGGGCTGATGTCGACCAAAGTGCCGATCAGGCCGCCGGGGCGGTCCGCCGCCAGCCGGAAACCGGCGACCGAATACAGAACGTCGTGGGTTTTGCCGTCGGCGAAGGTGATTCTGATCTCCCGGCGGACGGTGCTGGCGCGATGGTAGGCTTGCCGCTGCTCGAAATGGAGCTCGGCATAAAAGGGTCGGTGCTCGTAAGTCCCCAACTGTGCCAGATCCGCCAGCGTTTTTCCCAGGAGGAACTCGCGCTTGACGCCGAATGCCTCCTCGAAGGCGCGGTTGCAGCCGCAGAAGCGCGTTTCCGCATCTTGGAAAAAGGCGGGATTGGGCAGCGTATCCACCAGTTTTTTCTGGAACAGCATCTGGTCGGCAAGCGCCGCTTCGGCGATTTTCTGTTCGGTGATGTCCAGCCAGTAGCCGTTCCATGCCCAGTGATTGCGGGCCAGTGTGACGATCTGGGTGCGCGTTTCGATCCAGCGCTGCTCGCCGGCGGCGCCGAGGATCTGGAAGGTGGCGTTGAATGTCTCGTGCTTGCGCAGCGCGTCGCGCAGTACACCGCGGATTTCCTTGCGGTGTGCGGGCAGGATTTTTTTCCAGCATGCCACCGGACGCGCGAGAAAATCCTCGATCGAATATCCCCAGATCGCTTCGGCTTTGGCGCTGACGAAACGGAACCAGCCGCTATCCCCTTTCATTTCGTAGCGGAATACCGCGCAAGGCAGGGAATCGGTCATGTCGACGATCAGGTGCTGCGCCCATCCCTCGTCGATGTGCGCCTCTTCCTGCTGACGGGTATGTGCCTCCATGCGGCTCTTCAAGGCAGCATGAATGCTTTCCATCTGTCCCTTGGCGACGGCGAGTTGGCGCCGCATTTCCTCTTCCGCGACGGCCAGCTCGGCAATTTCGCGAAATGGCGCTGAAACGGAGATGGGCTGTGTCAGATCGAGCTCTCCGATCCGCCGGCTGGCCTGCGTCAGTTGCGCCAATGGCTGGCTGATGACATATTTCAGGCGGTAAAAGGTGAGCATGGCAATCAGGAGCGTGAGTGCCGAAATTTCCAGCAGAGCCAGGAAAAAGTGACTGTCGCCGACTGCGAAGTAGCTTTTCGGGGAGATGTCGAGGGCGGTGAGTTGCATCCCGGTATTTTTGAAAAGCGCGGTACCGGCACGCCATTCGGTACCGTTCATGACAAAGCGCGCGGTCGAGGTCAGTTCGGTGCGCGTATGCCCGGCTTTGTCCAGTGCCGTCATGGCGGCTGCCAGGCTAGTTTCCCTGGCCGGCTTCAGGAGATCGCGCCGCAATTCGGCGCTGTTGCGGCTGTCCCCGCGCCAGGATCGGCCAAGCATTTTCTCGTCTTCGGACAAAACGACCAGTTGGCCTCCCGTTTCGGCCTTGATACTGCCGAGAAAGCGGGAAAGCTCAAGCAGGGAAACATCGAATGCAAGCGCGCTATGCCGCTTCGTTTGCGGATCGGTCCAGACTGCCACCGCGTTCAGACAAGGAAAACCGTCGGACATGCAGCTTTCGGACAAACTCCAGAAAATTCGATCCTCGGCGACCGGCCGGGCATCCGCCTGTACCGGGGGATACCATGCGGGCAATGGCTGGTCGGCGCCGTTTGCGATGATCCATTCGCCGTCTTTTGTGATCAAACTGCTTTTCATCCCTTGGGCGTCGATCAGGTGCACGCCGTTGATCAGGGGCAATGTCTGTAATACCGGGGTGTAATACTGCTTGAGCCGTCCTCCTGTCAGTTCTCCGTGTCGTGCCCGATCTTCACCGATTTGCGCCGCCCGTTCGATTTCATCCAACGCGTCCTGGAGGCGGGTTGCGGTCAGACGTACTTTTTCCGAGCTGGCGGAGCGTTCCTGCGTGCGCAGCAGCGGCTGCAGCTGGAAAATGTAAAAGGCGACGGCGGTGACACTGATGGCGCAGAGCACCACGATGAAAATCTGCAGGGAAAGCCGCGACGCCAGGCTGGGTAACTTGGGAGAAATAGACGAAGAGCCGGGCGAAAAACCGGGCGAAGAACCGGAAGGAGGGGAATGCACCATTTGGCAGCTTGCCGGAAAAGGGTCGAAAAGAAGCGGTGCCGAAAAGCGTAACGTGAAAGCCGGCGTATTTTTCTAGCGCATAACATGCCGGCAAGCCGGAATATGATATCGAAAAAGGGCGATGCACTGGATATTCCCGTGCTCGCCCTTATTGGTATGCTTTCTGTATCGTTCCCGGCCGCCGTTCGTGTTTCGATTGCGCGACAGACGGGATCGAGACGTTCAAACGATGTCGAGATGCCGTATTCCCGCCTGGAGATCCCGGTTTTTCGAAAGTTTGCTGTTGAGTTTGATCTGCAGACGCAGATCGTTGACCGAGTCGGCGTTTCTGAGCGCGTCTTCGTAGCTGATCCTGCCGGAATCGTAGTGGGTAAAGAGCGACTGGTCGAACGTCTGCATTCCCAGTTCGGTGGATCGCTTCATGACTTCCTTGATCTCGGAGACTTCGCCCTTGAAGATGAGATCGGCGATCAGCGGGGAATTGAGCAGGATCTCCACGGCAGCCACCCGCCCCCGTCCGTCGACCTTGGGAACCAGCCGCTGCGAAATCATTGCGCGCAGATTGAGCGAGAGGTCCATCAAAAGCTGCGCCTGGCGTTCTTCGGGGAAAAAGTTGATGATCCGGTCGATTGCCTGGTTGGCGTTATTGGCGTGCAGCGTTGCCAGGCAAAGGTGCCCGGTTTCGGCAAATGCAACCGCGTAGTCCATGGTTTCGCGGTCGCGAATTTCGCCCATCATGATCACGTCGGGTGCCTGGCGCAGTGAATTTTTCAGCGCGATGCCCCAATTGTCGGTGTCGACCCCGATTTCACGCTGCGTGAGGATGCAGTTTTTGTGATCGTGCACATATTCGATCGGGTCTTCGATAGTGACGATGTGGCCGTAGGTGTTTTCGTTGCGATAATCGACGAAAGCGGCCAGCGACGTGGTTTTTCCGGTACCCGTGGCACCGACGAAAATGACCAGCCCCCGCTTGGTGAGCGAGATGTCTTTCAGGATCGGCGGCAGACCGAGTTCCTCGAATTTCGGAATGTTGGTGTTAAGCAGGCGGCAGACCAGACCGACGTAGCTTTGCTGAACGAAGGCATTGACCCGGAAGCGGGCGATTTCGGGGGGAGAAATCGCGAAGTTGCATTCCCTGGTGGCTTCGAATTCCGCCGCCTGGCGGTCGTTCATGATCGCTCGCGCCAGTTCCATCGCATGGTGCGGCGTCAGCGACTGATTGGATACCGGTGAGATTTTGCCGTCGACCTTGATCGCAGGGGGGAAACCGGCGGTGATGAACAGGTCGGAGCCTTTTTTCTGTACCACCAGCCGCAGGAGGTCGTGCATGAATTTGAGTGCCTGATCGCGTTCCATGGTGTCTTTCTCCTTCCTCAGCCGGCGAATAGGGTTTTGTCAGTGGCGCGCAGCCGCGCCTCGGCGGGATTGATGAGGTTGCGGCGCACCATGTTCTGCAGACATTGATCGAGCGTCTGCATTCCTATCTGGTGTCCGGTCTGGATCAGCGAGTACATCTGCGCGATCTTTGCCTCGCGGATCAGGTTACGTATCGCCGCGGTGCCGATCATGATTTCATGGGCGGCAATACGTCCGCTGCCATCCTTGAGTTTCAGCAGAGTTTGCGAGATGACGGCGCGCAGCGATTCGGAAAGCATGGCGCGCACCATTTCCTTTTCTTCGCCGGGAAAAACGTCGATGACCCGGTCGATCGTCTTTGCCGCCGACGAGGTGTGCAGCGTGCCGAACACCAGGTGACCGGTTTCGGCGGCGGTCAGTGCCAGCCGGATCGTTTCCAGGTCGCGCAATTCGCCGACCAGAATCACGTCCGGGTCTTCCCGCAACGCGCTGCGCAGCGCATTGGAGAAAGAATGCGTCTGCTGGCCGACTTCGCGCTGGTTGATCAGGCAGCGTTTCGATTCGTGCACGAATTCGATCGGGTCCTCGATTGTCAGGATATGGGAATGGAAATTCTCGTTGACGTGGTTGACCATCGCCGCCAGCGTCGTCGATTTTCCGGAGCCGGTCGGGCCGGTGACGAGAACGATTCCGCGGGGATATTCCGAAATGTCCCGGAAAATGGAGGGAGCCTCGAGATCCTCGAGCGTCAGTACGTTCGAGGGAATGGTACGGAAAACGGCGCCGGCGCCCCGGTTCTGGATGAAGGCGTTGACCCGGAAACGCGCCAGATTGGGCACTTCGAAGGAAAAGTCGCATTCAAAGTTTTCTTCGTACATCTTGCGTTGCGAGTCGTTCATGATGTCGTACACCCTCGAATGAACGTCGCTGTGTTCCATTGCCGGAAGATTGATGCGGCGGATATCGCCATGCACGCGGATCATCGGCGGCAAACCGGCCGAAAGGTGTAGATCGGATGCTTTGTTCTTGACGCTGAAGGCCAGAAGCTCGGTGATGTCCATGGAAAATCCTTTATCTAATTGCCCGGATGAAGCGATGCCGGAAAATATGCCGCGAATGCAGATAGTGCGGACAGAGTGGAGATATACGCGGAAACGGGGCGGAGCGTCCGGCTGCAAGCGAAAAGGCTGTTGCTATAATCGCTGATTCTCAATTCGGTATCCCATCCCCTGAGTTTTCCGATGCGCCGTGTTGCCGCCGTGTGCCGTTCGACGACCGCCGTGCCTGCACGCCACGCATATCCATTTTTCGCGCTTTCGCCCGATGGACGATTATGACGCCAATTTCCTCCAGCCTGCAAGTTGTCCGGCAGCGTATCGCTGCGGCATGTTTCGACGCCCGGCGCGCGCCGAATGAGGTCGGGCTGATCGCGGTGAGCAAAACCTGGCCAGCCGGAGCCGTGCGCGAAGCCGCCGTCGCGGGGCAGTGCCGTTTCGGGGAAAATTACGTCCAGGAAGGCGTGCACAAGCGGACCGAGCTCGCCGCAATGCCCGATCTGTCGGAACAGGCGCTCGAATGGCATTTCATCGGACCGGTGCAGAGCAACAAGACGCGACTGGTCGCGGCGCATTTCGACTGGGTACATTCGCTCGACCGGCTGAAAATCGCCGAACGCCTGGCGGAGCAGCGGCCGCCAGAGTTGCCGCCGCTCAATGTCTGCATCGAGGTCAATGTCAGCGGCGAATCCAGCAAGCACGGCTGCGGCGTTGGCGAGCTTGCCGCGCTGGCGCATGGGATCGCACGCCTGCCGCGTCTGCGGCTGCGCGGATTGATGTGTATCCCGGCGCCGCTTTCCGGCCAGGAAGCGCAGCGCGTTCCTTTCCGCCGGTTGCGTGAACTCAAGGAAGCTCTGTGTGCCGACGGTCTGCCGCTGGATACCTTGTCGATGGGAATGAGCCACGATCTCGAGGCGGCGATTGCCGAAGGAGCGACCTTGGTGCGCGTCGGCACCGCGATTTTCGGCGCGCGGACGGGAGGAGCGGCGGATGGGGCCGGTGCCGAAACGATTTCCAATAATTTTTCGCCAAAGGAGCCTGCGCAGTGACGGACACCGATTCGAACATCAATTCGAGCATCATTTTTCTTGGCGGCGGCAACATGGCCGGCGCGCTGATCGGAGGATTGCTGCAGAAAGGGCTGGCGGCGGAAAACATTGCCGTGATCGAAGTCGATGCGGCGGCGCGCGAGCGGCTCTCCGCGCGCGGAGTCCGCGTTTTCGCCGAGGCGGAGGCGGTAACGGCGTGGGAGGGGTGGCGCGGCGGAACCTTGATTCTCGCGGTCAAACCGCAGCAGATGCGCGATGCGCTGGCGCCGCTGGTGCCCCATTTGAGTGCTCAGCTCGTGATCAGCATTGCCGCGGGTCTGCGGCTGAAGGACCTGTCGCGCTGGCTGAACGGCTACGCGACGCTGGTACGCTCCATGCCGAACACGCCGGCGCTGATCGGCGCGGGAATGACTGGCCTGTGTGCCCTGCCGGGCGTCAATGCCGCGCAGAGAGAAACGGCAGGGCGAATCATGGCTGCGGTCGGCGAGGTGCTCTGGGTCGACGATGAGGCGCGGATGGATGCGTTGACCGCTGTTTCCGGCAGCGGGCCGGCTTACGTTTTCCTGTTCCTCGAAGCGCTGGAGGATGCGGCCCGGCATATGGGATTTCCCGAAGCGGAGGCGCGCCGCCTGGCGCTCGCCACGTTCGCCGGAGCAACGGCGCTGGCGGCGCAAACGGGGGAACCGGCGGCGATCCTGCGCGAACGGGTCACTTCCAGGGGCGGCACGACCGAGGCGGCATTGCGGCGCATGGATGAAGCCGGCGTCAAGGCGGGCGTGATCGCCGGCGTACTGGCGGCGCAGGCGCGCGGCGACGAACTGGGGGCGCTGCTCGGGCAGGAGCGGTAATACGGAAGCGGAAAACAGGAATAGAGGCCGTCTTATGCAAGCGATCCATTTTCTTCTCGAAACCCTCACCGGTTTTTTCAGCGGTCTTTTTCTGCTGCGTTTCCTGATGCAGTTGATGCGTGTTTCGTTTTCCAACCCGCTCGGCGCCTTCGTCGTGCAGTTGACGCATTGGGTGATCCGTCCATTGCGGCGTGTCGTTCCCGGCCTGTTCGGACTCGATCTGGCCAGCGTTCTTGCGGCGTATCTGCTGCAATGTCTGCTCTATGCCGTTCTGGTTGCCCTTTACGGCGCCCTGGAGAGCGGAACCCTGCCGTTCCTGTCCGTGTTTCTATACGCGTTGCTGGGGCTGTTGCGTGTCTTCATCTATCTCTTCATCGTGCTGCTTTTCGCGCGCGCGATCCTGTCCTGGGTCAATCCGTATTCGCCGGTCGCCGCGCCGGTGGCGCAACTGACGCAGCCGCTGCTGCGCCCGATCCAGCGCATTCTGCCGCTGATCGCCAATATCGACCTGTCTCCGCTGGTGATGATTCTGCTGCTGCAGGCCGTGCTGATGTTGCTGCCATGATTCCCTGGTTGCGCCGGGCCGGCGAGAGAGACGAAAGGGACGAAAGCGGATTCCTGTTGACGCTGCATGTCCAGCCCGGGGCGAAAAAAACCGAGATTGCCGGCGAACACGGGGAGGCATTGAAAATCCGGCTGGCCGCGCCCCCGGTCGACGGCAAGGCCAATGCCGCGCTGCTGGCATTCATCGCCGCGCGCCTGGACATTCCCAAGGCGGCGGTCGAATTGAAAAGCGGGCATGGATCCAGACAGAAGACCGTGCTCGTGCACGCGGCGATGAGCGCGGAAACCATTTTGACGCGCCTTTCCGCGGCATCGCGCGCTTCTTGAGCCGGGTCTTTCGCCCGCCTTCGTTTCGGTCTTCCGGGAAAAGGGATAAACTTGAAGTTTCTGCCCGAAGCTCGCGCCGTTGTATTCTTTTGATTTATTCATCCGCGAGTGGGGCACGAAAACACCCCCCAACCCAATCACGAATAAGGAGAAACTCTATGGCCGTTCTCGTCGCCAAACCCGCCCCCGATTTTCAAGCCAACGCCGTTTTCGGCAATAACGAAATCAAGCCGCTGAAACTCTCCGACTACAAGGGAAAGTATGTAGTCATGTTTTTCTATCCGCTCGATTTCACGTTCGTCTGCCCTTCCGAGCTGATCGCGTTCGATCACCGTCTGGACGAGTTCAAGAAGCGCGGCGTTGAAGTCATCAGCGTTTCGATCGATTCTGCCTTCACACACTTGGCCTGGAAAAACACGCCGGTGGAAAAGGGCGGCATCGGCGCCGTGCGCTATCCGATGGTTGCCGACACCAAGCATGAAATCTGCCGCGCCTACGATGTCGAATTCGAGCCGGACGGTGTCGCTTTCCGCGGTTCGTTCCTGATCGACAAGGCGGGCATCGTTCGTCATCAGGTCGTCAACGATCTGCCGCTGGGCCGCAATGTCGACGAAATGTTGCGCATGGTCGATGCGCTGCAGTTCACCGAGGAACACGGCGAGGTCTGTCCCGCCGGCTGGAACAAGGGCAAACCGGGCATGAAAGCCTCTCCGACCGGCGTTGCCGAATATCTCGCCTCGCACGGCAAGGAACTGTAAGCGGTTAAGTTACAAAACCGCTGACCTGGGCCGCCTTGCGGTCCGGGGATTCGAAAAACCCCCGCCTTCCCGGAGAAGGCGGGGGTTTTTTGTGCGTCGATTTTCGTATGTATGAGGCATGCACGGCGAGCCGGGCCGAATGGAGTGCCAGTATTCACGCGGGAGACGATAACGCTCCACTGCTTCCGGAATTGGCGGCAAGAAATGAATTTGGTGTTTTATACAGGCAGATATATCCGAATAGGGTTTTTTTTGTGAGGTTGAAAGTGTCGTTTCGCGCTCTATAATGTGAGAGATTCAATGATTATGCATATTTTTTCCTGTCATTTGATGGAGGCGATGGATCTGTATTCCGTATCCCGTTTTTTGTTTTTTTATGAGGAGTGTTAACCGTATCGGGTTTTTTTGCGTTCCATGTGCCGTTCCGGAATGCCGATGAGGATATTTGTTCGCGCTGTGGCGGGAACGTAAGTTCGAGTTGGGGCCTGTTCCAGGAGCAAAAAATCGTTTTTCGTTAGGCCGAATACCTAAAAGCAGGGCGCCATCCGCAGTTCAACGCTTTTTAGGAGGCTGTCATGCTAAAGAATCTCAAAGTCGGAACACGGCTTTTTTTCCTTGTTTCCATCCTCATTGTCATTTCCGTCATCATCATGGCGCTCGGGATGCGCGGTATGGTAACGGCTCAGGATCGAATGAAGTATATATATGACAATAACGTCGTTCCTCTCGTGGATATCGGGAGAGTCGGTTTTCTGATTCCGACCGCCGTTACCGATCTCTATCGCGCCCTGCAGCACGAACCCGGGAATACTTCCGCGGAGGTGCATAACGATCACCCGGTGACGGAACATCTGGATCATGCCGAAAGCGCTTTGAAAGAAGCCGAGGCGCTCTGGCAGGCGTACAAGGAAACCTCGCTGACGGAGGCGGAACAGAGACTGGCCGGGGATTTTGACCGGCAGTACGGAACGTTCGTCAGCGAGGTCATGCGTCCCACGATCGCATCCCTGCGCGCCGGCGATTACTCGCGTCCGGTCATCGAGCGTTTCGTCCGCGGGTATCGCGCCCAGGGCGTTCCGCTGGAACAAACCGTCAGGAATCTGCTTGCCCTGCAGGACAAGGTTGCCGGCGAGGAATACACAAAAGGCGATACCGCCTATCGTTCCGCGCGTCTGCTGATGTTCGGCGTCTTCCTGTTCGGATTCGCATTCAGCCTGGTGATTTCCATTGTCATCGTCCGCTCGATTGTCCGCCCCTTGGCCGGATTGCAGACGACGATGGCGGAGATCGAGGCAAGCGGCGATTTCACCCGGCGCATTTCGATGGTCAGCGCCGACGAGGTCGGGCAGACCGGAGTGTCTTTCAACAAACTCCTGGCGTCCCTGCAATCCGCCTTCGGCGAGATACTCCGGGGCGTCGGGCAGTTGAACTCGGCCGCGAACGAACTGGCATCGACGGCGCAACAGGCCGCGCAGGGCTCGGAGATGACCAGCGAGTCGTCGTCGGCCCTGGCCGCCTCGGTCCAGGAAATGACCGTCAGCATCAATCATGTCAGCGAGAACGCGCGGGAGACGCTGATGGTCACGCACCACACCGGAGATCTCTCGCAAAAGGGCGGTGAAGTCATCCATCGCACCGTTGCCGAAATGCAGGCGATGGCCGGCGCGGTGCGCGAATCTTCCGAAATCATTACCGAACTCGGACAGCAGTCGGAACACATTTCCGGCATCGTCCAGGTAATCAAGGACGTGGCCGACCAGACCAACCTGCTGGCCCTGAACGCGGCCATCGAGGCGGCGCGCGCCGGGGAACAGGGGCGCGGCTTCGCCGTCGTCGCCGACGAAGTACGCAAGCTGGCCGAACGTACCGCCGGCGCCACGGGAGAAATCAGTTCGATGATCGAGGCGATCCAGCACAGCGCCCAATCGGCGGTCAATTCGATGAGCCACGCGGCGGAGCGGGTCGAATCCGGCGCCGCGCTCGCCGATCAGGCCGGACAGGCGATCACCGACATCCAGCAGGGGGCCGCGCAGGTGCAGACGCACGTAAACGACATCACTTCGGCGCTCGCCGAGCAGAGCATCGCCAGCCAGACGATTGCGCAGCAGGTCGAGCGGGTGGCGCAGGCGGCGGAGGAGAACAGCGCTGCGGCGCACAGTTCCTCGCAATCCGCGATCAATATCGATCGACTGGCGCAGGCGATGCACACTGCCATGGCGCGCTTCCAGGTATGAAAACGGGGCGTTTTTCGCCGGACGGCGCGATTTTTTTCCCTCATCTCCGGGAAAAAGGCGTTGAAAGGAGTGTCGAAAGGTGCGCCGAAGGGGGTGCGTCATGCCACGACATGTCCCGGACGGCGCGACCGGCCCGAAAGCGTGCTTGATTCAAAGTGCGTACATGTTCCGCGTGGGCAAAGCGCAGCATGCCCACGCGGAGATTTTTCTATATTTATATATTAATATTCGTTTCTATATCGCTACAGTCAATATGTGATATTTGACTGTATTTGGAATTAAAGAAATTCCGTTTTTCTTCTTTTGAAGTTTTTCCGGGCTTGCCGGTGTTCAGAAATGCGCCACGAGGAGCGCAATGCAGCACGACAGTAAAACGGCAATGAGCGCCAGCAGGCGGTTTTGCCGTTTTTGCGTGGCGATCAGCCGGGAAAGCAGCTTCGAGTAGTCGGGCGGCGGCGGCGCGGAAAGCGAACGGTGCGCCAGGCGCGGCAATTGGGGCAGCGTGCGCGCCCAGTACGGCGCTTCATGCCGCAGCGTCTTCGCGATGCCGCGCCAGCCGATCTGTTCGTTCATCCAGTGTTCGAGAAACGGTTTCGCCGTTTTCCACAGATCCAGATCGGGATCGAGCTGGCGCCCCAGGCCTTCGATGTTGAGCAGGGTTTTCTGCAGCATCACCAACTGCGGCTGGATTTCGACGTTGAAGCGGCGCGAGGTCTGGAAGAGGCGCAACAACACCTTGCCGAAGACGATGTCCTTCAGCGGCCGGTCGAAAATCGGCTCGCAGACGGCGCGGATCGCCGCTTCGAATTCGTCCTCGCGCGTATCCGGCGGCGCCCAGCCGGCCTCGATGTGCGCCTGGGCGACGCGCTTGTAGTCGCGTTTGAAGAAAGCGAGAAAATTCCGCGCCAGATAGTTCTTGTCGGTGTCGGTGAGCGTGGCGACGATGCCGAAGTCGAGCGCGATGTAACTGCCCTTCTTCTCGCCCGAATCGGCGACGAAAATATTGCCCGGATGCATGTCGGCATGGAAAAAGCCGTCGCGGAACACCTGGGTGAAGAAGATTTCGACCCCGGAGCGCGACAGCGCCTTCAGGTCGATGCCGGCGGCGGCGAGGCGTTCCGGCTGCCCGATCGGAATGCCGCTCATCCATTCCATCACCATCACCGACGTGGTGCACCAGTCCCAATAGACTTCGGGCACCGCGAGCAGCGTCGAACCTTCGAAATTCCGCCGCAACTGCGAACAGTTGGCCGCCTCGCGCATCAGGTCGAGTTCGTCGTAAAGGTATTTCGCGAACTCGGCGACCACTTCGCGCGGTTTCAGGCGTTTTCCGTCCTGCCAGAGCTTTTCCATCAGCATCGCGAACGATTCGAGCAGCGCCAGATCGTGCGCGATGGCCTTGCGCATGTTCGGGCGCAGGATTTTCACCGCCGCCGAGCGTCCATCCGGCAGGCGCGCGAAATGCACCTGCGCGATCGAGGCACTCGCTACCGGCGTGGCGTCGAATTCGGCGAATACCTCGTGCGCCGGCTTGCCGTAGGCGTTTTCGATCTCGGCCAGCGCGCGCTCGGAAGAAAAGGGCGGCACGCGGTCCTGGAGTTTCGCCAGTTCGTCGGCAATGTCCGGCGGCAGAAGGTCGCGCCGGGTCGAGAGCATCTGCCCGAATTTGACGAAAATCGGCCCCAGGCTTTCCAGCGCCAGCCGCAGCCGCACCGCCGGCGGCGCGTCGAGCCGCCGCCAGAAAAACAGGATGCGCGAAAGCGCGAGCAGCCTTCCCGACGGCTCGTGTTCGAGCAGCATCTCGTCCAGTCCGTAACGGCCGGCAACGGAGATGATTTTGACAAGACGCAGAAGGCGCATGGGGAATGAGGGGAGGGAAGGGCGAAAAGCGCCAGTGTAGAACAGTTTGACGCGATGGCGTCGCGATTGAGGCTGGTGGGGGGATTGAGGCCGATTGGAACTATTGGGACTATTGGGGCCGGTGCCGTTGTTTTGCGCGCGCCGCCTGCCGCCGGGGCGTTTTGCGCACGGCCGGTTCCGGGATTCCGTCCGGATTTTCCGCCCGCGCCGCGATGATCGCCTGCGCCAGTTGATAGACGGACATGGCGTAGAAGCTCGAACGGTTGTAGCGGGTAATGACGTAAAAGTTATTGAACCCGGCCCAGTATTCGGTTTCCTCTCCGGGCGTTTCCAGATCGATTACGGCGGCGTAGCGTTTGGGATCGCCAGGCGCGGAGAAGCCCTGCGCGGCCAATTCCGCAAGCGTTTTCTGCGGCAGGATGCCCAGCGCCAGCAGCGGCGCCGGATCGCCTTTCAGCGTTGCCGGAACCGCGACCGGGCCGTCCCCACCTTCGCCCCCGTTCTTGCCCCCGCCCTTGCCTTTTTCCCAGCCGTGCTGGTAGAGAAAGCTGGCGACGCTGCCGATCGCATCGATCTCGCTGTTGCGCAGATCGATATAGCCTTTGTTCTCGAAGTCGACGGCAAAACGGCGAATGCTGCCCGGCATGAACTGCGGAATGCCGATTGCGCCAGCATAGGAACCGGTCACCGTGCGCGGATCGATGCCGTTTTCGCGCGCGAACAGCAGAAATTGCTCCAGTTCGCTCCTGAAATAATCGGCGCGCGGCGGATAGTAAAACGCCAGCGACGCGAGCGCGCGCAGCACGTTGAAACGGCCCATGTTGCGCCCGTACAGGGTTTCGACTCCGATCACGGCCACGATGATTTCCGGCGGCACGCCGTAACGCGCCGAGGCGCGGGCCAGGTCCGCCTCATGGCGGCGCCAGAAACGCACGCCGCCGTCGATGCGTTCGGGATTGACGAAACGGGGCCGGTAAACACGCCACGAACGCTGCCCTTTCACCGTCGGCGGCAGGATCGCCTGCAATACCGCGGGATGCGGCGTGATCCCGGCGAACAGGCGCGAGAGTTCGTCGGCGTCGAAGCCATGGGCATCGCGCATGTTGACAATGAACGCGTTGATTTCAGGGTTTTCGGAGAAAACCGCGGCGGAGGGGGCGGCAGGGGCGGAGGAATCCACGGCGATGCCGTTTGTTTCCGCGGACTTTCCCGCAATGGGAAGGAAAAGAAAAACGGCGGCGGTCAGCGCCGCGAATAAAGAATACAGGGGCTTTTTCAAAACGGATCTGTGTACACGCGCAATAACGGTCGGGGAAAGTATTCCAATTTAACTTATATAAGTATCGTTTTGTGTAGCTGGTTTCAAATGGTAATTATTAATTGAATCTGGAATTTCGGCGGCCGTTCCAACGATGGTGACCGGTACGAAATTTCCCGGTCTCTTCCCTGCCCGCGGGATCCCGCGCGCCTGCGCTTAAACCGGCCGCAATCCCAATTTGGCAAACAGCGCATCGTCGCGCTCGGCATCGGTATTGCCGGTGGTCAGCAACTTGTCGCCGTAGAACATCGAATTCGCACCGGCAAGGAAACACAGCGCCTGCAATTCTTCGCTCATCGATTCGCGCCCCGCGGAGAGGCGCACGTACGAAGTCGGCATCGTGATGCGGGCGCAGGCAATCGTGCGCACGAATTCAAACTGGTCGATGCGTTCCTTCGCGGCCATCGGCGTGCCCGGAATCGGCACGAGGTTGTTGATCGGCACCGATTCCGGCGCCGGGTCGAGGTTGGCCAACTGCGCGATCAGCGCGGCGCGGTTCTTCCGCGACTCGCCCATGCCGACGATGCCGCCGGAACATACCTTGATTCCCACCGCGCGCACCTCGCCGATGGTATCGACGCGGTCCTGCTGCGTGTGCGTGGTGATTACCTGGCCGTAGAATTCGGCGTCGGTGTCGAGATTGTGGTTGTAGTAATCGAGGCCGGCTTCCCTGAGTTGCTCGGCCTGGCCGGCCTTGAGCATCCCCAGCGTGACGCAGGTTTCCAGTCCCAGGCTCTTGACCGCCTTGATCATGTCCAGCACCGGTCCCATGTCCTTGTCTTTCGGCCCGCGCCATGCCGCGCCCATGCAGAAGCGCGTCGCCCCCTTGTTCTTGGCGGCTTGCGCGGCGGCGAGCACATCGTCGAGCGGCAGCAGTTTTTCGCGTTCCGTGCCGGCGGCATGGCGCGCCGATTGCGAGCAATAGCCGCAATCCTCGGAACAGCCGCCGGTCTTGACCGAAAGCAGCGTCGAACGCTGTACTTCGTTGGCATCGAAATGACGGCGATGGATTTCCTGCGCGCGCCACAGCAGATCCATGAACGGCAGTTCGTACAGGGCTTCCACCGCGGCCGTGGACCAGCGCGGTTTCGCTGCGGAAGCGATGCCGGGAGCGGGAGCGGACAAAGGATCGGGCCGCGTCGCGGCAAGAGTCGGAGCGTTCATTTACGTCACACCATGCTTCATGAAATCGGAAGAACCGACGATTATAGCGGCCCATGTGAAAATTCATACTTTATCGGCTTCGCCCTGCCGGTAGATGTCCTCCGGCAGGGAAACCGCGCGTTCAATGACCTTGAAATGATTCCCCGCTTTTTTCTCCCGTCCCGCGTTACCGCGCCGTTCGCGCCGGCTGCCCGCCGTCTTGTTGCCGCCCTGTTCGCCGGCGATTGCCTGCTCTGCGGCGACGAGCGGGGAACCGGGCTGCTCTGCCGCGAATGCGCCGAGGCACTGCCGTCGTTGCCGGAAGCCCATTGCCTGCGTTGCGCGCAGCCGACGGCGCAAGGCGCGACCTGCGGTCACTGCCTCGCGCATCCGCCGCATTACGACCGCACGCTGGCGCTGTACCGCTATCAGTTCCCGGTCGACAAAATGATCCAGTCGCTCAAATACCGCGGACAATTGCCGCTCGCCGGCTGGTTTGGAGAACGTCTGGGGACGTTGTGCAGGGAAACCTTCGCCGTTTCGGAAGGGGCCGATCCTGTACCCGACTCAGCGCCCGACCTGATCGTTCCATTGCCTCTGCACCGGCAGCGCCTGAGCCGGCGCGGATTCAACCAGGCGCTCGAAATCGCCCGTCCGGTGGCGAAAATGACCGGCATCCCGCTCGTGCCCCTGCTCTGTCAGCGCATCCGCGCAACGACGCCGCAAGTGGAACTGCCCTGGAAGGAACGCGCGAAAAACGTCAAGAATGCCTTCATGTGCAACGCCAGCCTTGCCGGCAAGCATGTTTTGCTGATCGACGACGTGATGACCAGCGGCGCGACGCTCGACGAATGCGCGCGAACCCTGAAACTGCACGGGGCGGAGAAGGTGACGATCGCCGTCGCGGCGCGCGCGGCGAAAAGCTAGCGGCCGAACCGGAGAGAAACGAACGATGCCATACGATCTTTCCGGAACGCGGTATCTGGCGTCATTTCGATTCATGCCACATAATCGCGGCAACGGGCCGTGCACTGCCGGGAACGGACAGCTCCGAAAATTCCGGCGGTACAGGCCCGGATCAACTTGATATTTCTGAAAAACAAGGGGGTAACAAATGGTACGTATCGAACACGATCTGCTCGGAGAGCGCGAAGTTCCCGCCGAAGCGTATTGGGGCATTCATACCTTGCGCGCGATGGAAATCTACCCGATCAGCGGCAGAAACATCGGCACCTATCCGGAACTGCTGCGCGCGCTGGCGATGGTGAAAATGGCCGCAGTCCGCACCAACCGCGAGCTGGGACTGATCGACGAGGAACGCGCGGCGGCGATCGAGGAGGCATCGCGGGAAATCACCGCCGGCGCGCTGTGCGACCAGTTCGTCGTCGATACCGTTCAGGGCGGCGCCGGTACCTCGACCAACATGAACGCCAACGAGGTCATCTGCAACCGCGCGCTGGAACTGCTCGGCGGCGTCAAGGGCGATTACGCGCGGCTGCATCCGATCGAACACGTGAACTGTTCGCAGAGCACCAACGACGTCTATCCGACCGCGCTGCGCGTCGCGCTGTGTTTCTCCATCGACGGCCTGCTGGAAGCGATGGGGCTGCTGCACGAAGCGTTCGCGATGAAGGCCGAGGAATTCAAGGATGTATTGAAAATCGGCCGCACCCAGTTGCAGGATGCGGTGCCGATGACGCTGGGCCAGGAATTCCAGACCTACGCGGTAATGGTTGCCGAAGACCGGATGCACCTGCGCGATTCCCTCTCGCTGCTGCACGAAGTCAACCTCGGCGCCACCGCGATCGGCACCGGGATCAACACCGACGCGCGTTACGCCGCCAGGGCCACGCAGCACCTGCGCGACATCAGCGGCCTGCCGCTGTCGCTGTCGCCGAACCTGATCGAGGCGACGCAGGACACCGGCGGGTTCGTGCAGTTGTCCGGCGTGCTGAAGCGGATCGCCGCGAAGCTCTCGAAGATCTGCAACGATCTGCGCCTGCTCTCCAGCGGCCCGCAGACGGGGATGAACGAAATCAACCTGCCGCCGCGCGCCGCCGGGTCGAGCATCATGCCCGGCAAGGTGAACCCGGTCGTGCCTGAGGTGATGAACCAGATCGCCTTCGAAGTGATCGGCAACGACGTCACGATCACGATGGCCGCGGAAGGCGGGCAGCTACAGTTGAACGCGTTCGAGCCGATCATCGCGCACTGCCTGTTCCGCAGCATTCAATACCTCACCGCCGGCTGCCGCACGCTGCGCGACAACTGCGTCGTCGGCATCACCGCGAACCGCGCGCTGCTGGCGGAACGGGTGCGCACCTCGGTAGGTCTGGCGACGGCGCTCAACCCGTATATCGGCTACGAGAACGCCACGCGCATCGCGCAGGAAGCGTTGCGTACCGGCCGCGGCGTTGCCGATCTGGTGCTGGAACAGGGATTGATGGAACGCGAGGCGCTGGAGGCGGTATTGCAGCCGACGGCGCTGACGACACCGAGGCCGGAATTGAAGCGGAACTGAAAACAGGCGCAGTTCGTTGCGCTATAGCCGGCGCCGGAACGATATCGTTCCGGCGCGGAGATATAGGAATTAACGTAACACTACTCGCGCAAATTTCCGTTTTCCCACCTGTACCACGAATGACGCCGGCGCGGCGAGGCGCAACGCCTTGTCCGACACTTTTTCCCCGTCGATTTTCACCCCGCCCTGATCGATCAGCCGCAGCGCTTCCGACGTGCTCGGCGCGAGGTCGGCCTGTTTCATGATCTGGGAGAGCGGCAGCGGCGTACCGGCGGTATCGAGCGCGACCTCGGCGATGTCGTCGGGAATCGCGCCCTGGCGGAAACGCGCCTCGAAATCGGCGAGCGCGTCCTCGGCGGCGCGGGTGTCGTAAAAACGCGCGACGATTTCCTGCGCCAGCAGCACCTTCAAATCGCGCGGATTGCGTCCTTCCCCGACTTCCTTTTTGAAGCGCGCGATTTCGGCGTTGTTGCGGAACGACAGCAATTCGTAGTAGCGCCACATCAGCGTGTCGGAAACCGACATCATTTTTCCGAAGATCTCGCGCGGCGGTTCGCTGATACCGACATAGTTGCCGAGCGATTTGGACATTTTGTTGACGCCGTCCAGTCCTTCGAGCAACGGCACTGTGAGCACGCACTGCGGCGGCTGGCCGTAATGCTTCTGCAACTCGCGTCCGACGAGCAGGTTGAATTTCTGATCGGTGCCGCCCAGTTCCATGTCGGCGCGCAGGGCTACCGAATCGTAGCCCTGGCAAAGCGGATAGAGGAATTCGTGAATCGCGATCGGCTGTTCGCCGTGGTAACGCTTGGCGAAATCGTCGCGTTCGAGCATCCGCGCCACGGTGTATTTCGCCGCGATGCGGATCATGTCCGCCGCGCCGATCTTGTCGAACCAGGTGGAGTTGAAGGCGATTTCGGTTTTTTCCGGATCGAGGATCTTGAATACCTGGTCGCGGTAGGTCTGCGCGTTTTCCAGGATCTGCTCGCGTGAAAGCGGCGGACGGGTCGTGTTCTTGCCGGACGGGTCGCCGATCATCCCGGTGAAATCGCCGATGAGGAAAATCACATGGTGTCCGAGCTGCTGGAAATGGCGCATCTTGTTGATCAGCACCGTATGTCCGAGGTGCAGGTCCGGAGCGGTGGGGTCGAACCCGGTCTTGATGCGGAGCGCCCTTCCGTTCGCCAGCCGTTCGCGCAATTCGGTTTCGAGCAGCAATTCTTCCGCGCCGCGTTTGATCAATTCCAGTTGTTCTTCAACGCTTGCCATCGCACTTTCCATTTCTGACAAAAATATTTTTCAAAGATGCCTACAGTAGCCGGTTTGCAGAATTAAATAATTAACTTATAATCTGGAATCCGTTTTTTTGATCCTTTTTTGATCCGTACCGTCTCGCGCTTCGGCGATTTTTTGGTAGACTGCATCCCATTTTTCGCGGGCTTTGCAGCAGAAAAGCAGTACCACTAAATAAACGGGCTACAAACGCATGCAGGACAAAAAGAATCGCATTTTAGCGCAATCGCTGTGCGCAATCGAACGGGCGACCATTCGCACCGTCGCACGCGCGGTGGTTCGCCTGACCCGCCACCCGCGCGTTACCGTCGGCGTCGGCGCCTTCTCTCTCCTCGGCATGGTTGCCGCCTTCGCTTTATCCACACCACAGGACAATCCCGCGCAGATGCCGCTGGAAACGGTGGTCGAGAATCTCGTGCCGGCCCAGGCCATGGTGCTGGCGAGCGCGGAAGGCGAAGACGCGTTGTACCTGCGCGAAGAATACGTGCAGCGCAGCGATACGCTGGCGAGCCTTTTGCAGCGCCTGGGCGTCGACGATGCCGCGGCATTCGATTTCATCCGCCTCGATCCCGTGGCGCAGACGATCGCGCGCCAATTGCGTCCCGGCAAGCGCGTCACCGCGCGTACCGATGCTTTCGGTGTCTTGCACACGCTGTATTTCCCCGTGAACGGCAGCAAGGATAATTACATCGTCGTCGAACGTGCGGGAGAAAAATTCACCGCGGGCGAGCGGGAGATGACTCTGGAAACCGGTTCGCGCATGGTTTCCGGGCAAATCCAGAACTCCCTCTTCGGCGCTACCGACGCGCTCAACATCCCGGACGCCATCGCGATCCAGATGGCCGAAATTTTCGGCAGCGACATCGATTTCCACCGCGATCTGCGCAAGGGCGACCGTTTCAGCCTGGTTTACGAAACCCTCTATTACCGTGGCCGTCCGGTGCGCAGCGGGCGCATTCTGGCGGCGGAATTCGTCAATGGCGGCAAGACCTACACCGCCTTCTGGTTCGCCGACGGCAACGATGGCCGCGGCTCCTACTACAACGCCGAGGGGCAAAGTCTGCGCAAGGCGTTCCTGCGTTCGCCGCTGGAATTCACACGTATTTCCTCCGGGTTTACCAACGCCCGTTTCCATCCGGTGCTGAAAACCTGGCGCGCACATCGAGGCATCGACTATGCCGCGCCCACGGGTACCCGGGTGCGTGCCGTCGCCGACGGCAGCATCGAATTCGTCGGCGTTCAGAGCGGTTACGGCAACATCGTCGTGCTGAAGCATCAGGGCGCTTATTCCACCGCCTATGGCCACCTGAACGGCTTCGCCTCGGGGCTGAAAAAAGGCATGCGGGTCAGCCAGGGCGAGATCATCGGCTTTGTCGGGCAGACCGGCATGGCGACGGGGCCGCATCTGCACTATGAATTCCGTATCAACAAGAAGCAGGTCGATCCCCTGTCCGTCGATCTTCCGATCGCGATTCCGCTGGATGCGGCGCGGCGGCAGCATTTCATGGCGCAGTCCGAACCGCTGAAAACCCAGATCGTGCTTGCCGGCCAGAGCAAGTTCGGATTGTTCGAATAACCTCGCAACAAACCGTGCAATTGCGGCCCGATTGCCCTTGAAGGGTAATCCATGGGGGTTCCCAAAAATTCCCGGACGCGACCGCTGAAAAAACGCACCGGCGACAGTATGAGCAGTACGGCAAGGCGATGTCGACAGAACATGAATTTCCGCGCGATTCGTTATTTTTTATCGGCCTGATGTCGGGGACCAGCCTCGATGGCGTCGACGCCGCGCTGGTCGCCTTCACGTCGAAACCCAAACCCAAACCCGCCGCCGCTTCATCGGGATTCTTCCTCCGGGCAACCCATCGCCAAGCCTTGCCGGATGACCTGCGCGACGAGCTCCTCTCCTTGCAGCAATCCCGGCCCGACGAATTGCACCATGCGGCGCTCGCCGCCAACGCGCTGGCGCATTGCTACGCCAACGCCATTGCCGCGCTGCTGCAAAAATCAAATCTGCCCACGGTCGCGGTCCGTGCCGTCGGTTGTCATGGACAAACCATTCGCCATCGTCCCGACTGCGGCTATTCGCTGCAACTGAACAGTCCCTCCCTGCTTGCGGAATGCTGCGGTATCGACGTCGTTGCCGATTTCCGCAGCCGCGATATCGCCGCCGGCGGGCAGGGCGCTCCGCTGGTGCCGGCATTTCACCGGGCACTGTTCGCTGCCGCCGGGAAACGGCGCATCATCGTCAACATCGGCGGCATGGCCAATCTGACGCTCATATCGGAGAACGGCGCAGGAAACGGTCCCGAACCCGTTCAATCCGACGCCTGTTTCGGTTTCGACTGCGGACCGGGCAACGTACTGCTTGACGCCTGGATCCACCGCAGCCGTGGGCAACGTTACGACGACGGCGGCGCTTGGGCGGAACAGGGTACCTGTATCGGCACGCTGCTCGAACGTCTGCTCGCGCATCCTTTTTTTGCATTGCCGCCACCCAAAAGTTGTGGCCGCGAAAATTTCAACCTTGCCTGGCTGGAAACGTTGCTGGAAGGCGGCGAGGCAGCAGTGGACGTGCAGGCGACGCTGCTGGAATTGACGGCACGCAGTATTGCCGAGGCGATTTCCCGCCATTGCACCGATCGTGGCGGCCGCTGTGAGGAACCGTGCGAGGTATACCTGTGCGGCGGCGGTGCGCACAACGGGGCTTTGGCGCGGCGGCTGGCGGCGCTTCTGGACGGTGTTTGCCGGGTTGAAAGTACGCAAGCCCTGGGACTGGCGCCGGATTGGGTCGAAGCCTGCGCATTCGCGTGGCTGGCGCGGGAGTTCGTGGAGCGGCGGACGGGCAACTTGCCGCTGGCCACCGGCGCTCGCGGCGGACGGGTGCTTGGCGCGTTATATCCGGCGTGAAAAGGTGCGTTAAATAATTTCTTATTATTTTCTGCTACAGCTAAGAATATTTAATTGTCTTTGTAATGTAAAAATAGCTTCGGGGTAGGAGTGCCGTTGAGAAAATCTTCCGCATGGAATGCGAGGATGCGAGGATTTCTCCGGCGGAATTTCGACACAACAAAAAAGATGGCCGCAGCCATCTTTTTTGTTGTCCGTTCCAAAGAACCGGATGAGCGGCAATCGACCCGAATCAGGCCCGAATTAGGCCCCAATCAGGCCGAAAAGGACGAACCGCAGCCGCAGGTCGACACCGCGTTCGGGTTCTTGATCACGAACTGCGAGCCTTCGAGGCCTTCGGTATAGTCGATTTCGGCGCCGACGAGGTACTGGTAGCTCATCGAATCGATCAACAGCGTGACGCCGTTCTTTTCCATCGACGTATCGTCGTCGTTGACTGCTTCATCGAAGGTGAAGCCATATTGAAAGCCGGAGCAGCCGCCGCCGGTGACGAATACCCGCAGCTTCAGATCGGGGTTGCCCTCTTCCAGAATCAATTCCTTGACTTTGTCCGCGGCGGCATCGGTGAAGTTGAGCGGCGCGGGCATTTCGGTAACGGCATTCATTGCTTAAAAACTCCAGAAAGTACAAACGTAAATACCAATGGTAGCGGAAAATTTCACCCGGCGCTGCCGCCGCTGGCAAGTTTCAGTTCGACGGGCTTGCCGGCGCTGGTCTGATGCACGAGGCGGCCCTGCACGACGGCGCCTTGATGCATTTCCAACTGGTGGTATTCGATGTCCCCTGTGACTCGCGCATTGGGCAGGAGTTCAAGGGATTCGCAGGCGATGACCGGCCCGATGACGGTGCCGTTGATCACCACGTGCGCGACGCTGATCGAACCTTCGACCCGCGCCTGTTCGCTGATTACGAGCGTTCCGGCCTGATCCTTCTCGACGCTCAGGTTGCCCTTGACTTCGCCATCGACGCGCAGGCCGCCGGAAAAGGTGACGTTGCCTTCGACGCATGTACCGGCACCGATGAGGCTGTCGATCCGGCTTTGCGGTTTACTCCCTTGTTTCGCACCAAACATACTCGGGGTTCCTTTCGTTCACAGATTCAGGACTTGGCGCGCACGTACCGCGCCATCCTGTAACAGGCGGACTTCGACGCTTTTCACGACCGCTCCGGGGGTAATGGTGAAGAAGCCTTCCGCGCGCTGAAAATGCCTGATGGAAAGACGGAAGCGTTGCGCATCCGTAGCATCGGCTGTAGGGACGGTAATAGTAGCATCTTTGCCTTTGTCCTGCACCTTGACGACCAGTTGCAGGTTGCCGCGGAATTCCCCGGCTTTTTTGTCGCCGTTGTAGACCAATAGCATTCTGTAGCGGTAACGCCCGCCATTTCCTTCCGGTTCGATGCGCAAGCGGTCGATCCGTACTCCGGAGCCGGTAACGCCCTGTTCCGGCACCAGTCCCTCGAAGAAGGCGAGATCCTGTTTGAGGTTGGCGTTTTCACGCTCCAGGTTTTTGACGTTCTCGATCAGTTGTTCCTGTACCGTGCGATCGATCTGTGCATTACTGGAAACGGCGTCCGACTTCATGCGCAGTTGCGCCAGTTCCGTTTCCAGTTCGCCGACGCGCTGCCGCAATGCTTCGATTTCCTGCGCCGCCGTCAGGCGCCGCAATGCCTGGCTGCCGAACAGCGCATCGTAGCCCCACAGCGCCAGGCCGACGACGACGAGCAGGGCCGCGCACGATACCAGCAGGCGCCAGTACCAGGGCAGATGCGCGCGCACCGCGACCCTCGGCGCATGAACGCCGAAACGCTGTCGCCAGCGCTTCCACTTCAGGGCAGGACGGGCAACTGCCATAAGCCCATTGATTCTTCAAATCCGAACATGATGTTCATATTCTGTATCGCTTGTCCCGCCGCGCCTTTCATCAGATTGTCGATGACCGACAGGATGACGAGCGTGTCGCCGTCCTGAGGGCGGTGCACCGCGATCCGGCACAGGTTCGCCGCGCGCACCGAGCGCGTTTCCGGATGCGCCTTCGGTGCCATGACGTCGACGAACGGCTCGGCGGCATAGCGGTTTTCGAACAGCGCCTGGAAGTCGGTCTCACGGGTGGTCTCGGCGATCCGCGCGTACAGCGTGGCGTGCATGCCGCGAATCAGCGGCGTCAGGTGCGGCACGAAGGTGAGGCCGATGCGTTGCGATACGCCATGCGCGCGCGCGACCAGCGTCAACCCCTGGCGGATTTCGGGCAGATGGCGGTGGCCGGGAACGCCGTAGGCCTTGAAATTATCGGAGGCTTCGGAGAACAGCGTATGCACTTCGGCCTTGCGCCCGGCGCCGGACACGCCGGATTTGGCATCGGCAATCAGATGTTCGAGGTCTACGCAGCCGGCTTCGACGAGCGGCAGCAGGCCCAGTTGCACGGCGGTGGGATAGCAGCCGGGGTTGGCCACCAGGCGCGCGCCGCGAATTGCTTCGCGGTTTGCTTCGGGCAGTCCATACACGGCTTTCTGTACCCATTCGGGGCTGGCGTGCTTCATGCCGTACCATTTTTCCCATTCGGCGATATCGGCGATGCGGAAGTCGGCGGCCAGGTCGACGATGCGCACGCCGGCATCGAGCAGCGCCGGTGCCTGTTGCATGGCGACGCCGTTGGGGGTGGCGAAGAAAACCACATCGCATTGCTCCAGTCCCGCCGCATCGGGCGTCTCAAACCGCAACGGGCAGCGACCGCGTAACGAGGGGAACATGTCGGAGACCGCGGTTCCCGCATCGCCGCGCGAGGTGATCGCGGTCAATTCGACGTGCGGGTGCTGCACCAGGAGACGCAGCAATTCGACGCCGGTATAACCGGTGCCGCCCACGATTCCCGCTTTGATGGTCTGCTTCATGAGGTTTTCTCCTTGAGAGGAAAGCGCATCATAACGCGCGCCGAAGAAACGAAAAAGCCGCGGGAAAATGAAATACAGCGTGAAATACAGCGCGAAAGAGGATGCGAAAGAGAACAAAAAAGCCGCCAATGGGCGGCTTTTTTCGCGCTTCCGGGGGATGAATCCAGGAAGGCCGGCGCCGGAAAAAGTCGCCGCTTAACGCTTCGAGAACTGTTTGCGCCGGCGTGCCTTGTGCAGACCGACTTTTTTCCGTTCGACTTCGCGCGCGTCGCGGGTAACGAACCCTGCCTTGGAAAGCGTGGGCTTCAGTGTCGCATCGTATTCGATCAGCGCACGCGTAATGCCGTGACGCACCGCACCGGCCTGGCCGGATTCGCCGCCGCCGTGAACGTTGACGAGAATGTCGAAGCCTTCGGCCTGTTCGATCAGCACCAGCGGCTGACGGACGATCATGCGTCCGGTTTCGCGCGAGAAGAATTCGTCTACCGGCTTGCCGTTGACTTCGATCTTGCCGCTACCGCGCTTCATGAAGACACGGGCCACGGCGCTTTTCCGCCGTCCGGTGCCGTAGAAATAATTCACAGCTGCTTTTTCAGCCATTTGTTTGCCTTTCAGATTTCCAGAGTTTTCGGCTGCTGGGCGCTGTGCGGATGCGCGTCGCCCGCGTAGCATTTCATTTTCTTCAGCATCGCGTAGCCCAGAGGACCTTTCGGCAGCATGCCCTTGACCGCTTTTTCCAGCACGCGGGCGGGGAAACGCTGGCGCATCTTGGCGAAGCTGGTTTCGTAGATACCGCCGGGATAACCGGAGTGGCGGTAATATTTCTTGTCTTCGGTCTTGTTGCCGGTGACGCGGATCTTGTCGACGTTGACGACGACGATGTAATCGCCGGTGTCGACGTGCGGGGTGTAGGTCGGGCGGTGCTTGCCCATCAGGATGACGGCGATCTCGCTGGCCAGGCGGCCTACGATCTTGTCGGTGGCGTCGACCACGAACCAGTCACGCGTGACTTCGTGCGGCTTGGCGGAAAAAGTTTTCATTGACACTGTCCTTGTATCTTATCTTTGTGCGCGATGAGTGCGCTTTACGCGGGTTGCTGTTCTTGCAAGGCTCAAGCGGATTTCAATTGCCGGATCGCGCTAATACAACAACAATACAACGCACAACGCGATGGCCGACGATGACGACCAGTCTCGGACCTGAATGGAAAACCGCGAATTCTATTGCAAAGCGGAAGGCGCTGTCAATCCGCACGGTTGATCCGTACTTCATTACGTGACAATCGAGGGCGGATGCATTTTTCACCGTCCGTTTTTCCATATATGGATGAAATTTATGTCTTTACATGTAGCTGCATTTGTACAATAATTATTTTTAATAATTTGGAATTTGTTGCTCCGCCGTTCCCGGTTTTTTTACTCTGTTTCCGCGCGATGCTTCTTCCCGCGCGTGAGCCTTGTAGAATCCGCATTTCTTTTCATTTTTCCGGAAACTCCCATGCGCCGTTCGCAATTCTTCATTTCCACGCTCAAGGAAGCGCCTTCCGACGCCGAGATCGTCAGCCACCAGTTGATGCTGCGCGCCGGCCTGATCAAACGCCTGGCTGGCGGAATCTATACCTGGATGCCGCTCGGCCTGCGCGTATTGCGCAAGATCGAGGCCGTCGCGCGCGAGGAGATGAACCGTTCCGGGGCGATCGAGCTGTTGATGCCGGCGGTGATTCCCGCCGAATTGTGGCAGGAGACCGGGCGCTGGCAGGCATACGGTCCGGAACTCCTGCGTCTCAAGGATCGCCATCAGCGCGATTTCGTCATCGGTCCGACGCACGAGGAAGTGATTACCGACGTCGTCAGAAAGGAAGTCAAAAGCTACCGGCAGTTGCCGCTGCATCTGTACCAGATCCAGACCAAGTTCCGCGACGAGATCCGCCCGCGCTTCGGCGTCATGCGCGGGCGCGAGTTCGTCATGAAGGACGGTTATTCGTTCCATGCCTCGTTCGCCGACCTGGAACGCGAATACCGCGTCATGTACGACACCTACGGCCGCATTTTCACCCGCCTCGGCCTCACGTTCCGCGCTGTCGCTGCGGATCCGGGGGCGATCGGCGGCACCGGTTCGCATGAATTCCATGTACTCGCCGATTCCGGCGAGGACGCGCTGGCGATCGGAACGGAATCGGAATACGCCTGCAACGTGGAACTCGCGGAAGCGTTGCCGCCGGCCGAAGGGCGCGCTGCCGCCGCGCTGCCGCTGGAAAAGGTGGCGACCCCGGAACGTATCCGCTGCGAGGATGTGGCCGGGTTGCTGAAACTGCCGCTCACGCGCACGGTGAAGGCCATCGCGATCATGACCGGCGATGAAGGCGCGCCGCTGTCCTTCGTGCTGCTTCTCCTGCGTGGCGACCATGCGCTGAACGAAATCAAGACCGGGAAACTGCCCGGGTTGTCGGAAGCGCCGTTCCGTTTCGCCACCGATGCCGAGGTTGAAGGATTCCTGGGCTGCAAGCCCGGCTATATCGGCCCGGTGGATGTCGACCGGGCGCGCGTGCGCGTGATCGCCGACCGCACCGTCGCGGCGATGGCCGATTTCGTCTGCGGAGCCAATGAAGAAGGGTTTCACCTCACGGGCGTCAACTGGGGCCGCGACCTGCCCGAGCCCGATCTCGTCGCCGATATCCGCGACGTCGTCCCCGGCGATCCGTGCCCGGACGGCAAAGGCCTGCTGGAAATCCGCCGCGGTATCGAGGTCGGCCACATTTTCCAGTTGCGCAGCCGCTATTCGGAAAAGATGGGCTGCCGCTTTCTCGACGAGAGCGGGAAGTCGCAGGTGATGGAAATGGGCTGTTACGGCATCGGCATTTCGCGCATCGTCGGCGCTGCGATCGAGCAGGGATTTGATGAACGCGGTATTATTTTTCCTGCCGCCATTGCGCCGTTCACGGTGGCCGTCGCGCCGATGGGCTACGCGAAAAGCGCCGCGGTAAAGAGCGCGGCGGATGCGCTCTATGAGGATCTGCGCAAGGCCGGCGTCGACGTTCTGCTCGACGACAGCAGCGAGCGTCCCGGCGTGATGTTCGCCGACCTCGAACTGATCGGCATTCCGCACCGCATCGTCGTCGGCGAGCGCGGCCTGGCCGAGGGGAAATTCGAATACAAGGGGCGCCGCGATGCCGAGGCGCAAATGGTGGCGGCGGAACAGATCGTCGCTTTCATTCAGGAAAGGTTGTGCGCGGGTTGAAATCGTTTTTCCGGTTTTTCGCCCTGCTGCTGGCGGCGGGGTTCTGCACGTTGCCGGCGAGCGCGGGAAATCAGCAATACGAACCGCTGGCGGCGAGCGTCCAGGCGGCGCTGTCCAAGGCGGTTTCCGATTCCAGGCCGCAGGGGACTTCCTTTGCCTCGCCGCTCGAGGCTGCCGACTGGCTGTCGACGATGTCGGCGCGGCTGACGCGCCGCATCCCCGACCGCGAATACCGCCTCGAACTCCTGCGCGCCGTGCATTACGAGGCCACGCGCGCCGGTCTCGAACCGGAACTGGTGCTCGGCCTGATGCAGGTCGAAAGCGGATTCAAGAAATATGCCGTTTCTTCCGCCGGCGCGCGCGGCTACATGCAGGTCATGCCGTTCTGGGTCAAGCTGATCGGCCGTCCGGACGACAATCTGTTTCACATGCGCACCAACCTGCGCTACGGCTGCATCATCCTGCGCCACTACCTGGACATCGAAAAGGGCGACCTCTACCGCGCGCTGGGGCGTTACAACGGCAGTCTGGGACGGCCGGAATATCCGAACGCCGTCCGCGCCGCGTGGCACAAACACTGGCATTACACGCCTCCGCTGTTGCCGACGCCCACTGCCGTGACGGCATCGGACGCGCCTGCGCCCACTCACACTCCCGCTTCCGTTCCCTCCGTTACGCCCATTCCTACTCCCACTCCCGCGACAAAGACTCCGGCCCGGCCCGCGGTTTCCGCGACGTCCGTTGCTCCCATGGTTCCCGTGAAGCCGGAAAAAGCGCCGCCCTCCGGCAAGAACGCGAAAAAATAAGAATTCAGAGATAAACCGGTTCCGGCGCCAGTTCGACGCCGAAACGGTTTTGTACCGCCTCGGCCACTGCTTCGGCCAATGCCAGCACTTCGGCGCTTCCGGCACCGCCGTGGTTGACCAGTACCAGCGCCTGTTTTTCGTACATGCCCACACTTCCCAAGCGGCGGCCTTTCCAGCCGGCCTGTTCGATCAGCCAGCCGGCGGCGAGTTTGACGCTCCCATCGGCCTGTTCGTAGCGCGGCAAAGCGGGGAACCGGCGCGCCAGGGCGGCGGCGGCGGCGGCATCGACGACCGGGTTGTGAAAAAAACTGCCGGCATTGGGCAGGGTATTCGGATCGGGCAGCTTGCGGCGGCGTAGCGTGGTGACAGCGGCGGCAACGGCGGCGGCGGAAGAGGGTGTGGAAAGATCGGAGCGTTCGGCCAGAGCGGCGGCCAGGTCGGCATAGCGTGTTTCCGGCTGCCAGCGCTTGGGCAGGCGGAAGACGACCGAGGTAATGACGAAACACCCGTCGCGGTGCCTTCCGTTTTCCTTGAAAACACTGTGACGATAGCCGAAACGGCACGCATCGCGGTCAAGGCGCACGGATTCGCCGCGTTCCATGTCGAACGCGTCGAGCCAGGCGAAACGCTCCGCCACTTCGAGACCATAGGCGCCGATGTTCTGTATCGGCGCGGCGCCGACGCTGCCCGGAATCGCGATCAGATTCTCCAGCCCCGGCCAGCCTTGCGCCAGGGTCCAGAGGACGAACCCGTTCCAGTTTTCCCCGGCACCGGCGCGTACGTACCAGGCGTCTTCGTCCTCGCCGGCCAACGTTTTGCCGGTGAAAGCGGCGTGCAGCACCAGTCCGTCGAAATCACCGGTCAGCACGAGATTGCTGCCGCCCCCGAGGACGAACCGGCGCAGACCCTGCCGGGCGCTCCAGTCGCGCAGCAGCGGCAGTTGCGCGGGATCGGCGGCGGATACGAAATAGGCCGCCCGTGCCGGCAGGCGCAGGGTATTGGCGGCGGTGAGACTGACGTCGCGCGCGATGCCCATGGGAATCGCAGGAATCGTGGAAATTGCGGGCATCGTGGAAATCAGCATCGGAAACGGAGCGCCGTCGAGGTCAGCGGACGACTTCCCAGCCGTCGTTGCCCTTGACGAAACGCAGCTTCTCGGTGTTTTTCTGGCGCCCGACCAGCGGCAGCGTTACGTCGGTCTCGACGTCGCAACGGTAGCCCGGCTCGTTTTCGGCTTTGACGCAGGCGATTTTTCTCGCTCCGTGCAGTTCTTTCGTCACTTTCAGGCTGATCGTGGTGCCGGGGAGAATCTGGGCGTTGTGGTCTTCGTTCGAGCGTTCGGCTTCGGCGCGCAGCGCATGTTCGATGTCGTTCGCGGAAGGCTCGCCGGAACAGGCCGCGAGAATCAGCGCCAGCAACGGCGGCAGGGCAAAGAGGATGTGTCGTGTTTTCATGGAGTCTCCTGGGGGGGCAATGATCCTGTTGTAATGACCGGGTCGGATGGGAGGGAGGGGCAGCAGGATATCAGTCTTTCCGTTTCGCCCTGGGGTGTGCATGGTCGTACACCGCCGAAAGGTGCTCGAAGTCGAGGTGAGTATAGACCTGCGTCGAAGCGATGCTGGCGTGGCCGAGCATTTCCTGCACGGCGCGCAGGTCGCCGCTGGCCTGCAGCATGTGCGAGGCGAAGGAATGCCGCAGCATATGCGGGTGAACGTGGGTCGGCAAACCGTTCTGCAGCGCGCGCCGCTGCAATTGTTTCTGGATCATGCGCGGTGCCAGGCGGCGGCCGCGGGCGCCGACGAAAAGGGCGTTTTCATCGGCATCCGCCAGTTCGTGCCGACGGTCGATCCAGGCGTTTACCGCTTTGACCGCGACATCGCCGACGGGAACGATGCGCGTCTTGTTGCGTTTCCCCAATACCCGGATCTCGCCTGCGGCAAGGTCGGTGAGGCAGTCGAGGTCGAGCGCGGCGAGTTCGGCCAGGCGCAGGCCGGAAGAATAGAAGAGTTCGAAGATGGCCTGATCGCGGCAGGCGATGCAGGTAGCGGCGCCGTCGTCGTCTTTTTCCCGTTTCTTTTGTGCGTCCGCTGTTGTTGTGTTTCCCGCTGGGTTTGCCACGGACGGTTGCAGCAGCGCATTCGCTTCATCGACGGACAATGCCTTCGGCAAGGCCTTCGGGTGCTTCGGCGCGTGCACGCCGACGACCGGATTGTGTTCCGCCTCGCCGCGCCGCCCGAGCCAGCGGAAAAACCCGCGCCAGGACGAGAGGATGCGGCCCAGCGAACGCCCGGAAATGCCTTTGCCGTGCAGAATGGAGACGAAACGGCGAATATGCGGCGTTTGCAGGCCGGTGAACGGTATTCCTCCTCCCTTTTCACATTCGCGTCCCGGCAGTTCGGCACTCAGTTGCTGCAAATAAGCGAGGTCGCGGCGGTAGGCGGCGACGGTATGTTCCGACTGGCGCCGCTCTTCGGCCAGGTGACGCAGAAAGGCCGTCACCTGGAGGGCGTTATCTGCATTTCTGCCGGTTTCGCTGCTGCCTGTTGCCATGACACGACGGCGCCGCGCGCGGGAACGTTTCAGATGGAAAGAAAACTGCGCCCAAGCGCCGCGGAAACGAGTTCGCCGAGGCGTTCCAGGTACAGGGTACCCATGTCGGCGAAGAAGCGTTCGCTATCCTCGGAGCCGAGCGCGAGCATGCCGATGGTACCGCCGCCGTTTCTCAGCGCTACCAGTGCCTGCGAGCGTACGTGCGGCGCGACGGCGCCGAACCAGCCGGAGGTTTCGAAACCGGCGGTGGAGCCGCAATAGGGTTGCGTCAGCGTTTCGGCGAAAACCTGCAGTTCCTTCGATACCGCCGCGAATTCGGGCAAATCGGCATTCTTCTGCGTCGGCACCGACCACAGGCGCAAGGCGACGTGCGGAATCGCGAAATCCTCGCGCAGATGAAATCCCAGGGTATGCAGCACCGCCTGGAAGGTATAGGTGGAGACGAGCGCCACCGCCAGGCGGTGCATTTTTTCGCTGATCGCGTCGTTGTCCTTGCCGAACTGGATCAACCCCCCCAGTTTGGCTTCGAGCTGGCGATTCTGGTCGCGCAGGGTGTAGAGCTGGCGCTCGGTGAGCGAGATCGTCTTGTCGCCGCGCGGATGCGGGATGTTGATTTGTGCCAGGGCGTCGGCGTATTCGGAAAAGAATTCCGGATGATGTTGCAGGTAGTCGGCGATCGCCTGTGCGCGCAGGGCTTCGTTTGGATTTTTCATAGCTCGATTTCTCCAGTGAAAACGGTGACGGCCGGTCCGGTCATGCGCACCGGCGTGCCGGCGCCGTTCCAGGCGATCGTCAGGGCGCCGCCGCGCATCGTGACGGTCAGCGGCGAACGCGCCAGCCCCCGGGCGATGACGGCGGCGGCGGCGGCACAGGCGCCGCTGCCGCAGGCCAGCGTTTCGCCGACGCCGCGTTCGAAAACGCGCAGCGCGATATGGTCGGGGCCGAGCAACTGGACGAAACCGGCGTTGACCCGCTGCGGGAAACGCGGATGCGATTCGATCAGCGCGCCTTCCACGGCGACCGGGGCGCGTTCGATGTCGTCTACGAGTTGCACGGCGTGCGGGTTGCCCATCGATACGGGGGTGATTTCGCGCGATTCGGCGCCTACTTGCAGCGGCTGTGTCAGCGCATCGGAATCACTGAGAGAATCGCTGAGAAACGGAACATGCTGCGGGACGAAATCCGGCTGGCCCATGTCGACGCTGACCCTGCCATCGTCTTCCAGTCTCGGCGTGATGATTCCGCACAGCGTCTCGACCCGGATCTCGCGCTTTGCGGAGAGGCCGGTTTCATGCACGAAGCGCATGAAGCAGCGGGCGCCGTTGCCGCACTGCTCCACCTCGCCGCCGTCGGCGTTGAAAATGCGATAGCGGAAATCGGCATCGGGCCGGGTCGCGGTCTCGACCATCAGAATCTGGTCGCAGCCGACGCCGAAATGCCGGTCGGCAAGCAGGCGCAACTGCGGTACGGAGAGGTCGACTTTCTGGCGGATCGCGTCGATGACGACGAAATCATTGCCGAGGCCGTGCATCTTGCTGAAATGTAGGTTCATAAAAAAATCCGCGGATTCTGCAAATTCCGAAGAGGGGTATTCCAATTTACAGAAAATTTCATTCGGCTACTGTAGCATATATTGAGACGATTTGAATTTTCAGAACTGGAAATAAAAACGAGCCAGGAAATACCGTGGATTGCAGCGGCCGCGGATTACAGCGTTTTTTCCATGATGTAATCGTCCATCACGAAACCGTTGCCGATGTCGATGTAAACCGCTTCGCGCTGGGTAAAACCGTGTTTGCGGTACGCCGCCAGCGCCTGGTTGTTTTGTTTGTTGACCGCGAGAATCAGCGTCCGCGCGGGAGGATCGTCCGCGCGCCCCCGCGCCGCGACATGCGCGATCAACGCGCCGCCGACGCCGTGGCGCTGATGTTCGGGGTGAATGTAAATCTTGTCGAGCTTCAATTCCCCCGGGGCCTCGGTGCGAAAAGTCGAGGCGAAGCCGGCACGCTCGCCGTCTACGAAGGCCTGGTCCCACCAGATGCCCGGCGTCCGCAATTCCTCGCGCATCCGTTCGGCGCCGTAGCGGTCGCCGAGCATGTAGTCGATCTGTTCCTGGCTGATGATATCGGCGTAGCAGTCCTGCCAGATGATCCGCGCCAGCGCGGCAATGGCTTCGACTTCATCGGCGCCGACGGGGCGGATTTCGATTTTTTTCATATTCAATCTCCAGTTGCTTTAATGGGGGGCTTTGAATGGGGCTGCGAACGTTTCCGCGCTCAATAGATTTTCGCTTCTCCCGGAGGCCGGGTCTTGAAGCGGCGATGCACCCAGTAATACTGCTCCGGCATGGTGCGCACCTGGGATTCGATGTATTCGTTCATCCGCCGCGTATCGGCTTCGTCATCTCCGCTCGGATAATTTTGCCACGGGACATCGAGCGTCACTTCATAGCCGTCCGGCACCATCCGCGTGACGCAGGGCACCACGACCGCGCCGCTGATCCGGGCCAACCGGGCCATGGCGATTACCGTGGCGGCGGGAGTGCCGAAAAAAGGAACGAACACGGCGTCGCGCGCGCCCAGGTCCATGTCCGGCAAATAGTAAAACGGCCTTCCTTCCTTCAGCGCCCGGATTGCCGGGCGCAGCCCGTCCTGGCGCGACAGCAGGATCGGCGCGTTGAAGCGCATCCGTCCGGCGAACAGCACCGCGTCGAAGACCGGGTTTTTCTGGTGCGCGTACATGCTGAAGGCGACGTAGCGCAGCGAAATCGCGATTCCCCCCGCATCGAGGCCGAGAAAATGCGGTGCCAGCAGGATCACCGGTTTGCCGGCGGGCAGATTGTCGGCGCCATGGAAACGGATCAGGCGTTCGAGGCGCCGGCGCGATGCCCACCACAACAGCGTGCGGTCGAGGAACGCCTGTGCGAATGCGATGCAGTGGTGCCGCGCCAGCCGCCGCCGTTCCCGTTCCGGCAACTCGGGAAAACACAGGGACAGGTTGATCAGAACGATCCGTTTCCTGGAGCGGGCGCAGACGAACAGAAGGAATCCGATTGCCGCTCCGATGGCGCGCAGGAGCGGCAGCGGCAACCAGTGCAGCAGCCAGAGCAGTCCCACCAGCGCCAGGCTGGGCAGATATTTGAAAAAAGTCTTCAATCCAGAAAATCCCTCAGCAGTCCGGCGGTGGAGAAAAAGGCGGTGATAAAGGTGGAGATTCAGGTGGAGGTTCGGCGCCCGCCGGACGTTTATAGCGGTTGTATCCCCACAAATATTGGGCCGGGCAGGCGCGCACCAGCGCTTCGATCTCACGGTTGATCGCGGTGGCGCGTTCTTCCAGCGTGCCGGCGATCGGCTCCAGCGGCGGGCGTAGCCGAAGACGGTAGCCTTTGCCGCCGGGCAGGCGTTCGCCCCAGGCGAAAACGACCGCCGCGCCCGTTTCGGTCAGGCGCGCCGCCAGCGTCATCGTATAGGCGGCCTTGCCGAAGAAGGGCAGCCAGCGTCCTTCGCCCTTGCGCGGCGCCTGGTCGGGCAGGAGACCGACGGCTTCGCCGCGTTTCAGCGCCTTGAACAGGGCGCGTACCCCGGCAAGGTCGGCCGCGGCCAGGTGGAGTTGCTGCCGCGCGCGTCCTTTTTCGATCAACGGCTGTATCCAGGATTGCTTCGGCGGCCGGTAGAGCACCGTGATCGGGGCCTGTGCCGCGTAGTACTGCGCCGTGATCTCGAAGCAGCCCAGATGCGGCGTCAGGAAAATAATCCCTTTTCCTTGCCGCCATCCTGCTTCCACGTGTTCCCAGCCGCATACCTCGACAACCTGGGACACCGCTTTTTCCAGGGGATTGAGCCAGATCCGCGGCAATTCGAGCACCATTTTTCCCGCGGCGGCGGCCGCCGCCGAACGCAACGCCGGATTGGCAGCCTCCTCCTCTCCCAGGGCCAACGCCATATTCCGGCGCAGCAGGCGGCGATAGGAAGGTGATGCAACGTAAACCAGCCAGCCGGCGCCCGCGCCAAGCGGGTGCAGCAGCCACAAGGGCAGGCGGGACAGCAGGAAAAAAAGCGAACGGTAGAAAAAATGCACGAATGGGTAGGAAGAATGGGTAGGGAATAATCGGAAAAAGCCGCAAAAATGCACGAACCGCCATCGGGACAATCGGCCGCAGTTTGACCCTGATAGGACGCAAAGCTAGAATTATCCAGCCGCTGAGTTAATAGGACAACTTGCAGGGCGGCATGCGGATCGCAGAGGTGGGCAAGAAAATCCCGGCACGCCTCTTTTCCGATTTCTTTACCGAAGGTTCGATCCGTCGATCATTTTCTGCTAAAGCGTCGCCTGCTCTGGACCCGGAGCCGGTTACGCCGGTTATGAGGGTCATTCAGGAGCAGTACAGGTATGAGCAAATCCTTTCTCTTCACTTCGGAGTCCGTCTCCGAAGGACACCCCGACAAAGTCGCCGACCAGGTTTCCGATGCGGTGCTCGACGCCATTCTGACGGAAGACCCGACCGGGCGCGTTGCCTGCGAAACCCTGGTGTCTACCGGGCTGGTCGTGATCTCCGGGGAAATCACCACTTCCGCGCACATCAATTACCGCGAAATCGCCCAGGACGTCATCCGCCGCATCGGCTATACCGATTCCGAAACCGGCTTCGATTACAAATCCTGCGCCGTATTGGCCGCGATCAACAAGCAGTCGCCGGATATTGCCCAGGGCGTCAACGAAGGGCAGGGGCTCGATCTCGATCAGGGCGCCGGTGACCAGGGTCTGATGTTCGGTTATGCCTGCAACGAAACCCCCGCGCTGATGCCGCTGCCGATCTATTACGCGCACCGCATCATGCAGCGCCAGGCCGAAGTGCGGCGGGACGGGCGCCTGCCCTGGCTGCGTCCCGATGCGAAAAGCCAGGTTTCGGTGCGCTACGAAGATGGTAAGCCGGTCAGCATCGAAACCATCGTCGTCTCCACCCAGCATGCGCCGGACGTCACACACGAACATCTGGCCGAAGCGGTGATCGAGGAAATCATCAAGCCGGTGGTGCCGCAAAATCTGCTGAGCGACAAGATCCGTTATCTGATCAATCCTACCGGGCGATTCGTCGTCGGCGGTCCTCACGGCGATTGCGGCCTGACCGGACGCAAGATCATCGTCGACACCTACGGCGGTGCCGCGCGTCATGGCGGCGGCGCGTTCTCCGGCAAGGATCCTTCCAAGGTCGACCGTTCCGCCGCGTATGCCTGCCGTTATGTCGCCAAGAATATCGTTGCCGCCGGACTGGCGGAACGTTGTGAGCTCCAGGTGGCATATGCCATCGGCGTTGCACGTCCGGTATCGTTGCGTGTCGAAACTTTCGGCACCGGACGGATCGCCGACGAGCGGATCACCGAACTGGTGGAGCGGCATTTCGATCTGCGTCCGAAAGGAATCATCAGCACGCTCAATCTGCTGCGGCCGATTTATTCGAAAACCGCCGCCTACGGTCATTTCGGGCGCGACGAGCCCGAGTTCACTTGGGAGGCTGCGGACAAGACCGCGCAGTTGCGCGCCGAAGCCGGCCTGTAGCGGAGTCGCCGTGCGCCGTGCCTGTGGAAAGCGTCATGTAATCCGCCGGAGAGCGCCCAAGCGTTTGTCGGGACACTGTTATGCTCAAACGAATCGACGTCGCTCATCTTAAAGTCGGGATGTTCCTGCACGAACTTTGCGGTTCGTGGATCGAACATCCCTTCTGGCGCAAGCAGTTCCAGCTTTCCGATCCCAACGACATCGTTCGTATCCGCGAGAGCCCGGTACGCGAGGTGTGGATCGATACCGAGCGCGGCCTCGACGTCGACGATGGGAAAGTGCGGGAACAGGCGCAGGTCGTCCCGCCGCCTCCGCCGCCGCAGCGGCAGATACCGATGCGCGAGGAACTCGACCGCGCCGCCAAGATCTGCGCCAAGGCGCAGGAATCCGTGACTTCGATGTTCCAGGAGGCGCGCATGGGGCGCGCCGTCGAAGCCGGCGATGCGATGCCGCTGGTGCAGGAAATTTCCGCTTCGGTCATGCGCAATCCCGGCGCGCTGATCAGCCTCGCCCGTCTGAAGACGGCGGACGACTACACCTACATGCATTCGGTCGCCGTCTGCGCGTTGATGATCGCGCTGGCGCGCCAACTGGAGCTTCCCGAGGAGGAAACCCGTGCCGCCGGCCTGGCCGGGCTGATGCACGATATCGGCAAGATGAAGATCCCGCCGGAAATCCTCAACAAGCCCGGAAAGCTCACCGACCCCGAGTTCGAAATCATCAAGACACACCCGAAAGAAGGGCACAAAATGCTGCTCGCGAGCCAGTCGATAGGAGCCGCGACGCTCGATGTCTGCCTGCATCACCACGAAAAGGTCGACGGCAGCGGCTATCCGGAACGGCTTCCCGCCGACAGGATCAGCCTTTTCGCGCGAATGGGCGCGGTATGCGACGTCTACGATGCCGTCACCTCGAACCGTCCCTACAAGAACGGCTGGGATCCTGCGGAATCGCTGCACCGCATGTCGGAATGGCAAGGACATTTCGACATGCAGATTTTCCGCGCATTTGTCAAAAGCCTGGGAATCTATCCCATCGGTTCCCTGGTTCGCCTTTCCTCGGGACGTATCGGCGTCGTAGCCGAGCAAAGCCCCAAGTCGCTGCTGACTCCGAAGGTGAAAATATTCTTTTCGATCAAATCCAACGCACGCATCGCGCCGGAGATGGTCGATCTTTCGCGCCCCAACTGTCCGGAACGCATCGTTGCCCGCGAAGACGCGGACCAGTGGAATTTTCCCGACCTGAATATGCTCTGGTCGTCTCCGGAAGGGAGCGCCGGCTGAGAGCAGTGCCGCTCGTCTTCCGCGATTTTCATCGCTGAGGGCTTTTTGCGAGGGGCTTTGCGGAGGGGCTTGGCGTATTGAGGCTGGCGACGGCGCGCGGGCAACCGCCGCCGCCATGACGCGCATCCCGATTCCGCTCAACTCTGCGCCAGTTTCGACTTCGCCTGCGGCGGGTTCCTGCGGAAATATTTGCGGATGCCGGCCATGATCGCGTTGGCGATTTTTTCCTGATACGCCTGATCGTTCAGACGCTTTTCTTCTTCCGGATTGGAAATGAACGCCGTTTCGACGAGGATCGAAGGAATGTCCGGCGCCTTCAACACGGCGAATCCGGCCTGTTCGACGCCGTTTTTGTGCAGCCGACCGATTCCGCCGAGTTCCATCAATACCGCTTTGCCGAGTTTCAGGCTGTCGTTGTTGGTTGCTGTTTGCGACAGATCGAGCAGCGTGCGCGCGAGGAACGGATCGCGGACGTTGAGATTGACGCCGCCGACCAGATCGGCGTCGTTTTCCTTTTTCGCCAGCCAGCGCGCGGCGGTGCTGGAGGCGCCGCGCTCGGAGAGGACGAATACCGAGGCGCCGCGCGCATCCGGACGGATGAACGCATCGGCGTGGATCGACACGAAGAGGTCCGACTGCACCTGTCGCGCTTTTTGTACCCGCTTCTGCAAGGGAACGAAAAAGTCGGAATCGCGGGTCAGAAGGGCGCGCATGTTCGGTTCGGCGTCGATCTTCGCTTTCAGGCGTTTGCCGACCGCCAGCGTGATCGTTTTCTCATAGCTGCCGCCGCTGCCCACGGCACCGGGGTCTTCGCCGCCGTGCCCCGGATCGATGGTGATCGTCACCAGCCGGTCGACGACCGGCCCGCTGCCCGATTTTCTTTTCCCCTTGGCGCTTTCCGCTTCTTCCTGTTGTTTCGTCTTGTTTTCAACGTCGTCGGCGAACATCGCGAGGATGTCCTCGGTTTTGTCCTCGTCCTCGTCGCGGATATTGCCCGCGCTGTCGGTCGACAGAAGCGGCACCAGTTCCTTGTCCTGGATCAGCGACAGGAGCGGATCGGGCGGCTCGCTCGGGTAAACGTCGAGCACCAGGCGATAACCGTAGTTTCCGACCGGACTGAGGACGAACACCTGCGGCGCCACCCGGGTTTTCAATTCCATGACCAGGCGCACCACGCCGGGTTTGAACTGTCCGGCACGGAGCAGCTTGATGTTCGGATCGCCGGGGGAAATCTTGCCGGCCAGCCCTTCGAGCGCGCTGTTGAGTTCGACTCCGTGCAGGTCGACGACGAGACGCTCCGGATTCTGGATCGTGAAATGGTCGTATTTGATCGGCAGATCGTGTTCGAGCGTCACCCGCGTATAGTCGGCGGCGGGCCATACGCGCACGGCGACGATGCTCGGAGCGCGGGCTCCGTACGCCAGCGGGGTAACGAGAAGCAGCAGCGAGGCGCCGGAGAAGCGCGCTAGGTCGCGCAGAACTCCGCGGCGGTGGAGGTTTTCAGGAACGAGTTCAGACATTGCAGCCCCCGTTCGTCGCATGCGGAAAGCGTAAGTGTGCGGGCGGATTCGTCGTCGGCATGGAGGGCGAACGATATGACGAGCGACGGCTGCGGCAGATAAAGACGTGCTTTGTCCGGCCATTCCACCAGGCAGACCGAATCGTCGCGGAAATATTCGTCCAGCCCTGCACCTACAAACTCCTCGGGCTCATTGAATCGATAAAAATCAAAGTGATATAAGTATAATCTCGAAATTACATAAACTTCAACCAAAGAATAGGTCGGACTCTTCACCGGCCCCGAATATCCGCACGCGCGCAACAGTGCGCGCACCAGCGCCGTCTTGCCGCTGCCCAGATCGCCGTCGAGATACACCACCATGCCCTGCGTCAGAAGGGGCGCCAGCGCCGTGCCGCAGGCGAGCGTTGCCGCCTCGTCGGGGAGAAGAAATCGGGTGGAGGAAAGGGTCTTGTTCATGAGCGTGTTTGTGGAACAAGCGTGAAGGAAGCGGCCAAGTTTAAAGCGATTCGGCGCCGGTTTCATCGTTCGGGACGACTCCGGGGTCAATACTTTTTGCTTCTTTATTCCTTTTTGTTCTTTATAACTGACAAAAAACAATTTTCCATATCTATAGCCGTCGCTTATTCTGTCGTCTCTCCGCGCCGCGGACCGTCCGGCGGAGCGGATATTTGGACAATTCCAACGAAATCAACGAGATCAACGAGATAACGATGTATCGCTACGATTCTTACGACCGGCAAATCGTGAACCAGCGGGTGGCGCAGTTCCGCGACCAGACCCGGCGTTTCCTTGCCGGGGAATTGTCGGAGGACGAATTCCGTCCGCTGCGCCTGCAAAACGGCCTTTATATTCAGCGTCACGCGCCGATGCTGCGCGTGGCAATCCCCTACGGCCTGCTTTCCAGCGCGCAACTGCGCAGGCTGGCGCATATAGCGCGTACTTACGATCGCGGCTACGGGCACATTTCGACGCGCCAGAACATGCAGTTCAACTGGCCGGAGCTGGAAATCGTGCCGGACATCCTCGCCGAGCTGGCCGAAGTGGACATGCACGCGATACATACGTCGGGCAACTGCATCCGCAATATCACCACCGATCCATTCGCGGGCGTGGCGCCGGATGAAATCGCAGACCCGCGTGTACTGGCTGAAATCCTGCGCCAGTGGAGTACGCTGCATCCGGAATTCGCGTTCCTGCCGCGCAAATTCAAGATCGCGATCAACGGCTCGCAACGCGACCGTGCCGCCGTGCAGGTGCACGATATCGGGCTGGAGCTGATCGAAGATTCCGCCGGAGCGCTGGGCGTCAGGATCTGGGTCGGCGGCGGCCTGGGACGTTCGCCGATGCTGGGGCAGGTGTTGAAGGAATTTTTGCCTTGGCGGCATGCCATTACTTACTGCGAGGCCGTGCTGCGCGTCTACAATCTTTACGGCCGCCGCGACAATGCCTACAAGGCGCGGATCAAGATTCTCGTTTCCGCGCTGGGCCTCGATGAATTCCGCCGCCAGGTGGAAAGTGAGTGGGCACACACGAAAGACGGTCCGCACACGATTCCGCAGGAAGAATACGAGCGCGTGGCGGCGCATTTCACGCCGTTCGCCTATCGTCCGCCCGCCGGCGGCGAAGCGGGTTTTTCCGTGCGCCAGAGGGAAGACAAAGCCTTTGCCGCGTGGGCGCGGCGCTGTGTCCATGGTCACAAGGCGAGGGGCTACCGCGCTGTGACGTTGTCGCTGAAAAAAACCGGCGCGGCGCCCGGCGACATCAGCGCCGAACAGATGGAATGCGTCGCCGATCTGGCCGAGCGTTACAGTTTCGGCGAACTGCGCACGACGCATGAGCAGAACGTCGTTCTTGCCGACGTGGAGGCGGGCGATTTGCATGCGCTCTGGCAGGTCGCGCGCGATGCCGGCCTGGCGACGCCGAATACCGGCCTTTTGACCAACATCATCAGTTGTCCTGGCGGCGATTTCTGTTCGCTGGCCAACGCCAGGAGCCTGCCGGTAGCCGCCGCCGTGCAGCAGGCGTTCGACGATCTGGATTACCTGCACGATGTCGGCGAACTGGACCTGAACATCTCCGGCTGCATGAACTCATGCAGCCATCACCATATCGGGCATATCGGAATCCTCGGCGTCGATAAGAACGACGAAGAGTGGTACCAGGTATCGATCGGCGGCAGTCAGGGCTCGGAAGCCTCGCTGGGCAAAATCATCGGTCCGTCGTTCGCCGCCGACGAAATTCCCGGTGTCGTCCGGCAACTGCTGGACGTTTATCTACAGCGGCGCCATGACGATGCGGAACGCTTCATCGACGTGGTGCGGCGCCTGGGCGTCGCGCCGTTCAAGGAGCATGTCCATGCCCATCGAAAATCCGCCCGAAGTCAATCCACCCAAAGCCAATCCACCCGGAGGGAGGTCGAGCATGCCTGAAAACACCGCGCAAAACCGGCTGATCCGCAACGATGCCGTGGCGGCGGGCGATGCCTGGAGAATCGTGCCGGTCATGCAGGATTCCGTTGCAGCGATGGCCGGAGAATCCACGAAAGCGCCCGGTAAGCCGGCACCGTTCAGACGTACCGGCGAAGTCGATGCGGGCGAGGAACAGATCGCCGCGATCAAGCTCCCGGCCGAGGGTCCGGTGATCGTTCCTCTGTCCGTGTGGCGCCGGCGGCATGAGGCGTTGGAGGTGTCGGGGGCGCTGGAGGCGCGTCTGGCCGCGGGCGAGTTGGGGATATGGCTCGATACGCACGAACCCGTGGATTGGTTGCGGGATAGCATCGACGACATCAACCGCCTGCCGCTGATCGCCGTGCGTTTCGAACGCTTCGCCGACGGCCGCAGCTATTCGATGGCATCGTTGCTGCGCGCGCGCCACGGTTACGTCAACGAACTGCGCGCTTTTGGCGACGTTCTGCACGACCAGCTTTTTTTCCTGCGCCGTTGCGGGTTCGATTCGTTCCAGTTGCGTGCCGGTGCCGACGCACGGGCCGCATTGGTGGCGTTGACGGCGTTGGCGGATGGGGGAGATTTTTCCACCCCATATCAACACGCTGCCGACGGAATTCCGCCGCTGTGGGTACGGAGGAATGCTCCATGAACAGGGATGCCGCGAAAAACTCTTCCATCTCTCCCATTTCTCCCGTCTCCCACATTTCCCCCACGCATCGGTCGCCGCGCAATCCCACCACGCGTCCCGCGTTGACTGCGGATCTGTGCCATGCGGTCGTCGGCAGGCGTGCCGCCGCGGTTGAACTGCTGCGCGCGGCGGCGGCCGAGTTCGCCGGCAGGATTGCGTTTGCCTGCAGTTTCGGCGCGGAAGACATGGTGCTGATCGACATCATCGCCACCGAGCGTCTGCTGATCGATATTTTTTCGCTCGATACCGGCCGCCTGCCGTCGCAAACCCATGCGCTGATGTGCGAGACGGAACGGCGCTACGGTATCGGGATACGGCTATATTTTCCCGAACGCGATGCGGTCGAACGCTATGTGAACACGCACGGCATCGACGCTTTCTACGATTCGGCGGCGCTGCGCCGCGAATGCTGCCGCATCCGCAAGCTGGAACCGCTGCAACGTGCCCTGTCGGGCCGCCGCGCCTGGATCACCGGCATGCGCGCCGCGCAGAGCGCCACCCGTGCCGCGTTGCCGCTGCGTCAGTACGATGAAATCAATGCGCTGGAAAAATTCAACCCGCTCGCCGACTGGAGTGAGACGGAAGTATGGGCCGCCATCCGCCTTGCGGAAGCGCCTTATAACGCGCTGCACGACGAGTTCTATCCCAGCATCGGCTGTGCTCCGTGCACCCGCGCCACCGCCGTCGGCGAGGATGTCCGCGCCGGCCGCTGGTGGTGGGAGGAAGAAGGCGCCCGCGAATGCGGTCTGCACGCGCGGAGACCATGAATCGCGTCAACTCTGAATAACCCTGAGCGCCGCAAACCAGGCGTTCCGTCTCAACCGACCGTCTTCATCCCTAACGACCCATGAACGCAATTTCTCTTCATCATTCCGATGCGGCGTCCCGCCGGATTTCCGGTCACCCCTCCCGTCTTTCCCATCTCGACCGGATCGAGGCGGAAGCCATCCACATCCTGCGCGAGGTGGCGGGTCAGTGCGAACGGCCGGTGCTGCTCTTTTCCGGCGGCAAGGATTCCGTCTGCCTCCTGCGCCTGGCGGAAAAGGCCTTTCGCCCCGGACGCTTTCCGTTTCCGCTCCTGCATATCGACACCGGCCACAACTATCCGGAAGTTATTTCTTTCCGCGACCGCCGCGCCTTCGAGCTGGGCGAACGGCTGATCGTGCGCTCGGTGGAGGATTCGATCGCGCGCGGCTCGGTGGTGCTGAAGACATCGGACGAGTCGCGCAACAAGCATCAGTCGGTGACACTGCTTGAAGCCATCGACGAATACGGGTTCGACTGCTGCATCGGCGGCGCCCGGCGCGATGAGGAAAAAGCGCGCGCCAAGGAACGCGTGATGAGTTTTCGCGACGGATTCGGCCAGTGGGACCCGAAAAACCAGCGTCCCGAACTCTGGCGCCTGTACAACGCGCGCACGCACAAGGGCGAAAACATCCGCGCCTTCCCGATCTCCGACTGGACGGAAATGGACGTCTGGCAATACATCGAGCGCGAACGCCTGGAACTGCCGTCGATCTACTTTGCCCATGCGCGCGATGTCGTGCGCCGGGGCGCTTCCCTCGTGCCGGTGACGGCGCTGACGCCGCCGCGAAACGGCGAGAACGTGATCCGGGTGAACGTGCGTTTCCGTACCGTCGGCGACATCACCTGCACGGCGCCGGTCGAATCGGATGCGGATTCCATCGACAGGATCCTCCTTGAAACCGCCGCCGCCACGATCAGCGAGCGCGGCGCCACGCGGCTGGACGACCAGACTTCCGACGCGGCGATGGAACAGCGCAAACGGGAAGGGTATTTCTGATTATTTCCGAATCACATTTTTAGTGAATGCCATGACAGACAACAAAACGAAGCCTGTGACGAACGGCAAGGTAAACGACACCAAGGACAGCGGCCTGCTGCGCTTCATGACCTGCGGCAGCGTCGACGACGGCAAAAGCACGCTGATCGGCCGCCTGCTCTACGACAGCAAAGCCATTCTCGCCGACACCCTGAACCACATCGAACGCAGTTCGAAGCGGCGCGGCGGGGACACGGTCGACCTCTCGCTCCTTACCGACGGATTGGAGGCCGAGCGCGAGCAGGGCATCACCATCGACGTCGCCTACCGCTATTTCTCCACCGGCAGGCGCAAGTACATCATCGCCGACGCGCCCGGCCACGAGCAGTACACGCGCAACATGGTCACCGCCGCCTCGACCGCCGACCTGGCGATCATTCTCGTCGATGCGCGCAGGGGCGTGCTCGCGCAGACCCGGCGGCATGCCTGCCTGGCGCACCTGGTCGGCGTCCGTCAACTGGTCGTCGCCGTCAACAAGATGGATCTCGCCGGGTACGAGCGGGAAACGTTCGCCGCCATCCGCGATGATTTCCTCGCCTTCGCCGAAAAGATGGGAATCGCCGGCGGCAACGATAACGAGGGGATTGCCGGTGGTTTTTTCCCCGTGCTTCATTTCGTGCCGATCTCCGCCCTGAACGGCGACAACGTCGTCGACCGGAGCGGCGCCATGCCGTGGTACGACGGGCCTTCGCTGCTCGACCTGCTCGAAGCCGCGCCCGGCGCGCACGATATCCCCGGTTGGGAAGGACGGGAGCATTTCAGCGAATCTTTCCGCGAATCTTTCCACGAACCATTTCGTTTCCCGGTGCAATACGTCTGCCGCCCGCAGGCCTCCGGCGATGCGGCGCTGCACGACTACCGCGGGTTCATGGGCCGCATCGAATCGGGCAGCATCCGCGCCGGCGACCCGGTCGCCGTGCTTCCCTCGGGATTGAAAAGCCGCGTCGCGGCGGTTCATCTCGGCGGCGAGGCGATTGCCGCCGGCCTGCCGGAGCAGTCCGTCACCCTGCTGCTCGAAGACGACATCGATATCTCGCGCGGCGACATGATCGTCAGGACGGACGAAAGCGGAGCCCCGCCGGAGCCGCGCAGGGAACTGGACGCCATGCTGTGCTGGCTCTCCGAAACGCCGCTGTCTCCGGCGCGTACCTACCTCATCCGCCACACCACGCGTACCGGCAAGGCCAGGCTCGCCGACGTGGCGTACCGGGTCGACGTCCATTCGCAGGCGCATCTCCCGGCCGAGTTTCCGGCCGAGAACGCGCTCGCAATGAACGACATCGCCCGCGTGCGCTGGAAACTGGCGCAGCCGGTATTCGCCGATGCCTACCGGGAAAACCGCGCCACCGGCGCCTTCATCGTCATCGACGAGACGACGAACAACACCGTGGGCGCGGGGATGATCTGCTGAATTCGGCACGAATGAAGTGTGGCGGGGTTCAAAGGCCGGAACGGAACACCGTGAATTCTAAATTAATTGAAATTTAATATATCTACAGTAGTGAGTTTTGTGACGTAATTAATTCAATATTGGAATATGTTGAAAGCCGGACGGCTGAAATCGAGACGGCCGGTGCAAAACCTCCAGCATTGCGTAAACTGCTTCTTTTCCGGAATCGATGCTCGGAACGGAATGACAGAGGACACGATAAACGTTTTTCATGACGGCGCCCCCGACTGGAGCCGGCTGGCGGCGCAGATCAAGGAATGGGGCCGCGCGCTGGGTTTCGGCGCCGTCGGCATCGCGCGTGCCGATCCTGGCGAAGCGGTGCCGCATCTGGAACGCTGGCTCGCGCTCGGACGGCACGGCGAGATGGAATACATGGCCCGGCACCTGCCGCTGCGCGCCGCGCCCGCGGCGCTTCTGCCCGGCACGGTCAGTATCGTTTCCGTCCGGCTTCCCTACTGGCCGCAGGAGTTGTCGCACGAGCAAGCGCTCACGGTGCTGGCGGATTCCCGGCAGGCGTATATCTCCCGCTACGCGCTCGGGCGCGACTATCACAAGACCATGCGCCAGCGGCTTTCCCGCCTTGCCGCGCGGATTGCCGAAGCGCTTTCCGGAAATCCGGAGGTTGGAATTGGTGGCATCGACGGAATCGGTGGAATCGGCGGAGTCGGCGGAGTCGGCGCCGCCGATGCCGCGCCTTCTTCCGAATCTTCTTTTGAATTCCTTCACCGGGTTTTTTCCGATTCGGCGCCGGTGCTCGAAGTCGAGTTCGCGCGCCAGTCCGGAATCGCCTGGCGGGGCAAACATACCCTTTCGCTGACGCGCGAAGGCTCGTGGTATTTTCTCGGCGAAATCTACACCAATCTGCCGCTGCCGCCGGATACCCCGGTGAGCGCCCACTGCGGTTCCTGCACCGAATGCATCGAGCGCTGTCCGACCGGCGCGATCGTCGCGCCGTACCAGCTCGATGCCCGGCGCTGTATTTCCTACCTGACGATCGAACATTCCGGCGCGATTCCCGAAGCGTTGCGCCCGCTGATCGGCAACCGCATCTACGGTTGCGACGACTGCCAGCTTTATTGTCCCTGGAATGTGACCGGGCATCGGACCGGGTATCGGACCGGGTATCGGACCAAAGCCCGGACCAAAGCCCGGACCGAATCCGATCCCCGGCACGGCGCGGCGCGGCCGCCGGGAGATTCCGATTTCGCGCCGCGGCATGGTCTCGACGCGGCGGCGCTGACGACGCTGTTCGCCTGGGACGAAGCGCAGTTTCTGGAACGTTTTTCCGGCAGCCCGATCCGCCGCATCGGTTTTGAGCGCTGGCTGCGCAATATCGCCGTTGCGCTCGGAAACGCTCCGCCCGAGTCCGGCATCCGCGCCGCGCTCATCGCGCGCCGCGATCACTCGTCGCCGCTGGTGCGCGAACACGTTGCCTGGGCGCTGGCGCGGCAGGAAGAAAAGGCCCCGGGCTTTTGATTTTTATAAATATAAGAAATTAACTTTCGCTGTTGTAGATGGATTTATTCGAAAATTAATTCATATATATGGAATTCCGCGTTCGTCTTTTTCCTACAGAACCACTTGCGCGCCAAGCTCGACGACGCGGTTCGACGGAATCTTGAAAAACGTCGTCGCGCTGCTTGCATTGCGCGACATGACGATGAAGATTTTTTGCCGCCACAGCGCCAGTGTCGATTTCGGCCGCGCGATCAGGGTTTCGCGGCCGAGGAAGAATGAAGTCTCCATCATGTCGAATTCCAGCCCGAACGCGGAGCAATGCGCCAGCGCCGCGGGAATGTCGGGTTCGTCCATGAAGCCGTAGCGCACGAGCACCCGGTAGAAATCGTCTTGCAGCGGTTCCACCTCGACCTGCTCTGAACGCGGCACATGCGGCGCATCGAGCACCTTGACCGAAAGCAGAACGACCCGCTCGTGCAGCACCTTGTTGTGCATCAGGTTGTGCAGGAGCGCATGCGGAACGCCGTCGGGGTTGGCGTGCATGAATACGGAAGTGCCGGGAACCCGCGTCGGCAGGCCGGCGTGAAGTACTTCGATGAAGACGTTCAAGGGCATCGCCTCGGTGTGCATGCGTTCCACGACGATCCGGCGTCCGCGTTTCCAGGTCGTCATCAGCGTGAAGATGACGAGTCCGGCGACCAGGGGGAACCAGCCTCCGTCCGGAATTTTCAGCACGTTCGCGGCAAGGAAGACGAGTTCGACCGCGAGGAAAATCGAAAACAGCAGGATCGCGCGCGTCCAGCCCCATTTCCAGATCTTGGCGACGACGATGGTGGCGAGCAGCGAGGTGATGACCATGTCGCTCGTCACTGCGATTCCGTACGCCGCCGCCAGATTGGCCGAGGAGCGGAAGCCGAGCACGAGCAGCATGACGCCGATCATCAGGCCCCAGTTGATTCCCGGCAGGTAGATCTGCCCCTGTTCCTGCTCCGACGTGTGCTGGACTTCCATCCGCGGCAAAAAGCCGAGCTGGATCGCCTGCCTCGAAATCGAGAAGGCGCCGGAAATGACCGCCTGCGATGCAATCACCGTCGCCACGGTGGCCAGCCCCACCAGCGGAATCAGGGCCCATTCCGGCGCCGCGAGAAAAAACGGATTTCCTTTCGTCTCAGGATGCGCGAGCAGCAGCGCGCCCTGTCCGAAATAATTGAGTACCAGCGAAGGAAGCACCAGTCCGTACCACGCGATTTGGATCGGCCGCCGTCCGAAGTGGCCCATGTCCGCGTACAACGCCTCGGCGCCCGTCACCGCAAGCACGACGTTGCCCATCGCCAGCAGGGCCTGTGTGCGGTTGTGCCACAGGAATTCGGCGCCGTACATCGGGTTCAGCGCCAGCAGCACGTGCGGATTGCGGATCAGGTTGTAAATGCCGAGCACCGCCAGCGTGGCGAACCAGAGCAACATCACCGGCCCGAAGAAAATGCCGATGCCGCCCGTGCCGCGCCGCTGGACGAAAAACAGGCCGAACAGCACCGCCAACGTGATCGGGATCACGAACGGTTCCAGTCCCGGTGCGATCACTTCCAGCCCTTCGACGGCGGAAAGCACGGAAATCGCCGGCGTCACCATTCCGTCGCCGTAGAACATCGCCGCTCCGAGAATGCCGATGACAGAAATTATCGTCAGCTTTCTCCTGCTTCCGTGCGCTTCGTGCAAGGCCAGCGCAATCAGCGCCATGATGCCGCCTTCCCCCCGGTTATCGGCGCGCATGATGATGAACACGTACTTGAACGAGACGACGATCATCAGGGCCCAGAAAAAAAGCGACAGGCAGCCGAGCAGGTTGGCTTCGTGGAGCGCGATCGGATGGTTGCCGGCGAATACCTCTTTCATCGAATAGAGCGGGCTGGTGCCGATGTCGCCAAAGACGACGCCGAGCGCGGCAAGCGCCAGGGCGGCGATGCGCGGGTCGCGTGCATGGGAAGTATTCATAGGATTTCGGAGCGGAAGATGACGGAGAATCCGTACGCCCGGAGTTATAGGAGAAAAATGCCGATTCTGCCGCAAACCCGGCGGGTTCGAGGAAAAAGTGCGGCTGCGGGCAGGCGGGTGAAGCCGGCAATGGTCGGTTCGCCGTCAATGCCTGGATCGTTTTCCTTCAGGAAATAAAGCGCGGATGGTGTGACAGTTTGCGCGGCAGTTTTCATGCGCTTGCAGGGAAAAAGCGGGGAGCGCGGCCGGGGATTGCCGATTCCGGCGACGACGGTGTTTGCACCGCTTGTTCTTTCGTCCGGATTCATTGTTTTTGCGCTCCCGATGCTGCTCCGGAAACAATAACGGGACAGGATTGCTCCTGTCCCGCGTAGCTTCATTCAAAAGCCGATGTTGCTCGTACCCTTGTTACTTGGGTCGGGATCCCGTGGGGAACGGCCAGGCGCCGGACGGATTGAGCGCCGACTTCGTCCCCGGAGTTGCCGCCAGGGAGGGCGAAGCCGTTCCTCCCGTCAGCGGGAAACCGGAGGAAAGCACGGGAGATGCCGACGCCGTCACCGGTTTGGCTGCCGCTTGTTTCTCGGCGGGTTTTTTCGCCGCAGCGACTTTTTTCACCGTGGATTTAGCGGGAGCTGGCTTCGCCGCCGGCTTGGCTGCCGGCTTAGTTGCCGGTTTTGCGGCGGCTTTTTTCGGTGCCGCTTTCTTTGCTGCCGGTTTTGCCGCTGCCTTGGCGGCGGGTTTTTTCACCGCGGCCTTTGCTGCGGGTTTCGCTGCCGGTTTCTTCACTGCGGCTGCTTTTTTCGCTGCGGGTTTTGCAGCCGGCTTGGCCGTCGCTTTCTTGGCCGCCGGTTTTGCCGTTGCCTTGGCGGCGGTCTTCTTCACCGCGGGTTTCGCAGCAGGCTTTTTCGCTGCCGGTTTTGCCGCCGCTGGTTTTGTCGCCGCTGATTTTGTTGCCGTCTTGGCTACGGCTTTCTTCGGCGCAGCTTTCTTGGCCGCCGGTTTTGCCGCTGCCTTGGTTGCGGGCTTCTTCACTGCTGCCTTTGCCGCCGGTTTTGCAGCGGTTTTCTTGGCCGCCGGCTTCGCTGCGGGTTTCGCCGCTGCCTTTTTGACGGCGGGTTTGGCCGCTGCTTTCTTTACTGCGGGTTTCGCGACGGATTTTTTGTCCTTGTCGCTCTCTGCCTTTGCTTTCGCGCTCGTTGCCACGTTGACCTCCTTGTTTCAGTTAAGAAATATCCGATGAACACCGTAAAGAAACATCCGTTCAAATCGACCGGACCAATCCGATTGGAACGGCGGAGGCCGACCCATCGAATCCTGCTGCAACACCATGCCGTCAGAACAGCGACAACACCGCGAAAGACACTTTTCCCGCGCTTCCGCTCCAACCGCCGCAAGAGCCAATATCGGCGGCACTTTCGGAGCTACCACTAGATATTGTGTCTTGCTTGCAATTTGGCACTAATTCTAGTAGCGCTATTCCAATGGCGCAAGAAGATCGATATTTAAAAGTCAACCCGCTGGTGGAGGCTCGTTGCGTGTATGCAACAATGCATGATTTGAATCTGTCAAGGGCGGTGCGAAAACGTTCCCCCGGAGAACGAAAAAAGTTCCCGCATGAAAAAAGAGAGGTTGGCGCCGAAGCGGGAGGGGATCAGGCCGGGATCGGGCCGGAGGCCGGGATCAGCCCGGGATGTGCGGCAAGCCGGCGGCGGCGATGCGCGACCAGTCGAAATGCGGTCCGGGATCGGTCTTCCGGCCGGGGGCGATGTCGCTGTGTCCCGCCACGGCGGTCAGCGGATAACGCGCGCGCAGAGCGTCGATCAACATCGTGAGCCGTTCGTACTGCACCGGAGTGAACGAAGTGTCGTCGCATCCTTCGAGTTCGACTCCGAGCGAAAAATCGTTGCAGCGCGCACGGCCCTGCCAGTTCGATTCGCCGGCATGCCAGGCGCGGTCATCGCAGGAAACAAATTGAACCAGCGTTCCGTCGCGGCGCAGGTAAAAATGCGCCGAGACCCGCAGGCGGTGAATTGCGGCGAAACAGGGGTGGGTATCGGGATCGAGGGTGTTGGTGAACAGGCGGATGACGGCATCGCCAGTGAATACGCCGGGGGGCAGGCTGATGGCGTGGATGACGAGCAGGGATATCGCCGTTTCCGGCGGCCGCGCGTCGTGATTCGGGGAAGCGATGTGTCGCAATGGTTCCGTGGCGGACATGGAATCGCCCGCGGATTCATCATGGCACCAGCCTCGTTCGTCGATCGTCAGCGGCGGCATCGTGTACGGCGAGGGTCAGGAGATGGAGAACGTGCGCGGCGTCAATCCACATCCATTCCGAGGCGTTCGATGCGATAGCGCAGCGAACGGAAGGTGACGCCAAGCAGCCGTGCCGCGGTGGTGCGGTTGCCCTTGGTTTTGGCCAGTGCGTCGACGATGGCCTGGCGTTCGACACGGTTCAGGAGATCGTCGAGTGTTTCTCCGACCTGCCCGGAGAGGTCGTTTTCAGATTCGCGCGTTGCTTCGAGTTGCAGATCCTCGACGCCGATTTCTTCGTCGCCGGACAAAGCCACGGCGCGTTCGAGAATGTTTTCCAGCTCGCGCACGTTGCCCGGGAACGCATAGGAACACAAGGCGCGTTCCGCCGCGGAAGAAAGTTTCGGCACGGTGCCGCCTCCGCTTCCACCCAGGCGCTCCAGCGCGGCGGCGGCCAGGAGCGGAACGTCTTCGGAGCGTTCGCGCAGCGGCGGCATTCTCAGTTCGATGACGTTGATGCGGTAATAAAGATCCTGGCGGAAGGCTCCGTTTTCGACGCAGTCTTTCAGATTGCGGTGGGTGGCGCAGATGATGCGGACATCGATCGGCTCTTCCATCGCGTTGCCGACCTTGCGCACCCGTTTTTCCTGGATGACGCGCAACAGCTTGACCTGCATTGCCAGCGGCAGGTCCGCGACTTCGTCGAGAAACAGGGTTCCGCCGTGCGCGGCCTGGAAGAATCCGTCGTGATCGCGGTCGGCGCCGGTGAAGGAACCTTTGCGGTAGCCGAAGAACTCACTTTCCATCAGGTTTTCCGGGATCGCGCCGCAGTTGACCGGCACAAAGGGCGCGGCGTGCCGCGAGCTTTTCAGGTGAATGAGGCGTGCCGCCAATTCCTTGCCGCTGCCCGATTCGCCGGAGATATAAACCGGCGCCTGGCTGCGCGCAAGCTTGTCGATGGTTTCGCGTACCTGCGCGATGCTCTGGGAAACGCCGAGCAGTTCCACGCCCTGCTTGCGCACTTCTTCTTTTTCCAGCGGCACGCTCAGTACCGATTTGATCAGCGCGCGCAACTGGTCGAGCGCCAGCGGTTTGGCGAGGTAATCGAAGGCGCCTGCCTTCAATGCTGCCACCGCGTTTTCGGTGCTGCCGAAGGCGGTGATGACCGCCACCGGGAGCTGCGGCCGGCATTCGGAGATGAAGCGGACGATTTCCAGGCCGTCGCCGTCGGGCAGGCGCATGTCGGTCAGGCACAGTTGATAGTTCCGCTGCGACAGGAATTCGCGCGCCTGCGCGACCGTTTCCGCGCAGTCGGCGGCCAGTCCCATGCGATTGAGCGTCAGGTCGAGCAATTCCCGGATATCGGCTTCGTCGTCGACGACCAGTACCCGTGTCAGTTCGTCAAAGTTGGCAGGTTTTGCTCTGGCGGTTGCCACGCATCGCTCCTTCCCGTAATCAAAAATTGGGCGCCGGGGTCGTTTTCCAGCAGCTCGAGGCGGGCGCCGTTGGCGTCGCACAGCTCGCGCGCGATGAACAATCCCAGGCCCGTGCCGCGTGGATTGGTGGTGAAAAAAGGTTCGAAGATATGTTGCCGCAATTCGCTGGAAATCCCGTCGCCATCGTCGGCGATGCGCAGGAGCACTTCTCCGCGCCGTTTTCCCGGTGCGGCGGCGATGCGCACACTCCCCGTTTCGTTCCGGCAATAGCGCACGGCATTGGAGACGAGGTTCCACAACACCTGGTAGAAATGCGCGCGGTCGAAGGAGAGCACCAGATCGCCGTCGATATCGCATTCGATCACGCCCGGCGGAATGTTTTCCCGGCTCGTGAACTCGTCGATGAACGCAGGCAGGGTTTTTCCCATTACGATCGGTTCGGGTTGACGGCGGTCGCGGCGTCCGAGTTCGAGTACGTCGCGCACGATCCGTTCCAGGCGCAGGGTATTGTCGCGGACGATGCGCAGAAGCCGCAGCCGCGTCTCCTCGCGCCGCTCGTCGGCCAGCAGTTCCGCCGCATAGCTGATCGACGAGAGCGGATTGCGGATTTCATGGGCGATGTTGGCCGTCAGGCGGCCCATCGCGGCCAGTTTCATTTGCTGCGCGTGCGCTTCGATTTCTTCGAGGCTCTCCAGGAAAATCACCCTATCGCGCTCGCTGCTTTTCGTCGGCACGATGCGGGCGCGCAGGCGCATTCCCGTCTGGGAGGATTGGAACGATACGTTCCAGGAAGCGGCCTTGTCGCCGCGCGCGGCGAATGCCGACGCCAGTTCGGGCGAACAGGCGGCCAACGTCAGTTCCTCGTCGGAATCCACCGTGACCACTGTTTTCCCTTCGTTTGTCGCTCCTTTATGGCGTTCCGCATGGCTCCCGGCGGACGGGTCGAAACCGAGCACGGCGCGGGCGCGGGGATTGTATTGATGAACAAAACCGCTCTGGTTGACGACCAGCACGCCGTCCTGCATTTCCTCGATTACCCGCTGGCTGACCCGAGTCTGGTTGTATAGGCGGACGCCGCGACGCCGCGCCAGCTTCTCGTTGGCGATGGCCCAGCGCGCGAGCAGTTGCGCCAGCAGCGCGGAAATGAAAAAGCCGCTGCACAGCAGCCCGATCTGGAAGAAAGAGGCGGGGGCGCGGTCTCCGGAAAGCAGCCGCAATCCTTCGCAGACCAGGAGCGCCAGTGTTGCCATGGCCGCGTACAGCAGTACCAGCCGGCCTTGCCCGACCAGGCTGGCGCCGGCGATCGAGATCAGGAGCAAGGTGCCGAAACCGCTGCGGACACCGCCGCTGGCGTAGATGAGGAACGCGAACGCCAGCACGTCGATGGCTACCTGGATGCTCAACTGCCAGTTGAAATGGCGCCGCAGGAAGATCGAAAACGCCACCGCGATGATCGTCTCGAAAAAATAGGCGACGGCCAGCGGCAGATACAGTGCTTCCCCGATCCGGTACGACGCGGCAAGTTCCTTCGGCGATACCAGGATCGCGATACCGATCAGAATGGCGATGACGACCCGGTAGAGCGTGAAATAGCGCAGCGCCTGCCAGTGCGTCTGCGAAATCACGATGTTCTGGCTGCCGGCCGCGCTTTCGTTCATGGGCGGTCTCCACCGTCCTTCAACGCGAATGCGCGGCGGTGGTCCTCGCAGCAGAAATAACGTCCGGCGTTTTCCACGCATTCGGAAATAGGCTGGTGAACGCCGCAATGGACGCAAGCCGTCATGTTTTCCGCCGGCAATTCAGGGCGGGGACGGGAGCGGAGCGAAGTGCGGGAAGACTGCGCGGGGCGCCGCAGCAACCAGTACGCTGCGGCGAATACGATGAACAGAAGCAGGAATTTGAGCATGGCGGCGGTACGGTTCAACGGCAATCAAGCATAGCAGAGAAGAAAACATTGAGCCCGTAGCGTCCGCTTTACGGATCGCACAATGATGCACATCGGCGATCCGCCATACCGGAGTTCGGATGTGCGAAATAATTTATTCTAATTTTATGAAATAAATTCTGTTGCTAAATTCACTACTGTAGAGGAGTTGAATTTAATGATTAATTGGAATTTTTACGGCGTGAGAAGAACGCCAGGTTGCAAACGATGTTCCGGTGGCATTCAGACCCGAACGGCGACGGCGCGCAGAATGCCCAGCGTACTGGTGGAGGTGTAAAGTACCGCGGCTCCGGCTTCGAACAACAGCGAAAAGAGATTGCGTGCCGAATAGAGACAGACCGGGCCATCGATGTCGTAGCGCTTGGCAATTGCCTTGGGCAGCGGCGCGTAGCGGTCGCCGATCAGCTTTTCGCTGTCCGGGTAAACATCTCCGAGTTCGGAATGAATGCCGTAAACCGAAATGAAGAGTTTGCCGCCGATTTTCTGGCGTTGCAGCAGTGAGCGCACCGCCCGCCGCGCCTGCGCGTAACGCAGGGAATGCAGCACATGCTGGCAGACGATGAGATCGTAAGGTTGCGCCGGCAATTCCTCGCTGTCGCTATCGCCTTCATCGCCCAGGGTGTTCCAGATGCTTTGCAGCGGAGCGCGATAGCCGACACCGACCGGCAGGGGACCGTCGGCCTCGTCGCCAAGCACCACGCGCGCACCGGCGGCGGCCATGTGTTGCGCCTGCTCGTGCGCGTTGCTGCCGAATACCAGCGCGGTCACGTCGGCGCCGCTGCGGCGCCGTTTGGCGATTTCATCGAGCGCCATCTGTTCGAGGTCGCGGGTTGTGTCGCTTGTCCGATTCATTTTTCCTCCTGCATTCACAGGGTTTCGATTGTACTATTGCGTAAAGTCCGCGACAAATCGCATGAAATATCGGATGCGCCGGAGACGGCGACGGTCGGGCGAGCCGCCCTCCCCCTCCCTGTGACACCTGCGCCCCCTGTGACAAAACGGAGAATCGACGATGATTGTAAAAATGACTTCCAGCGCCGCGGGACAATTGATTCTGTTTGCCGAAACCGCGCACCGTCTGCTCACCATTGCAGGCAAGGAATGCACCGCGCGCGGCGTGATCACCGCCGCGGAAATTCCGGCGATCCTGGAAAAACTGCGCGCGGCCGTGGCGGAAGAAAAGGCCGCGGCGCAACACGGTCCCGGCGCCGACGACGAGGAAGACGAACGGAAAAAGGAAGAAGAGGCGAGCGCGTCTCCGGGCGGCGACACGATGAGCCTGGCGCGGCGCGCGCCCCCGTTCATCCAGTTGCTGGAACGAACGCTGCGCGAAAAAGAAAGCTACGTTGTCTGGGAGGCGGCGCAGGATTTCTGAGCGCGGCGGAAATGGACGAATACGGGCGGGGTGGAGCACCCGTGCGAAACGCAGTCATCCGCATGAAACGGAAGTCCCGCGTGTGCGACGGGCAAAAAACCGCAATCGCACCGCGTACCGTTGAACTGCGGGTCGCGCTCAGGAAGCGCGGCCCGCAGGCAGAACGGTGAAGGAAAGGGATAAAGAGATAGCGGGAACCGCTACGGAGCGGCGGAACTATCGGAGAAACAAAACCGCCATGCCGCCAGACCGTTTTTTCGGCCAGCGGCTGTGCCGGTGTTCAGGCGGCTTCTTTCTTCGAATTGAAGAATTGCCCCCAATGTTGCCGCCACAAGCGATAGCTGTTTTCCGTGGCGATAAAGCCCAGCTTGGTCATGCGATCGTTGTGGCGCCACATCCAGGAGAGGCGTTTTTCGTCGCCGTGTGCCGGGACTCCGGACTCTCTTTCGACCAGCGCGAGAAAGCGCTCGATCGCCAGATTGTAATAGTCGGAACTGTCCGCGCATCCGGTCAGACCTTCGCTTTCGCCTGCGGCGCGACGCCACAGTTTCAGCGCCAGAGCTTCATCGATACCGGCACGTTTGGCAATCCAGGGCAACAGTTTCGGGGTTTTCATGTGCTTCTCCTTTCAAACGCTCTACGTAGCCATGGGATTTGCTGCGGGCTACGACAACTACATGTTGCATTGCAGCATTGTAGTCCCTTTTTGTCCCCGATAAAGCTCAAAAGTTCGATAAAACGTACATTTTTCACATTGTGCGTTGCGTCAAAGCGACGCCTGGTCCAAGACGCTTCCAAGGCGCTTTTTCTTTTTTTCCTGCGTTCCGCCGCCGTCTGTTTCAGACGCTGCCGTTATAATCGGCCTTTCGTTTTCGGGCGCCTCCATTCGTATTGTCCTTCGCGCCCGCCCCGGCTTTCGTCCGGCTTTTTTCCGATTTACCGCCCATGTCCGATTTCCTGTCTCGTCTCAATGCGCCGCAGCGCGCCGCGGTGACATTGCCGCCCGTTCATGCGCTGGTGCTCGCCGGCGCCGGCAGCGGTAAAACCCGCGTATTGATCACCCGGATCGCCTGGCTGATCGCCACCAGCCAATGCGGGCCGCACAATATTCTCGCCGTCACCTTCACCAACAAGGCTGCCAAGGAAATGCAGGCGCGCCTCGGCTCGTTGCTGCCGATCAATACGCGCGGCATGTGGATCGGTACTTTCCACGGCCTCTGCAACCGCCTCCTGCGCGCGCATCACCGCGAAGCCGGGCTGCCGGCGCAATTCCAGATTCTCGACAGCGCCGATCAACTGGCGGCGGTGAAACGCCTGCTGAAAAACCTCAATATCGATAGCGATCAGTTCCCGCCGCGCGAATTGTGCTATTTCATCAACGCGCACAAGGAGGAAGGAGTGCGCGCCGCGCAGGCGGAAGCATTCGACGACTACACGCGCCGCCGGGTGGCGCTCTACGCCGAATACGAAGCGCAGTGCCGGCGCGAGGGCGTTGCCGATTTCGCCGAACTGCTGCTGGCCAGCTACGAACTGCTTTCTCGCAACGAACCCTTGCGGCGTCATTACCGCGAGCGTTTCCGCCATATCCTGGTCGATGAATTCCAGGATACCAACCGTCTGCAATACCGCTGGCTGAAATTGCTTGCCGCCGCTCCCGAAGGAGCATCCGAAGCCGTTTCCGCGATGGCTGCCGCAACCGGTGATGTGGGAGCGAAACTGTTCGCCGTCGGCGACGACGATCAGTCGATTTATGCCTTCCGTGGCGCAAAGGTCGGCAACATGCGCGATTTCGAGCGTGAGTTCCGTGTCGAGAACGTAATCCGCCTGGAACAGAACTATCGCTCGCACGGCAATATTCTCGACGCGGCCAACGCCATCATCAAAAATAACCGCGATCGGCTCGGCAAGAATCTATGGACCGATGCCGGCGCCGGCGAGCCGGTGCGGGTGATCGAAGCGTTTTCCGATGCCGACGAGGCGCGGCTGATCGTCGAGGAAACGCAGATGCTGATGCGCGAAGGCGGCGGCGTGGATGGGCAGGAAGGACAGGAAGGGCGAGAGGGGCGAGAGGGGCCGGTAGCGCCGGACCAGATCGCATTGCTGTACCGTTCCAATGCCCAATCGCGTATTCTCGAACATCAGTTGTTTACCGCCGGGATTCCATATCGCGTTTACGGCGGCCTGCGTTTCTTCGAGCGGCAGGAAATCAAGCACGCGCTGGCATACCTGCGCCTGTTGGTCAATCCCGACGATGACACCGCGTTTTTGCGCATCGTCAATTTCCCCACGCGCGGAATCGGCATGCGAACGGTGGAAACCATGCAGGCGACGGCGGCGCAGACCAACTCCAGCCTGTACAACGCCGCTGCGGGAGGAGGGAAGGGCAGCGGCCGTTCCGGCGCCAGCATTGCCGCTTTCGTACGCCTGATCGAGGAAATGCGCGAGCAGACACGCACATTGCCGCTGCCGCGGATCGTTGCCCACGTCATCGCCGCCAGCGGCCTGCACGCGCATTATCTGGCGGAGCGGGAAGGCCAGGAACGGCTGGAAAACCTGGACGAACTGGAAAACGCCGCCAGTAATTTCATTTCCGAAACGGGGTTGGCGGAAATCGACGGCAGTGAGGAGGCAGTGAATACTGGGGTGAATACCGGGGCGGACACAGGGTCAGGGATGGCCGCGCTGACCCGGTTCCTGAACCACGCCGCGCTGGAGGCTGGAGATCATCAGGCCGGCGAAGGGCGTCCTGCCCTGCAGTTGATGACCGTGCATGCCGCCAAGGGGCTCGAATTCGACGTCGTCTTCGTCACCGGGTTGGAACAGGGGCTGTTTCCGCACGAAAACAGTGCTGCCGAGCGCGACGGACTGGAAGAAGAGCGCCGCCTCATGTATGTAGCGATGACCCGGGCACGGCGCAGGCTTTATCTTTCCTGGGCGCAGACCCGTCTGCTGCATGGACAGACCCGCTACAATCTGCCCTCGCTTTTTCTCGAAGAGATTCCCGCCGCGCTGCTGCGCAAAATCAATACCGTCACTTCTGCCATGGCCCCGCGCCGGGATTGGGAAGAAAAAGAGGGTTTTCACGCCGGAATCCGGCGTCCGGAAAAAAGTACCGGAAACGTTTCCAGCGCACTGCCGGGAGGCCTGCGCATCGGGCAAAACGTTTCGCATCCGAAGTTCGGCCAGGGAGTCATCATCGCTGCCGAGGGCAGCGGGGGCCAATCCCGCGTTCAGGTCAATTTCGGCGGCAACACCGGAACGAAATGGCTGGCGCTGGAATACGCGAAACTGACGCCGCTGTGAAATCCCGGCACAGTATTTATTGCAAGCCATCAAGTCTTACCTGAGATAAGTAACAATCCACACCGCGAAAACGCCATACAGGCCGCTGACCGCCACCAGCGCGCGGCCATCGACCGCCCCTCCCCGGAACAGCCGCCACAGGAACACAATCGCCAGTGCCGTGATGATGCCGGATGCCAGCAACGGACCATCGAAGAGCCAGGGAGTGAAGAAAATGCCCAGCGCACTTGGAACGGTGGCCTGAATCATCATTGCCCCGGAGATGTTGGCCAGCGCCAGACGTTCCTTGCCCTGTCGCGCCCAGATCAGCGCGTTCATGGTTTCCGGCAGTTCGGTGGCTACAGGACTGAGCAGCAGGGCGACCAGATGCGGCGACCAGTTCAGGGCGGTTCCGATGGCTTCGAGCTGGGTTACGAAGGTATGGGAGGCAAAGCCGATGACGAGCAGGGCCAGCAATGCTTGCAGCCCCGCCCATCCCCGCGAGGGTTCGCCGGCGGAAGGGCGGATTTTGAGGGGTTCCAGTGCTTCCTCATCGGGAGCCGTGTCGGCATACCGAACCTCCCGCCAGACGTAGACCGCGTAAGCGGCCAGGAACAGCACTCCCAGCCACGGCTTGACCGCGAAGGCGATCAGACCGAGCGCCACCTTTACCACGAAGACGATGAGGAAAGCCGCCTGGTCGCGGCTCATGCGGGCGTGATCGACGCGTACCAGGTGAGTCTCCCGTTTCAGCCGTTTCCGGTTGAGGATCAACGCGAAGCCCACCACGGCATAGGCCAGCGTCGCCAGAACCAGTGGGCCGCCCATGGCGGCCCCGACACCGAGGTTTTTCTGTGCCGGTGTATTGCCGAACACCACGGCCATGAAAGTCACGGTACTTTCCGGGAGCGCGGTACCGAAGGCCGCCAGTACCGAACCGACCGCCGTGGCACCCAGGTTCAAGCGGCGACCGAGCCATTCGATGCCGTTAACGAAATACTCGCAGGCGATGTAGATCGCGCCTGCGGACAGGAAAAACAGGGCCAGTGTAAGAAGCATGGGAGCGGTTGGCCGGGCGAGCAAGAATCCAATGGCACAACAATGCGGCTCGTCCGGCTGGCAAAGCGCATTGCGGCCAAAGGTCTCGCCTGGTTCTCGCTGCATGCGCAGCGGCTGACCACGCCATGAGGCGGACGGCCTCAAGTTTGTTGACGTGGACTTCCCAGCGGGGTGCTGGGAATGGCTACTCCCCAATGACAATGTTGCGGATTCTACCAGCCCCGCGAGGGAACGTCTCCACGGGGCCATAGGCAACGGAATACGGGCATCTCGTGGATGCCTTCTGAAATCGACAGCCCGCTTCCTCATGAACCCTGTTCATGGTGGAGCACATAAAAAAGCCGGCCATGAATGGCCGGCTTTTTGTTTTCAAGTTTTTTATTTGAGCTGATCGTGAAGCAGCGACAGAATTTTTTTCGCCGTCTGTGAATTGTCCGGGCCGCCTTCGCGCGTGAGTACCTGCACGGCGGTGGATGGTTCCGACTGTCCGGCGCCTTTCACGAAAATGCGGTACTGCGTCTTGCTGTCGATGTTCTGTTTGCTGCGCCAGAACGCGAGACTGGACCAGAAGCCCTCGTCCTTCTTCGTCGCTTCGCCACTCTCGGGGTCGACATAACGCACGAAATAAAGCCCTTTGGCGCGATCACGGTCCTCGACGGTAAATCCGACGCGGTCAAGCGCAAGACCGACGCGGCGCCAGGTGCGATCGAACGGTTCCTGCACCTGGAGTATGCTGCTGCCTTCGGCGCTTTGCAGGCGTGCCCGCTCGGGGCGTTTTTCCTGCGCCTTGGCCATCTCCACGGCGGCGCGCTTCTCGTCGGCACCGAGAGAGACCATCAGGCGGCCCAGGAATTCGGCTTCAAGCTCGGGATCGGGCGGACGCGGTTCCCAGACGGTCTGGTAATCGCTTTGTTTGCCGACATAATTTTCGACCATGCCGCGATGGCTGACGAAAATATCGGTCGTTCCCGGCGCGCTGCCGACTTCGAAACGGGTACGGAATTTGTCGCGCTCGCCGGTGGAATAGATCGAGTCGAAAAGTTTGCCCAGCGTGTCGCGGATGAAATCCTGCGGCAGCTTCGCGCGGTTTTCGGCCCAGTCGGTTTCCATCACGCCGGCTTCGGGCAGGTCGAGCTTGATGATGAAGCCGTTGTCCTGCCAGAAATCCTTGACCTGCCCCCAGAGTTTTTCGCGCGGAATATTGACCGAGAGCCAGCGTTCGCCGCCGTCTCGTTCGAGATGTACGTTCGCCACGTCCGGCAGGACATTGCCCGTTTTGGTGGCCTGCGCTTCGGGAGAGCGTTCGTACGCGTAGCCGGAATAGGTCGCGCTGCCCTTGCCGCCCGTATCCGGTACGGCGAAACGGTCGTTCTTCGTCGGCGTGACGAGATCCGGGGGCACTTCGAGCGACGGCGCCTTGCCCGCGGATTTGTAATCGACTTTTTTCGATTCGATGCTCATGCTGCCGCAGGCGGCGAGCGCGAGGGACAGCGAAACGATACAAAAGCGCGGAGCGAAACGCCGCGCGAGTGAGGTCACACCGGATTTCATCGGGCCTTTTCCGAAAAGCGACATGCGGAAGAAAAAAACTGCAAGCGAACGACGGCAGGGCAGCGGCGCATCGGAAATCAGGACAGGAGTCCCGCTTGCCGCATCGCCGCGCGCACGGGCTCGTGGAATTCGCTCGAAAGCGGCGTCAACGGCAGCCGGATACCGCCCTTGATCAGCCCCAACTGCTGGCAGGCCCACTTGACCGGAATCGGGTTGGCTTCGCAGAACAACTGGCGATGCAGCGCAACCAGTTTCTGGTTCAGCGCGCGCGCCGTCGCCGCGTCTCCCGCCAGCGCCGCCGTGCACATTTCGTGCATCAGCTTCGGCGCCGCGTTGGCGGTCACGGAAATGACGCCTTGCATACCCATCAGAATCAGCGGACAGGCGACCATGTCTTCGCCGGTGTACAGCGCGAAATCCTTCGGCGCGCGGGCGATCAGGTTGCAGCCGCGGTCGATGCTCCCCGTGGCATCCTTGATCCCGACGATGCCCGGGATTTCGGCAAGGCGCAGCACCGTGTCGTTCGCCATGTCGGCGCCGGTGCGGCCCGGTACGTTGTACAGGATCACCGGCAGGTCGACCGCCTCGGCGATGCTGCGGAAGTGGTGGTACAGGCCTTCCTGGGTCGGCTTGTTGTAATACGGTACGACCGAAAGACAGGCGCTGGCGCCGACCTTCTTGGCATAGCGGGTGAGGTCGATCGCCTCGGCGGTCGAGTTGGCGCCGGTCCCGGCGATCACCGGAATGCGGCCGGCGACTTTTTCGACGCAGAAGCGGATCAGTTCGCTGTGTTCTTCGATGTTCACCGTGGGCGATTCCCCGGTGGTACCGACGACGACGATGCCATCCGTGCCCGATTTGACGTGGTGTTCGATCAGGCTGGCGAAACTGTCGAAATCCAGACTGCCGTCTTCGAGCATCGGGGTCACGATTGCAACGATGGATCCTGTAATCATGGTTGTCCAGTAGAAAAAATGAGGGGAGAAAAACTTATCAATTTTACCCTAAAGCGCCATCGAATTTCGGTAACGCTCGAAAAGCCGTTGATGGTGCCGCGAATATTTGTCTTCCCTATCTTGTTTCTATTCTATGGAAGAATATGTTTTCATCTGTGTAGCGATATTTTTCGATAAATTATTTAATAGTGTTTCTTGCGGGAACCGAGCCGACGCACGGCGCTGTGCAGCGTTTTCCGCGCCGCGAGGTTGACGCGGCTGCGGCTGTCGCCGTAGCGGGCAAGGCTGTAATGCAGCGCGATGTGATGGGTGAGACGGGCGAGGCGGCGATTTTCGGCATCGGGCCGGGCCAGGCAGTGCGTGCGCACACGCGCGCTGAAAGCGAGCGGGCCTTCCCACGCTTCGCGCGCGATGCCGCGCTTCGCCAGCCAGCGGCAGAAGCGGAGCCAGTCGCGCTCGACGGGGTCGAGGCGCATCGAGCGCCGCAGCGCCCACAGCGTAAACAACGCCAGCAGAATGGCGGAAAGCCCCATCAGCGCAAACATCATACTGCGCCAGTTGGGATCGGAAAATCCCATCTGTTCGAGAAACATCCGCTGCCGCGCCGGATCGTAGCCCAGCACCCACTGGTTCCAGAAATTGTTGACCGCCTCCCAGCGCTGCCGGAAGGCGGTCAGCCAGGCGTTTTCACCGCGCAGCAGCCCCGGCGGGCGGTCTTCGGCGGAAAGGGCGGCGGAAATGCCCGTCTCGATGCGCAGCGGCGATACCGCTGCCGTGGGGTCGACGCGGACCCAGCCCTGTCCGGCGATCCAGACCTCGGTCCAGGCATGCGCATCCGACTGCCGCACGCTCATGTAGCCGTCGACCGGGTTGATCTCTCCGCCCTGGTAGCCGGTGACCACGCGCGCCGGGACGCCGGCGGCGCGCATCAGGAAAACGAAGGAGGAGGCATAGTGTTCGCAGAATCCACGCCGGCGCACGAAGAGAAATTCGTCGATCGGGTTTTCCTCGCCGTAAACGCCCGGGTAAAGGGTGTAGACGAAGTTTTCCTCGCGCAGCCGCGCCAGCGCCGCGGCGACGATTGCCTGCGGCGTCTGCAGCGTGCGCCGCCATTCTTCGCCCAGCGCGCGCGTGCGCGGGTTGCCCTGTTGCGGCAGCTTCAGGGACTGGTCGAGCAGTTCCCGGACTTCGTTGACATTGGCGCGGTATACCGGCACCGAATGCAGCAGGAAACGTTCCCGTTCGTACAACGGCTGGCGCAGCAAAAGCTGCAGTTGTGCTCCCCATCGCGCTTCCTTTTCCGTCGGTATCGCGGTGGGCAGGTCGAGCGCCAGAAGCCAGCGCTGGCCGTGCGGTTCGAGGGTGATTTCGTATGAAACTTCGGGAGAGAGCGGTGCGACCTCGTGCATGACCTGGCTTGGAGGCACGGCGAAACTGTCGGTCCAGGCCGCGCCGTCGTAGTGGTCGAATACCGGGCCGCGCCAGTAGCGCTGCGCCTGTCCCGGCACCGCCCCCGGCGAGTTGTCGGGAAAGCGGACGCGGAAGGCAATGGAGCCGTCTTCGATCAGCGAGGCCATGACACCCGGCGTCATGCTTTCGGAAAGCCCGGTCAGGCCGGCACCGCCCGGTTGCGTGAACCCCCAGAGCGGTCCGGAAATACGCGGCACGAGCACGAACATCAGGAGCGCGAACGGCAGCGCCTGCAACAGCATCTTCGCGGCGTAGCGCAGCAGAAGCAGCGGCGGCTGTGCGCCGCCAAACACGCGCACCAGCGCCGCCGTGGCCAGCGTCGCGCTGGCGAGCAGCCACAGTCCGGTGGGAATGCTCTGGGAGTAGAAGTAATGCGTCAGTAGCAGGAAATAGCTCAGCATGACGATCGTGATCGCATCGCGCCGCTGTTTCGTTTCCATCAGCTTGGCGGCCATCAGGATCGCCAGCGAGGCGATGCCCGCGTCGCGGCCGAGCATGAGACTCTGTATCAGCCGGGGCAGCAGGTAGCGTGGAGGCACCAGACCGTTGGCGGTCCACAGGGTGCCGTAGCGGATCAGGAGGCCGACGAACGCGGCGGCCAGGATCAGTATCAGCCAGCCGCGCGCCGGCAGCGGGCGGCGCAGGTGCCACAGGGCCAGACGCCAGAACAGCAGAAGCCCGGTAAGCGGCAACAGCCAGAAAGGCAGCGTTTCGAGGTGCCCCACGTGCGGCGCCAGCGTCGCGAGGACGACGAAGAAAAGCCACGGCAGCGCGCCGTGGTCGATCGGGTCGTTCATTCCCGGCGCCGCGTTCGGCACCACTACCGGGCGTGGCTTGGGCGGAATCGTGGCGGTTGCTGCGGTATTGGCGGCGTTCATGGCGTGGCGGCGGCTCCGGCGTCGTTTCCCGGGCCGTTTTTTCCTTGTTCCGGCCCATCCGTCAGCCCGGCTTTGAATCCGGCTTCGAATCCGAACCCGGCCAGCGCCTTCAGACAGGCCTCACGGTGCGCGTTGCCGCGCCCCACCGGGCGCGCGTAACCGGGAATCGACAGCCCGTAGTCCAGCCCGGAAGCCTCGGCGGCGAGTACCCAGCCGGTGAGGATCGACAGGCGGAGTTCAATCTCGTCCGTGGCATTGGCGGGGACGGCCGGATTCTGTGCGGCATTTTTCGCCATGCTGCGTACCGCGTCGCCCGCGGCTTCCCAACCAAAATGCAGTTCCTCGGCGCCGCCGCCGGAAAACTGTTTTACCAGCAGCGGTCCGTTTTCCGGATCGCGCGCCGCCGCCTTCCAGGCGACGTGACGCAACGAATCGCTTTCCTGGCGGATGCGCAGCCCGGAGAAATCCTCATCGCCCGCGTCGCCACGGTGTGCGCCCATGGCGGCAACGACGACGGGCGGCGGCAGGGGGGCCGGCAACGGCCGGGGATAAACGAGACACGACAGCGGCGGGTAGGGAAAGCTCCAGGCGCGGAACAGCCCGAGCGGATAACGGGTGGCAAGCGTGATCCGGCCGGGATCGAGAACGCCGCGGCGCAGCGCGGGACACGGCACGGTTGCCGTGACCTGGGTTACGGGCGGCAGGTCGGCGAGCACCGGCACCAGCGGAGTGAACGAGGTGGAGGAATTCCCGGCGCCGCTGTCCGGTGCGGAAAATACCGGACGTTCGAAACCCAGTTCGAGCGCGCGCCGCGCTTCGGAACGGGAATTTTCGAGCAGCACGGTGAACTGCGCGATTTCTCCGGCAAATACCGGCTCGGCGCGTCCCGGCCGCAGTTGAAGGCCGAACAGGTTGCGAAAGGTATGGAACATTGCCACCAGCCCGAGGCCGGCAAGCAGATAAACCAGCACGTGGCCGAGCGCCAATTTGTAATTGATCGCCGACAGTAGCATTGCAACAAGTACGACGACATAGAGCAGGCCGGTGTTCGTCGGCAGAATGTAGATGCGGTTTCGCGTCAGCACTATCGGCAGCGTGCAGTCGCGCTCCGAGCCCAGCAGCCATTGCCACAGCATCGAGCGCGTGGCTCCGGCGGGACGCCGGGTGTGGAACCATCGCCGCCCCGTATGCCCTGTACGCGAATCCGTTTTCATCATGCGCGCTCTTTCAATGTCCCTGGCACGGATGTTCCATGCACGGCTGCGGGGTTCCGGTTATGGCAGCGGCAGGCGGTGGATCAGCGCCGTGAGGTCGTCTTCCTGCGCATGCCCGCCGTCGACGCGGGAAAGGCGATGCGCGGCAACGGCGGCAAACACGGCCTGTACGTCCTCGGGCAGCACCCGGTCGCGACCGTCGATGCAGGCCCAGGCGCGGGCGGCGGAGAGCAGCGCGAGCGCGGCGCGCGGGGAGAGTCCGTGGCGCCAGAGCGATACGCGGCGGGTTTCCACGACCAGCGCCTGGATATAGTCGAGCAGCGGCGGCGCGGCATGGATTTTCATCACGCTCTTCTGCAATGCGAGCAGCGTTTCCGCGGAAAAAAGCGCCGGCACCTGGGGAATGCGCTGGCGCGCATCGCCCGCTTCGAGCAGGGCGCGTTCGGCGGCATGTTCAGGGTAGCCGAGCGCGATGCGCATCAGGAAGCGGTCGAGCTGCGATTCCGGCAGCGGGAACGTGCCGATCTGATACATCGGATTCTGCGTCGCGATGACGAAGAAAGGCTCGGGCAGCGGTCTCGTTTCTCCCTCGGCGGTCACCTGCCGTTCTTCCATCGCTTCCAGGAGCGCGCTCTGCGCTTTCGGCGTGGCGCGGTTGATTTCGTCGGCCAGCACCAGCTGCGCGAAAATCGGGCCGGGCAGGAATTTGAAACTGCCGCGCTCACGTTCGAAAATCGAGACGCCGAGAATATCCGCCGGCAGAAGGTCGCTGGTGAACTGGATGCGGGAAAACGCCAGGCCGAGCAACTGCGCCAGCGTGTGCGCCAGCGTCGTTTTGCCGACACCGGGCAGATCCTCGATCAGCAAATGTCCGCGGGCGAGAAAGCACGCCAGCGCGAGCCGGATTTGCCGCTCCTTGCCGAAAATGACGTTTCCGGCGGCTTCCAGCGTGGCCTTCAACGCCGCCTGCGGATTAGGGAAAGAAGTGGGAGCGGTCATGGCTTGTGACAATCGAGGGAATAGGAAGATAATGAATTCGAGATGGAAGTCGTGGCAAGAACAGCATAAAAAGCGGCGTTCCCGGCGCGATGCCGGAAGCGGCGGTTTGCGGATTTGCCATAAAAACGAGGACGATTATAACGGTATCTTTTTATAACGCTGCATTTGACCAATCCCGACAGCACACCCGCCATGCATAACGGCCATATTCAATGGATTCAGGAGGAATAAAGTGACCGCTACCGCTTTCATCACGCACCGTGATTGCCATCTTCATGACATGGGGTCTTATCATCCTGAGTCTCCCGGGCGGCTGACCGCGATCAAGGACCACCTGATCGCGCAGGGCATCGACGGCTTTTTCGAATACCACGACGCGCCGCTGGCGACGTTCGAGCAATTGCTGCGCGCGCATCCGGCCGCGCATCTGGAGCGCATCAAGCGTTCCTCGCCGGTACAGGGTATCCAGCACCTCGACCCGGACACGGCGATGAATCCGCATACCTGGCAGGCTGCCTTGCGCGCCGCCGGTTCCGGCACGCTGGCGGTCGACCTCGTCATGTCGGACAAGGTGCAGAACGCTTTCTGCGCCGTGCGTCCGCCCGGGCACCACGCCGAACGCAGCAATCCGATGGGATTCTGTTTCTTCAACAATATCGCGGTCGCGGCGCACCACGCGATGAAGGTGCATGGCCTGGAGCGCGTCGCGATCATCGATTTCGACGTTCACCACGGCAACGGTACCGAGGATATTTTCAAAAATGACGAGCGCGTGCTGATGGCCGGAATTTTCCAGCATCCCTTTTATCCGTACAGCGGCGACCGGCAGGCGGCGAACATGGCCAACGTACCGTTGCCGTCCGGCGCCGGCGGCGAGGAGCTGTTCGCCGCCGTTACCGATGTCTGGCTGCCGCGCCTCGCCGAGCATAAACCGCAGATGATCTTCATTTCCGCCGGATTCGACGCGCATTACGAGGACGACATGGGCGGCATGAAGATGCTGGAGAAGGATTACGCCTGGGTTACCCGCGAACTGAAAAGCGTCGCCGCGGAATATGCCGAGCATCGCATCGTCTCGATGCTCGAGGGCGGCTACGTGCTATCGTCGCTTGCCCGCAGCGTCGGCGCGCATCTGCGCGTGCTTGCCGATCTGTAGGCTCTGTTCGCGCAGGCGGCGCTTTAGCGTTTCTTGATCGACAACGCGCTGGTTTCCGGCGCGACGAGCCGTTTTCCAGTCGCGCCCGGCACATCGGGAAAACGGCGGCCTTCGTTCCAGTCTTTCGTCGCCGCCGCGATTTCTTCCGGCGTGCGGGCGACGAAATTCCACCACAATAGAATTTCTTCCTCGAACGGCGTGCCGCCGATCAGCAGCAGCCGTGTCGGTGCCGTATTCGTGTTCGCATCCGCACCTGTTGTGCGCGCCGCGAGCGGCAATGTTTCCCGGCCCGTGCCGAGGTAGAGCAGCGTTCCCGGCTGTATCGCTTCGCCCGCCACCTCCGCCTCGCCTTCAAGGACGAGGACGGCGTGTTCGAAAAGCGGGTCGAGCGGCAGCACCGTTTCCGCGGCGCCGCCGCAGGCGAGGTCGAGGCCGAGCAACGGAGAGTGTATCGCCACCGGCGATTCCCGGCCGAGCATGTCGCCGACCAGAACGGTGATCCGGAATCCGCCCGAGTCGAGCGCGGGCAATTCCGGGTAATGCCGGAATTCCGGCGCGCCGTGGCGTTGCGCCTCGGGCAGCGCGATCCACAGTTGCGCCGCCTGCAGCCGTCCGCTCCGGTCCGCCGCGGAATTTTCGGCGTGTGCGATGCCGGAGCCGGCGCTCATCAAATTCACCTGGCCGGGACGGATCCACTGTTCGTTACCGAGGCTGTCCTGGTGCAGCACTTCGCCTTCGATCATCCAGGTGAAGGTCTGCAGGCCGATATGCGGATGCGGTCCAACCGACAGTCCGTGCCCGGCGGCGTAATCGACCGGCCCGGCGTGATCGAGAAAACACCAGGCGCCGACCGTGCGGCGCGAACGGCTGGGAAGCGCACGGCGGATTTCCAGACCGTCGCCGATCTCGGCGTTGCGCGTCGCGATGCGCTGTATCGCCTGGCCCGACCCGGAGGAAAGGAGCGCATCCGGGTTTTCGTGTTTTTTCATGAGATTTTCCTTTCCGAAATTGGCAATTGATTCCAACTATTCTAATTTTTGTTAAATATCATTACATATATGTAGTGATATACATCAATAAATTATTTATCAATATTGGAATTTTTCATATCAGGGTGCTTTGCGTCCCGTGCCATCCGGCGGCACGACCGGCAATCCGTTATCGATCCAGGAACGGATGCCGCCCTTGGCGTTGTAGACCTTTTTATAGCCGGCTTCATCGAGCAGTTTCGCGGCGGCCGCGCTGCGCCCTCCGGTCCGGCATACCAGCACCACGGGCTGGTCAGGCCGGGCGAGGGCCTTCATTTTTTGCGCCCATTCCGGGGCGACACGGCCTTGGGCATCGGAATACGTAAGGCGCTTGCTGCCGGCGATGATGCCGGTTTCCCGCCATTCCTCGACACGGCGGATGTCGACGATAGTGACGCCGTCGGCGGCAAGGTGCGCGATCTCGGAAGTATTGGCGTCGATCACTTCGGCATGAAGCGGCAGGCTGATGAACGCGGCGGCGGCGAGGAGAACGGCGCCGCGCGGAAAAAACGGGAACAGAGCAGGGGAGGTCATGGCCTTTTCCTTGAAACATTGAGAGGAAAAATACCGATTCTACAGAATCGGTTCGGCATGGGTTCTCCGGCGGGGTTCCCATGCCGTGTGGAACAAAGCGGGAAGATATGAAGAAAAATACCCCCCCGCCGCAAGAGGCTTTGTTTTAAAATCGCCGATTGCGGTTTCGCGCAATCGGGCTGGCGCCGGAGGGCTCCGGTGCTGCCGGCGCGGACCGCTTTTTCTTGTTAGGGAGATTTTTTAAATGAGCGCAACGCTTAACGACTTTCTGGCATATGTCCAGAAACGCGATCCGCATCAACCGGAGTTCCATCAGGCGGTAAAAGAGGTTTTCGGCACCCTGTGGCCCTTCCTCGAAGAAACCCCGAAATATCGCAGGAATGGGCTCCTGGAGCGCCTGGTCGAGCCGGAACGGATGATCATGTTCCGCGTGCCCTGGATGGACGATGCCGGCAATGTCCATGTGAACCGCGGCTACCGCGTCCAGATGTCCTCGGCGATCGGTCCGTACAAGGGCGGCATCCGCTTTCATTCCTCGGTCAATCTGTCCATCCTCAAGTTCCTCGCCTTCGAGCAGGTATTCAAGAACTCGCTGACGACGCTGCCGATGGGCGGCGGCAAGGGCGGTTCGGATTTCGACCCGAAGGGAAGGAGCGACAATGAAGTCATGCGCTTCTGCCAGGCGTTCATCGCCGAGCTGCACAAGTACATCGGTGCCGAAATGGACGTTCCGGCCGGCGATATCGGTGTCGGCGGACGCGAGGTCGGTTTCATGTTCGGCATGTATAAAAAGCTCGTCGGCGAATTCGAGTCGGTATTCACCGGCAAGGGCCTCGACTACGGTGGCAGCCTGATCCGTCCGGAAGCGACTGGCTACGGTACGCTGTATTTCGTCCAGGAAATGCTCGCCACCCGCGGCCAGACGCTGGAAGGCAAGCGCGTGGCGATTTCCGGTTCCGGCAACGTCGCGCAGTACGCCGCCGAAAAAGCGATGGCGATGGGCGGCAAGGTGATTTCGATCTCGGATTCGGACGGTACCGCTTACGATCCGCAAGGCATGAACGACGAAAAATGGCGCGCGTTGGTCGAACACAAGGAAGTCAAGCGCGGGCGGATCAAGGAATACGCCGAGCGTTATGGCCTCGAATACCTGCAGGGCAAACGCCCCTGGCAACTGCCGTGTGATGTTGCGCTGCCGTGCGCGACGCAGAACGAACTCGACGAGCACGACGCGAAGACGCTCCTGGCCAACGGCTGTATCGCCGTCGCCGAAGGCGCGAATATGCCTTCGACGCTGGAAGCGGTGCATGCCTTCGTCGATGCCGGCATTCTCTACGCGCCGGGCAAGGCCGCCAATGCCGGCGGCGTCGCGGTATCCGGCCTGGAAATGAGCCAGAACGCGCAGCGCCTGTCGTGGTCGCGCGACGAAGTGGATCAGCGTCTGCGCAGCATCGTTTCGTCGATTCACGCCGCCTGCCTGCAATACGGCGCCAAGCGCGGTCCGAACGACTCCACCAACTATGTCATGGGCGCCAATGTCGCCGGCTTCGTGAAGGTTGCCGACGCGATGATCGCGCAAGGGATCGTCTGACATGCCCGCCGCCGCAAGGCGCGGCACGGCCGGATGCGATCCGAATCTGTTTGTCCCCTGGCGGCGTGCCTCCGCCAGGGGCTTTTTTTTATTTTCTGTCTGATAGCATTATCCCTATTCGTTTTCCGATGTGAAGAAATGGGGAAGTTCATGCAGCAGTTCGATCCATATGCCCCGCCAGGCGCCGAAGTCGAGAAGGCGGTTCCGTTTCCCGGGACACAAATAGAAAAACTTATTTCCGGGCAGAAAACGGTGGTTAATGCGATTTTGGCAATTGGCAGTGCCATTCTTTTTATTGTGGTGGTAGAGGTGTTGTCTCCCGGATCGGCGTATGTGGGGCTGATAAGTCCGCTGTACCTGGTGGCGTTCCTGGTCATTATTATCTCCGCCGGGGCCATTGTCGTCGGCACGGTCCGGGCCGCCAAAGGACTGGGCTGGAGTTCCGGAATCAGGATTCTGTTGGCGATCTCGATACCAGTTTTAATGTTGCTTCCGTTTTTCATCTGGGTGGCGGCGGATTTGCAAGCAATAAAGCCGGTACCAATCCCTCTCGTAATACTCGTTTTCCTGTTGATCGCCATTAACCTCCGCGTAACGAAAGTACTGCGCGCGAATGGCCATAAAGTCGGGTTTTTCGGCGTTTCGCGCTGACGCTGCGCGATATTCGTTCCACGCTCCGTGAATACCCTGGATTTCCGCCTGCGCGGGAATGACGCGAATATTTTTCGTCTTTTTCCGGTAACGACGGCTCAAGCGATGCGGGCGCTGCTTTTCTCCGCGATCCGTTATTTCTTCCGTCATTCCCGCGCAGGCGGGAATCCAGGGAAATGCCGTCAACGCCCGATTGCGGCGGAAAACGGCGACAGGTTCGGAAACCGCCGCCCGCGCTCCGGAATCAGCGCAGCCAGCCCTTGCGCCGGAAGTACCAGAACGGAAGGGTGATCGAACAGAGCATCAGGGCGATCGAGAAGGGGTAGCCGAATCCCCACTCCAGTTCCGGCATGTGCTTGAAGTTCATGCCGTAGATGCTGGCGATCAGGGTCGGCGGCAGCATGGCGACCGAGGCCACCGAGAAGATCTTGATGATCTTGTTCTGGTTGATGTTGATGAAGCCGACGGTGGCGTCCATCAGGAAGTTGATCTTGTCGAACAGAAACGAGGTGTGGCTGTCGAGCGAGTCGATGTCGCGCAGGATCTGCCGCGCTTCCTCGGCCTGCTCCGCGGTGACCAGCCGGTTGCGCATCAGGAAGGAAACGGCGCGGCGCGTATCCATCACATTGCGGCGGATGCGCCCGTTCAAATCTTCTTCCTGCGCGATACCCGCCAGAACCTCGGCGGCGTCGGTGTCGCTCAGCGGGGATTTCAACACGCGGTCGCTGATTTTCTCCAGCGCTTCGTAGATTTCTTCCAGCGAGTCGGCGGAATACTCGGCGTCGGTGGCATAGAGATCGAGCAGCACGTCCATCGCGTCCTTGATCGAGCCGGGTTTCACGCGCGCGCGCATGCGCACCAGGCGGAAGACGGGCAGATTTTCGTGGTGCAGGCTGTAGAGGACGTCGCTTTTCAGCATGAAGGCGACGGGGACGTTGCGCGCGCCCTCTTCATCGTCGTCGAGCAGGAAGTCGGAGCGGATGTGCAGTTGTCCTGCATCGTCCTGAAAATAGCGCGCCGAAGCCTCGATGTCGCCGATTTCGTCCTCGTCGGGCAGTTCGGCGCCGAAAAGATCCTGCAGCAGCGTCTGTTCTTCTTCGGTCGGAGAATCGAAATCGATCCAGATCGGCCTGGCGCGTGCCAGGTCTTCACGGGTTTCGATGTGAATCTGCTTTAACCGGCCGCCGACGAGTTCAAAGGCATTGATCATTACCGACTCCTTGCTGGACGTGCTGATCGCGCCGACAGAGGCGCGGCGCGCGGGCATCTGCGCAATACACAGGATCGGTGTGTTGCGGTGCGGCGAAGCGTAGCATGGCTGGTGCGGTGCAGCAACGGCTTTTTTATAGCGCCGTCGATTGTTATTCTAATTTTGAGGAAAATAGTAAATGTTTTCTGTAGCCGGTTCTATTGGCGAATTAATTTTCATTAAATGGAATGGTGATCGCGTTGCGATCGTTCTTCCGTCGCTGCCGGTTTGCCATTTTTCCGCTGTTTCACACCGCGGCGGCGGATGCCGTTCAATCCAGCGCCGCGAGGGGTTTTCCAGTAAGGCGCGTAAATGCTTCGCAGTATTTTTCCGTCGTGCGCGCGATGATTCCCGAAGGCAGACGCGGTCCCGGCGCTTTTTTGTTCCAGTCCAGCGTTTCCAGGTAGTCGCGCACGAACTGTTTGTCGAAGGACGGAGGATTGCTGCCGGGCGCGCGGGCGCGGTAGGCATCGGCGGGCCAGAAACGCGAGGAATCCGGCGTCAGCGCCTCGTCGATCAGGTGCAGCGTGCCGGCGGCGTCGATGCCGAATTCGAATTTCGTGTCGGCGATGATGATGCCGCGCCCGGCGGCATAGTCGGCGGCCTCGGCATACAGACGCAGGGCAATGCGGCGTGCTTCGTCGACCAGTTGGGCGCCGTTCCTGCCGCTGCCGTAGAGCGTGGCGGAAAAGGCGGCGGCGCAGTGGGCCTGGGCGGCGGCGGTGCTGATGTTTTCGTCATGGTCGCCGATGGCGGCCTTGGTCGCCGGAGTGAAAATCGGCTGCGGCAGCCTGTCGCCCTGCGTCAGCCCGGCGGGCAGCCGGACGCCGCAGATGGCGCCGCTGTCCCGGTAATCCTTCCAGCCCGAACCGGACAGATAGCCGCGCACGACGGCCTCGATCGGCAAGGGGGCGAGGCGCTTGACGACGACGGCGCGGCCGCGCACCTGATCGCGCTCGGCGGCGGCGACGACGGATTCCGGGTCGATGCCGGTGAGTTGACCGGGAACGATGGCGGAGAGGCGTTCGAACCAGAAATTGGCGAGCTGGGTGAGTACCTTGCCTTTCTGCGGGATCGGGTCGGGCAGGATTACGTCGAATGCGGAAAGGCGGTCGCTGGTGACGATCAGCAGGTGGCCGGCATCGACGGCGTAAATGTCGCGTACTTTACCGCGGGAGAGGAGCGGCAGGCTTTTCAGGGTCGATTCGAACAGAGGGGCGGTCACGGCACGGGCTTTCAGAAAAATGGCGGCGGCGGGGAGGCGGGAAAATGGGGGAAAGAGGCGATGCGCGGCGATGGCGCCACCGGCGGTCTTTCGGGTTTCAGGCCTCCGGCGGCTGGGTTTCGACGAACGACGGACGTTGACTCAGGCGGTCGTAGAGACGCGCCAGACCGGGATGCTCGGCCTGCCATTCGATATCGGGCAGGCGCAGGCAAAGATAGCCGAGCGCACAGCCCACCGCCGCGTCGGCAAGCGAGAAATGGGTGCCGACGCAATGCGGGTGTTCGTCCTTGAGTCCGTTCGCCATGAAGGCGAGGCTGCGCTCGATTTTGTCGCGCTGGCGCTGGATCCAGGATTCGCTTTGCTGCTCCGGCAGGCGTTTGTTTTCGAGATGGATCAGTGCCGCCGCGTCGCAGATGCCGTCGGCCAGCGCCTCCCAACAGCGCACTTCGGTGCGCGCGCGGCCCGTGGCCGGCAATAGCTTGTTGTTGGGCGCCGCGCTGTCGAGGTATTCGACGATTACGCGCGAATCGAAAATCGGCGTCTCGTCGTCGAGGATGAGCACCGGAACCTTGCCCAGGGGATTGCTGTGCGGAACCTGCGTGCCGTCTTCCCAAGGGGAATCGACGGCAAAATCGTAGTCGATTTTCTTTTCCGCGAGGACCACACGCACCTTGCGTACGTAAGGGCTGGTCAATGAACCGATCAATTTCATGAGGTGGGGTCTCGGTAAATGGAATTACAGGGGGCTTATATATAGGCATTGCGGCATCGATATAGGCATTGCGGCATCGTGGCGCCGTCTCGGCAGCGATGATGTCTTCCCCTCGAACGCACCGGCATCCGAGCGGCGGATTATAGCATTGGGCACTGGTGCCGATTGCACCGGCGGGCGGCGTTTTCCGGGGATTTTGGGCGTCGATGCAACAATGCGCTGGAAATAAGCGCGGGACACCGTCGTTTTCCCGGAAGCATGGGAAAAACATGCTTTCGTTCGTCTCTTGCTCATCTTTTATCCATTCGCGGGCGATAAACGGTGCCTGGGGCTTCCTGTTTGCGTTGTTTTTACCGGCTTGCGTTTGTTTTCCGGCGGATGTCCGTCGAGAAAAACGGGTATTTTCGGAAATTCCCGCGCTTTTTTGTTGTGTGTCGTCCATGGCTTTTCTCCGCGTCTGGGAATTTCCGGGAATCGCTATAAAATGCCCATCTTCGGTCGCTACTTCTCATGGTTCAGGATTTTTTCATGACTGCCACTTCTTCTCCCGCCGCCCCCGCTACCGTTTCCGCCGGGCGAAACGATTCATCACCCCTTTCGGCGCTGCTGGCGCTTTCGCCGCTCGATGGACGTTATGCCGCCAAGGCGGATGCCTTGCGTCTGCAATTTTCCGAATACGGATTGATCCGCCGCCGCCTGCAAGTCGAAATCGCCTGGCTGCAGGCGCTTGCGGCGGAACCGCATTTTGCCGAGATTCCTTCTTTTTCCGGCGCCACGGCGGCGGCGCTGGAAGCGCTGGTGCGCGATTTTTCGCCGGAACAGGCGCTGGAGGTCAAAGCGATCGAAGCGCGCACGAATCACGATGTAAAAGCGCTCGAATACTGGATCCGCGAGACGTTCGCGGCACGGCGGGAAACCTTTTCCGAAGCGCTCGCCGCGGCCGAATTCATTCATTTCGCCTGTACTTCGGAAGACATCAACAATCTCTCCCATGCGCTGATGCTGCAGGCGGCACGCGACGAGATACTGCTGCCCGCGTTGCAGAAGATCGTCTCCGCGTTGCGCGCGCTGGCGCATGCGCACGCCGAGCTGCCGATGATGGCGCGCACGCACGGCCAGCCGGCGACGCCGACGACGCTGGGCAAGGAAATCGCCAATGTCGTCTGGCGGCTGGAGCGTGCCCGGGCCGGTATCGCCGCGGTCGTACTGACCGGCAAGATGAACGGCGCGGTGGGTAACTACAATGCGCATCTGGCGGCCTATCCCGGCTTCGACTGGGAAGGTTTCGCGCGGCGTTTCGTGGAAGGGCTGGGGATCGAATTCAATCCCTATACGATCCAGATCGAGCCGCACGACGCGATGGCCGAACTGTTCGACGCTTTTGCGCGCGCCAATACCATCCTGATCGATCTCGACCGCGACGTCTGGGGCTATATCTCGCTCGGTTTCTTCCGGCAGAAGGTCAAGGCCGGCGAAGTCGGTTCGTCGACAATGCCGCACAAGGTCAATCCGATCGATTTCGAAAATTCCGAAGGCAATCTCGGTCTGGCCAACACGGTGCTGCGGCATCTTGCCGAGAAATTGCCGATTTCGCGCTGGCAGCGCGATCTCACCGATTCGACGGTACTGCGCAATATGGGCGTGGCGCTCGGCTATACGCTGCTCGGCTACGATGCCCTGCTGCGCGGCTTGTCCAAACTGGAAGCCGTGCCGGAACGGCTGCGGGACGACCTGGACGCGAATTGGGAACTGCTGGCCGAGCCGATCCAGACCGTGATGCGCCGTTTCGGCGTTCCCGAGCCGTATGAAAAACTGAAGGCGCTGACGCGGGGGCAGCGGATTTCGCGCGAGCAGATGCAGGCGTTCGTCGCGGCGCTGGAGATTCCGGAAGCGGCGAAGGCGGAACTGTTGCGGCTGACGCCGTGGGATTACACCGGCAAGGCGGCGGAACTGGCGCGCGGGATCTGAAGTCCGGGAATCGGATTCCGGGGATCGGATTTCGGGGCGGAAAACAGCGATGGCGATGGAACAGCGAGTGGAAGATACGGCACAGGATGCGGCACAGGACCGGCCCTGTCCGCGCTGCGGGGGTTTGGTTGCCGATGGCGCGGTGTATTGCCCGCATTGCTGTGGCGCTCCCCGGCTGCGCGGCGATTTGCGCCGCGTCGCGCGCGGAGGTCTGCGCGGCGGTGCGCTGGGACTGCTCTTCGGCCTGTTCGTCGCGGCGGTCTTGCTGTGGGTCTGGGGCGACGTGCGCGGCACCCGCGGCATGGCGTTCGGTTGCATCGTCGCCTGTTTCACGACGGGGCTGCTGCTCGGTCTGGTGCGCGGGCGGGGATGGCGCTGAACCGTACGAACAGGAAAGGATGAAGTAAACGATGTCGGTTTTTCAGGCGAACCTCAAAAAATTGCCGGGAATTTCCCACCTGGCCGCGCTCAATCTGCTCGATGACGCGGGCAATGTCATTGCCAGCATCGAAAACAAGCCGGGCAGCCAGGGGTCATTGTCGATATACAACCATCTGGCGCAGGTCTATGGCGCCATCGGTCCCGAGGCGGCGCGAAAGGGAATCGAGCTTTTCGCGGAACAGGGCGAGGAAGCTCGCGCGCATCCGGGCAAGCATCCGAATATAGATCGCCTGTTCGCGCTGATCGAAGAAGGCGGGCGGTGGCGCGTGAAACATGTGTTCGCGCTCTGAAGGCAGGGCGGGAATGTCGAAAAGTCGGAATAAGTCGTTGTCCGTCTTTGTTGTTCGCGACGGCACTTTCCCGTGAATGATGTTTCCGGTATGGGAACGAGTCGGGGAACAAACCGGGGAATGGACGAAGATGTGGTGTTTTGCCCGGAAATGTCTCGCGGTGGCAGGCGCGTTCGTCGCGTCTCTTTCCATCGCCGCGGCGCAGGATGCGGAAGTGCAGCCGCCGCGTGCCCTGCAGAATGGCGACTGTGTCGAATATCGGGAAGAAGGCGCGGGCCTGATCCTGAAAACACCGAGCTATTGGGTGCGCGGACGGGTGGTCGAATCGTACAGGTCCCGTCATACGATCGGCCTTTGTCCGGATGCTGATAAACCGCGCTCCCGCTACGGACGGGAGGAGTGGAAACGTTTTGCCGCCGCTTATCCCTGCGCCTGGAGCCAAAGTGCACCGCCCGAGGGCGGTTCCGAAATTACCGTGTTACGGGTCCGTTTTGCCGTTACCGCGTGGGAAACGCCGTGGACACGGGACCATGGTCAGAATGGGTGGCTCTACCGGGGCCATTTTCTCGATACGGCGCTCAAGGAAGGCGTCGTGCTCGATGTCGACGCCTCCTTGCTCGGCTATTGCGCGGAACGTTGAAACCGGGTTGCGATACGAATCGAAGTACAGATTGAAGTGCGGATTGCGATAACCGGAGCGTGACAGCGAGCGGCGCGGGATGGTGGTGGGAGCTTGGCGTGGCGAGGCATCCGGCCGTACCGGAATTACGCTTCCGGCGTTTTCCGTTTGCCGCGCCGAGTATCCGTTTTCGCCGGTTCCGTCGCATCCGCCGTGCCCTTTTCCGCTTTCGGCGGTTTGGTCCGGGAGGCCGAGGATTTTGGAGCGTCCTGTTTCCGGTGTTCTTCCTGCTGCCTGGCCTGAAGCTGGGCTTCCTGCATCTGGGCGTGCATCTGCTGCATCAGATTCCATGGCCACATGGCGGCCTGAGCAAAGGCAGGCGGAATTTCCGGAGTGGCGGTGGAATCCGTTTTTTCGTCGGGAGCCTCGCCGCCTTCCGGCGACGGTGCGGCATCGTCGCGCTGTGCCTCGGTGGGCGGTGGCATTGCCATCGCCTGGCTTGCCTGCGCGGTTTCCTGTACCGAGGCCGAAGCGAATTTTCCCATCGCGCGTACCGCGCCGATGGTCGAGAGTTGCATTTCCAGACTCTGAATCGTCATCTGCAGCATCGAAAGATTCATCCGCAGCCAGCCTTCCACGGATTTCAGGTCATGGATCCGTTTTTCCAGTTCGTCGACATCGAACGTCGGCGTTACCATTCCGGGGAGAGAAAATCCCATGTTGCTCCATAGATTTCGGACGAAATCCAGAGGATCGTTAGAATTCGCAGGGCGCGTCATGAGGATCTCCTTGGCAGTGAATCTGATGAGGGGTGGGCGAACCCGCCTGGCAGTGACCAACGGCTATGCCTGCCTGCAGGCGCTTATAATGATTATATCTTCACGTTGATGGCGTTGCGTCCGGTACGCAGTGGAGGCGACGGCCGGTGGTTCGATACTGCCGCTCTTGGGTGGGAGGGGAAATGTTAAGACTGCTGATGGTTGAAGACCATGCCTTGGTGCGGGAAGGTCTGGCGCAGACCCTGCGCCGTCTCGACGATGGCGTCGAGGTTTTCGAAGCGGCCAGCGGCGCGGAGGCGCTGGAGTTGCTGCGGCGGATGGGTGGAGTCGACCTGTTGTTGCTTGATCTGGCGTTGCCCGAAGAAGACGGGTTTCAATGTCTGGGCAAGCTGCGCCGAAAATATCCCGAAGTCCCCGTGGTAATCGTTTCCGCCTACGATGACGTGCTAACGATCCGCCGGGCGTTGCGGCAGGGCGCTTCCGGTTTCGTGCCCAAGGCGTATTCCGGCGAGCGCATGCTCGCCGCTTTGCGCGTGGTGCTGGAAGGGGAGATTTACACGCCCGAATATCTTCCCACGCAGAATGGCGCCCCGCCGGTGCTGCCGCTCGGGGGGAATCTTTCGCCGCAGGAATTCGGGTTGACCGAGCGCCAGTCCGAAGTGCTCGCCCTGGTCGTACGCGGCTGTTCCAACCGCGATATCGCCGAGCGGCTGGGGATGGGGCAGGGAACGGTGAAGAGCCATATCAACGCCATTTTCAAAGCGCTGCATGTGACCAGCCGCGTTCAGGCGCTGGTGGCGGTGACGCAATACGGAATCAAATTGTAATTTTCTATATTTGTGAAATTAAGTTTCATGTATGTAGCTGGTTTTAATAATATATTATTAATTTGATTTGGAATTCAGGTCCCGGTTCTCGTGCGGTGAAAGAATCGTGCCGGGGAACGAGCGCATCCGCACGGTGGAAGCCTAACGGCGATAACAGTAAAGCCTGCTTTCCCGTGCATCGCCGACCTCGATGACGGATTCGGGTTCCACTTCCGGTATCGGGAAGCCGTTGCTGACCAGAAGGCTGCCCGGACGCATCTCGCGCAGGGCCTTTTCCCACAGTTCGGGCATCGGCGCTGGCGACAGGAATGCATACACCAGATCGAATTCGGTCAGCGATGTCGTCCATAAATCGCCCCAGCGCCATGCGATATTGCGCCGTCCCAGCGTCAGCAGACGGCCGATCAGCCAGGTCAGCGGAGCATTTTCGATCCCCACGTAGCTCCCTTGTGGGCGCAGTACGGCGAGCGGATGCAAAAGGCTGCCGAATCCGGCGCCGAGATCGACGCAGCGTGCCGCGTTCCCTTCGGGCAACAGCGCCGCGACGGCCTGGGCCGTCGCGCCGGTCGACAGATAGAGCGGAATCTGGTCACGGGCAGCGCCGCGAAACACCAGTACCGACACGATAAAGGCGGCGAGAAACCATGACGGATCGATCTTCAGTTGCGCGACATACCACGCCAGCGGCGCAAACAGCGCGTGAATGATGCACCACCAGTAATTCTGGCGGCTGACCACGGCGAACAGAAAGGCGGTAGCTCCGATGACAAGCGCGATTTCACGCCAGGGTAATGCCTCGCCTTTGAAGAAATAATACGGTGTGGCCAGTGACAGTACCGCGAGCGCGGTGGCGGCCTGTAAGGCGAATTGGCGCCGTGCGATGTTCACTGCGGCCCTCCGAAAAACGAAAGAGGCATTGTAACAAGCGCCCTATCAAACACCCCCGCGGCTTCGTTTCCGGCATTTCTTCCAAATCCGTCAAAGAATGGCGCAGGCACTGGCGAACTCCAGCCGCGGGCTGCGTGGATACAGCTTTGCGGGGTCGCCGTAGCCGAGATTGCACAGGAAGTTCGATTTGAAGCGGCCGTCGGGGAAAAACTCACGGTCGAGCGCGGCATTGTCGAAACCGGACATCGGCCCGCAATCGAGCCCCAGTGCCCGCGCCGCCAGGATGAAATAAGCTCCTTGCAGACTGCCGTTGCGGAACGCCGTGATTTCCGTCTCGGCTTGCTTCTCCTCCCCGGCGTACCAGCTTCTCGCATCGGCATGAGGGAAAAGCTGCGGCAGATGCTCGTAAAACCGGCTGTCGTAGGCAAGAATGGCCGTAATCGGCGCCACCATCGTCTTTTCCACGTTGCCAGGGCTCAGGCAAGGTTTCAGGCGTGCTTTCGCCTGCGGCGATTTGACGAAAACGATGCGCAACGGCTGGCCGTTTGCCGCCGTGGGCGGCAGTGCGGCCAGTTCATAAACCTGTTGTAACAGCGCATCATCGACAGGTTTGTCCGTCCAGAAAAAATGCGTGCGTGCGGCAGTAAACAAAGTTTCCAGCGATGCAGCGGAAAGGGGCGCGCGAGAGTGATCCAAGATATTCTCCTTGAATGATTGCCTTTGAATGGAACGCCCGATTTTAAATAATGTTCTCCATTTTTGGGCTGGATTCGAAAATGAAAAGTCCGTGTCGGGAATTCTTTCGGGATTGAAAAATATTCTCATTGGCTTTTGTCGGCGGACGTTCTGCCGCAATGCGCGGGATATTTGACAAAATTGCGACGGGTGCTCATAATTCCGCGCTTCGATTGGAGGGGTGCCCGAGTGGCTAAAGGGGGCAGACTGTAAATCTGTTGGCTTACGCCTACGTTGGTTCGAATCCAACCTCCTCCACCAAATTACCGCGTAAGCAATGACGGCAATCGTCGGTTGGCGGTCAAGGTTTGTGCGGGTGTAGCTCAATGGTAGAGCAGAAGCCTTCCAAGCTTATGACGAGGGTTCGATTCCCTTCACCCGCTCCACATGCTGTGCCAGGGGTTTAGTTTTTGCGGTCGTTTGCCCATGTAGCTCAGTGGTAGAGCACTCCCTTGGTAAGGGAGAGGTCGGCAGTTCAATCCTGCCCATGGGCACCACGATGACGGTTTTTTGGGTTTTGAGTCAAGGAATATTAACTTCTAACGTGTGAGGTACCGGCAATGGCTAAGGCAAAATTTGAGCGAACGAAGCCGCACGTGAACGTCGGCACGATTGGGCACGTTGATCACGGCAAGACGACGCTGACGGCGGCGATCACGACGATTCTGTCGAAGAAATTTGGAGGCGAAGCGAAGGGATACGATCAGATTGACAATGCGCCGGAAGAAAAGGCGCGGGGCATCACGATCAACACCTCGCACGTCGAATACGAAACGGAGACGCGGCACTACGCCCACGTTGACTGCCCGGGCCACGCCGACTACGTCAAAAACATGATCACGGGCGCCGCGCAAATGGACGGCGCCATCCTCGTCGTCTCGGCGGCCGACGGCCCCATGCCGCAGACGCGCGAACACATCCTCCTGGCACGCCAGGTTGGCGTACCCTACATCATCGTCTACATGAACAAATGCGACATGGTCGATGACGCCGAACTGCTCGAACTCGTCGAAATGGAAGTGCGCGAACTGCTCTCCAAATACGAATTCCCGGGCGACGACATCCCCATCATCAAAGGCTCCGCCCTCAAAGCCCTCGAAGGCGACACCAGCGAAATCGGCGAACCCTCCATCTTCTCCCTCGCCGACGCCCTCGACAGCTACATCCCGACCCCCGAGCGCGCCGTTGACAAACCCTTCCTGCTCCCGATCGAAGACGTCTTCTCCATCTCCGGGCGCGGCACTGTTGTCACCGGGCGGGTCGAACGCGGCATCGTCAAAGTGGGCGAAGAAGTCGAAATCGTCGGCATCAAAGCCACGACCAAGACCATCTGCACCGGCGTCGAAATGTTCCGCAAACTCCTCGACCAAGGTCAGGCGGGCGACAACGTCGGCGTCCTGCTGCGCGGCACCTCGCGCGAAGCCGGCGCGCGCGGCCAAGTGCTTGCCAAGCCGGGCAGCATCACCCCGCACACCCACTTCACGGGCGAAGTCTATGTTCTGTCCAAAGACGAAGGCGGACGCCACACCCCGTTCTTCAATAACTACCGCCCGCAGTTCTACTTCCGGACGACGGACGTAACGGGAGCGATCGCGCTGCCGGAAGGCGTTGAAATGGTCATGCCGGGCGACAACATCCAGATGACGGTCAAACTCATCTGCCCAATCGCCATGGAAGACGGACTGCGCTTCGCCATCCGCGAAGGCGGTCGTACCGTCGGCGCCGGCGTCGTCGCTAAAATCATCGAGTAATAATGTTGAAGGTTTCGGGCGTTCCCCTCTTTCTCGTGAACGCCCAGTCTTTGCCGCAGGGGTATAGCTCAACTGGCAGAGCGTCGGTCTCCAAAACCGAAGGTTGGGGGTTCGATTCCCTCTGCCCCTGCCATCATTTCAATATTTGGCTGGCGAAATGGCCGATAAAATAAAATTTGCGTTGGCACTGCTGTTGCTGGTCGCTGGGGTGGCAGGGTTCTACGCGCTTTCCGAGCAGTCCATGTTTCTTCGTGTGCTGGCGGTGCTTGGCGGTCTTGGGGTATCTGCCGCCGTGGCTTGGCAAACCGAGCCCGGACGTCGTTTCTTCGACTTCGCCAGGGAATCCGTAGCGGAAACAAAAAAAGTTGTCTGGCCAACGAACAAGGAAACCCTGCAAGCAACGGGGTTGGTGTTCGCGTTTGTTATCGTCATGGCGATTTTCCTCTGGGTTACCGACAAGAGCCTGGAATGGGCTTTGTATGATTTGATTCTTGGCTGGAGAGGGTCATGAGCAAGCGCTGGTATGTCGTTCACGCCTATTCCGGTTTCGAGAAGAGCGTGCAGCGAGCACTGACGGAACGTATCCAGCGGCAGGGGATGCAGGATTTTTTCGGCCGCGTGCTGGTGCCCGTCGAAGAGGTTGTGGAATTACGGCAGGGGCAGAAGAGCATTTCCGAGCGTAAATTCTTCCCGGGCTATGTGCTCGTGGAAATGGAAATGAACGATGAGTCCTGGCATCTCGTGAAGAGTACGCCCAAGGTGACGGGCTTCGTCGGCGGTTCCGCCAACAAGCCAACGCCGATTTCCGAAAAGGAAGTCGAAAAGATCATGCAGCAGATGCTGGATGGCGTGGAGAAGCCGAGGCCGAAAGTTTTGTTCGAGCCTGGCGAAGTCGTGCGGGTCAAGGAAGGCCCGTTTACCGATTTCCATGGTTCGGTGGAACACGTGAACTACGAGAAGAACCGCCTGCGCGTGTCCGTGACGATTTTCGGGCGTGCCACGCCCGTCGAGCTGGAGTTCGGCCAGGTCGAGAAGGCCTGAGCATGATGATCAGGGGGCGCGTCTCGCGCCCTTCAGGAGCGACTGCGGTTAGGGTCGCATTTGTTGTCTCTGGGGAGCGTCAAGGATTTGGCGCGTTATCACCCGTGTAAAGGAGTTACCTCGTGGCAAAGAAAATTGTCGGCTTTATCAAGCTGCAAGTGCCTGCGGGCAAGGCGAATCCTTCGCCTCCCATCGGCCCCGCGCTCGGCCAGCGCGGTCTGAACATCATGGAGTTCTGCAAGGCCTTTAATGCGCAGACCCAAGGCATGGAGCCCGGTTCGCCGATTCCGGTGGAGATCACGGCCTACGCCGACAAGAGCTTTACCTTCAGGATGAAGACGCCGCCGGCGACCTACCTGATCAAGAAAGCTTCCGGAGTACAGAAGGGGAGCCAGCGTCCGCATACCGATAAGGTCGGCAAGCTGACCCGTGCCCAGTGCGAAGCGATCGCGACCCAGAAGATGCCCGATCTGACCGCGGCCGACATGGACGCCGCTGTCCGTACGATCGCCGGCAGCGCCCGTTCCATGGGCATCACGGTGGAGGGGCTCTGACATGGCCGCATTGACGAAACGCCAAAAGGCAAACGAGGGGAAAGTCGACCGCGACAAGAACTACCCGGTGGTGGAAGCCCTGGGTCTGGCAAAGCAGTTCGCCACAGCGAAATTCAACGAATCCATCGATGTGGCCGTGTGCCTGGGCATCGATGCGCGTAAATCGGACCAATTGGTGCGCGGCTCCGTCGTGCTGCCGGCAGGGACCGGCAAGACGATGCGCGTCGCCGTATTCGCGCAGGGTGAAAAAGCCGAGGCGGCCAAGGCGGCCGGAGCAGACATCGTGGGCTTCGACGATCTCGCTGCCGAAGTCAAGGCGGGCAACCTCAATTTCGATGTGGTCATCGCCACGCCGGATTCGATGAAAATTGTTGGCCAGTTGGGCCAGATCCTCGGTCCCCGTGGGTTGATGCCCAACCCAAAGGTCGGCACCGTGACGATGGACGTGGCCAATGCCGTCAAGAACGCCAAGGCCGGCCAGGTACAGTACCGGACCGACAAGGGCGGAATCGTGCACAGCACCATCGGGCGCGCCTCGTTCGGTGTGGAACAACTGCAGGAAAACCTCAAGGCGCTTGTTGACGCCCTGGTCAAGGCGAAGCCGGCCACATCGAAAGGCCAGTATCTTCGCAAGATCGCCGTGTCCAGCACCATGGGGCCAGGCGTACGGGTGGACGCGAGCACGCTGTAAGTATTTTTGAGCCTGTTTCTAGGCTTTTGCAAGGAACTTTGGGCTGCCGGCCAAGGCTATTGGCAATGGCCGGCAGATCGTCAAAGACCGCAGGTGTCCGATGGCGGTAGTCGTGCCGGAGGGCTTAAGCGAAGATGTTTTGGCCTGCGTAGACGGTGAGCCCTAACAGGATTTTCGGTATTGCCGATACTCTTGAAAAGGTCGCCGTGGGTGCGGTGTATCCAACCGGATGTGCCGTGTGGTCGATTAAATGGAGAAAGGACCCATGGGTCTCAATCTAGATGATAAGAAAGCCGTAGTAGCCGAGGTCTCAGCACAGGTGGCTTCTGCTCAGACGATTGTCTTGGCCGAGTATAACGGAATCGCGGTGGGGCAACTCACCAAACTCCGCGCGCAGGCCAGAAAATCGAATGTGTACCTGCGCGTGCTGAAGAATACGCTGGTACGTCGCGCTGTTGCCGGTAGCCCGTTCGAGGGGCTTGCGGAAAAAATGTCAGGTCCT
>JAVBTC010000088.1:0-25028 GCA_031556405.1 Rhodocyclaceae bacterium
TGCCTTCGGTCCCATTCAAACCTCGTCAAAATTTGCAGGATTGGATACGCCAATATCCCTCTTTCCTGCAATTCCAGCAACCCCATTTCCGCTCTAACCGCCTTGATACATAAGGCTCGGAGATTTGTTCAGGATCGACTAGGTACTCATGACCGGAATTTGGACCATGATAACTTTCCAAGGCCGCCCGGCATTGGCCCAGACCATAGAAGCAGGCATTTCCTGGCTCAGGGATGCGGTCTTCGCTTCCATAGCAGTATTTCGGTATTCCGGGAAACAGCCCGGGGCGAGGCGGTTCCACGGCAGAAGATGACAAAGAAACAGGGCTCAGAATGGCCGCCAGTGCGCCCGTGCTCAGGAGGTAGAACAAAGAACCGGCCGTGCCGCGAAAAACCTCCTGACTTCTTTATTTGCGTCGTGTTTTCGGATTGTTCGAAACAGAGGAAGAGAAATTCCCCTATACAGGATAGGAAGCGAAAAAAACGTGCTATGGCGGCATCCCGCTCGTTATTCCGACATTGTCGATGTTTTTCGGTACGCAGGTATTGACCGCGCGCCCTGACGACATTACCTGTTATTTCTTTATTGCGGCGTTTGTGCCGTGCCATGACTGTATTTGAGTGTTGATGGCGGCGCTGGACTTCGAGTAGTTGCTAAGTCAATACTTTTACTATGGATGGAAAAGACCTTTTTTTCGATATGAAATAACGATACATTGAAATTCCGGGGCGTCGAAACGGGACGGAACCGCCGATTAAGAGAAGTGTTTGTTTGATATTGAATTGGAATGCAATTTCCGGAACCGGGCCTTCAGCGGTTCCCCCAGTTGTCGTCCCGTTCCTTGACGGCCTTCGGCTTGGGCGCGACGTTGCCGTTGGCTTCGCCTTTGTAGCGCGATTTGCCCGGGCGTTCGGCGACGTTGCCGTTGACTTCCTTGCCGTATCCCTCGTTGCCACCTTTTCCGCCGCGGAACTGGCGGCCGCGGCCGGCCCGTGGGGCGGCGTTGGCGGTCTGGCGGTTGAGGCCGAATTCGCGCAGCAGTTTTTCGATGTCGGGACCTTCGAGTTCGCGCCACTGGCCGCGCTTGAGGTACGGCGGCAGGGAGAAGGGGCCGTAGCGGACGCGGATCAGGCGGCTGACGACGACGCCGACGGATTCGAACATGCGCCGGATTTCGCGGTTGCGCCCTTCCTGGAGGGTGACGTGGTACCAGTGGTTGGCGCCTTCGCCGCCGGCTTCTTCGAGGGTGAGGAAGCGCGCCGGGCCGTCTTCGAGCTCGATGCCTTCGATCAGTTGTTCGATGGCTTCCTGCGTGAGTTCACCGAGGATGCGCACGGCGTATTCGCGCATGATCTGGTAGCGCGGATGCATCAGGCGGTTGGCGAGTTCGCCGGAGGAGGTGAAGAGGAGCAGTCCGCTGGTGTTGTAGTCGAGACGACCGACGGCGACCCAGCGGCCGCCGTTGATGCGCGGCAGCGCGGCGAAGACGCTGGGGCGGCCTTCGGGATCGTCGCGCGAGACGATTTCGCCTTCCGGTTTGTGGTAGAGGACGACACGCGGCAGGCGGTTGGAGAATTTGAGGTCGACCAGCTTGCCGTTGACCTTGACGCGGTCGTGCGGCCCGATCAGTTGGCCGACGTGCGAGGGCTGGCCGTTGACGCTGATACGGCCGGCGATGATGAGTTCTTCCATTTCGCGCCGCGAGCCGATCCCGGCCTGCGCCAGCACTTTGTGCAGGCGTTCCTGCGGTGCCGGTTCTGCGGTGCCGCGGTTTTTGCCGGTTTTGCCGCCGACGTTCTTTTTCTTGGATTTGAACGGCGCGCGTTTTTGCGGCTCCGCCCAGTCGGAATTGCGTTCGGAAGGGTATTCGGGTGCGGTTTCGGCGGGTGCGTTGTTTCCAGGCGCGAGGAATTCGTCCTCGCGCCCGGTGTTTTCTTCCTGTTTTTTCCTGTCCGCCGGGCGGAAGTCGCGGTTGAAGCGTCGAAGATGGGAACGGTTTCCGCGTCGCGGCTGTTCTTGCTGTGGCCGGTCCTGCGGCGGCCGCTCCTGTTGCGGCTGCGCCTGCGGCGTTTCGGCCGTAGTCGTCGCGGCCGTGGCGGGCGCGTTTCTGGGATTGTTGCGCGCGGAGCGGCGCAGGGTGCGAAGGTATTTGTTGTTGCTAGGCATCGGCTAATTCCAGTGTTTGGGTGATTTCTTCCAGCGGCGGCAATTCGGTCAGGCTGCGCAGGCCGAGGTCGTCGAGGAATTTTTTGGTGGTTGCATAGAGTGCCGGGCGTCCCGGGGTGTCGCGGTGTCCGACGACGTCGACCCAACTGCGTTCTTCCAGGGCCTTGATGACCGAGGTGGAGACAGTGACGCCGCGGATGTCTTCGATGTCGCCGCGGGTGACGGGTTGCCGGTAGGCGATGATCGCCAGGGTTTCGAGTACGGCGCGCGAATATTTCGGTGGTTTTTCCGGATCGAGGCGGTCCAGGTAGGGCAGGTATTCGGCGCGCGTGCGCAGCCGCCAGCCGCTGGCCAGTTGCAGGAGTTCCGCCGGACGGCCGTTCCATTCTTCGCGCAGTTCGTCGAGCAGCCGCCGCAGGGTATCGCCGCCGATTTCCTCGTTGAACATTTTTTTCAGGTCCGCGAGGGAGAGCGGCTGCAGGGCGGAGAGGAGCGCGGCTTCGAGAACGCGCTTGACGGTGTCGGGATGTTCCGCTGCCGGGAAAAGATCAACCGGGTCGACCTGATCGACCGCACGATCGGCCGCGCTTTCTTTTTCATCCGCGGTTTCATCCACAGCCCCGGGATTTGCCGCGGATGCGGCGGGGGAAATCTCCGCACCGGCGGCGACGGGCGACGAGACGGATGCCTCGGCCGGCGCTACGGCATTGCCCGCGGATGAGCCGACGGCTTCCGTTTCGGGCGCGGTGTGTTCAGTGGGTGGCGGTGTGGGCGATTCGGGCATCGGCCAGTCTCACGTAAATCGGCGAAAAAGCTTCGGTTTGCATAATTTCGACCAGATGCTCGCGGGCCAGTTCGAGCATGGCCAGAAAATGAACGACGACGCCGGCGGCGCCTTGGGCGACGTCAAAGATCTGCGCGAATTCGACGAACCCCCCGGTTTCGCGCAGTTGCCGCAGGATGATTCCCATGTGTTCGCGTACCGAGAGTTCCTCGCGCTGCACGCGGTGGTGCGTATGTAGACGCGCCTGGCGCAGGATTGTGCCCCAGGCGCGTTTCAGGTCGTCGATGGAAACCTCGGGGAAGCGCTGCACCAGCGTTTTTTCGACGGCGACGCCGAGCCAGTGGAAATCGCGTTCCGCGTGCGGCAGGGCATCGAGCCTGACGGCTGCCAGCTTCATCTGCTCGTATTCGATCAGGCGCCGCACCAGTTCGGCACGAGGGTCTTCGACCTCGGCTTCGCTGGCGGCCTGCGGTCGCGGCAACAGGAGCCGCGATTTGATCTCCACCAGCATTGCCGCCATCACCAGATAATCGGCGGCCAGTTCGAGATTGCGGGCGCGCATCGCTTCGACGTATTCCAGATATTGTACGGTAAGTGGCGCCATCGGGATATCCAGGATGTCGATATTGGCTTTCCGGATCAGGTAGAGCAGCAGGTCGAGCGGCCCTTCGAAGGCGTCGAGCATGACCGCGAGCGCGTCGGGCGGGATGTAGAGGTCGAGCGGAAGCTGTTCCAGCGGCTGGCCGTAGATGCGGGCTACTGGAACCATCGGGGCCATCGGAGCCACCGAGGCTGCCGGAACTTCCGGGAGTTCCGGAAGTTCTCCCGCCGCCGGGATCGGCGCCGCCGTATCGGCGGTTTCGATGTTGTCCTGCATGTCGCTTTGCACGCCGCCGGATTCAGGGGTCACGAGTAGGAGAGGCCCATTGCCTCGCGCACGTCGCGCATCGTCTCGCGTGCCATTTCGCGCGCTTTTTCGCAGCCGTCGGCGAGAATGGCGCGCACCAGCGCCGGGTCGTCGAGATAGCGCGCCGCGCGTTCGCGCATCGGCGCCTGTTCTTCGAGGATGCCGTCGATGACGGGCTGCTTGCATTCGATGCAGCCGATGCCGGCGGAACGGCAGCCCGCCGCCGCCCAGTCGCGTGTTCCTTCGTCGGAATAGACGAGGTGCAGTTGCCAGACGGGGCATTTGTCCGGGTCGCCGGGGTCGCTGCGGCGCACGCGGGCCGGGTCGGTCGGCATCCGTTTCACTTTCTGCGTCACCTGGGCTTCGTCCTCGCGCAGGGAAATGATGTTCCCGTACGACTTGGACATCTTCTGTCCGTTGAGGCCGGGCATGCGCGCGGCTTCGGTCAGCAGCGCGTCGGGTTCGGCGAGGATCATCTTGCCGCTGCCTTCGAGATAGCCGAAGAGACGCTCGCGGTCGGCGTGCGAGAGGTTTTGCACTTCTTCGAGCAGGGCGTGGGCCTGTTCGATTGCGGCGCCGTCGCCGCGCTCCTGGTAGCGGGTGCGCAGTTCTTCGTAGAGGCGGGCGCGCTTGGCGCCGAGTTTTTTCACCGCTTCCTTCGCCTTTTCCTCGAAGCCCGGTTCGCGCCCGTAGAGGTGGTTGAAGCGGCGGGCGATTTCGCGCGCGAATTCGATGTGCGGTACCTGGTCCTCGCCTACCGGCACCTTGTCGGCGCGATAGATCAGGATGTCGGCGGCCTGCAGCAGCGGGTAGCCGAGGAAGCCGTAGGTGGAAAGATCCTTGTTGGAGAGTTTTTCCTGCTGATCCTTGTAGGTGGGCACCCGTTCGAGCCAGCCGAGCGGGGTCATCATGGAGAGCAGCAGGTGCAGTTCGGCGTGTTCGGGCACCTGCGACTGGATGAAGAGCGTGGCATGCGCCGGATCGACGCCGGCGGCGAGCCAGTCGATGACCATGTCCCAGGTGGATTTGGCGATTCCCTGCGGACCGTCGTATTCGGTCGTCAGCGCGTGCCAGTCGGCGACGAAGAAGAAACAGGGGAATTCGTTTTGCAGGCGCACCCAGTTTTTGAGGACGCCGTGGTAGTGGCCGAGATGCAGGCTGCCCGTCGGGCGCATGCCGGAAAGAACTCGTTCTGCGTACATATAAAGTGAAGGAAGGGTCAGGTGGGAAGTTGAAACAGTAGTGCGATCAGGTTGGCCACGAATGCCATGACCGGCATCAGGATCTGCCCGAGGATTCCGGTCAGCAGGAGCACGATCAGGATCGGCATGCCGAACGGCTCGATCCGGGCATAGCGCCGCGCCGCTCCATCCGGCAGCAGGTTGACGAGCACGCGGCCGCCATCCAGCGGCGGCAGCGGAAACAGGTTGAGCACCATCAGAATGATGTTGGCGATGATGCCGAATTCGGCCATGCGCGCCATGGGCAGGCTGAATGCATTGTTCGGCAGCAGCCAGCCCAGCTTGGCGAAGGCGGCCCAGAACAACAGCATGACAAGGTTTGCCGCTGGCCCCGCCGCCGCGACCCAGAGCATGTCGCGCTTGGGATTGCGCAGCCGCCCGAAATCGACCGGGACCGGCTTGGCCCAGCCGAAGAGGATCGTGCCCGAGGTGAGAAATAGGGAGAGAAGCAGCATGCCGAGCGGGACCGCAATCGTACCGATCGGATCGATGTGGCGCAATGGGTTGAGACTGACGCGGCCCAGCGCCCAGGCTGTCGGGTCACCGAAATGCCGGGCGACGTAACCGTGCGCCGCCTCGTGCAGCGTGATCGCCAGCAGTACCGGGATCGCGGCGACGGCGATGGTCTGGATCAGCGCGTTGATGTCGATGTCGGCCATGGGAAAGATGGGAAAGGGGGCTCAGGCGACGGCGAAGGGCGTCGGGTCGCCGCGCCCGAAGCGCATGATGCGGGGAACGGAATCGGTGAGGTCGACGACCGTGGTCGCCTCGGTGCCGCAGTAGCCGCCGTCGAGGATCAGTTCGATGCGTCCGTCGAGCGCCTCCTGGATTTCCCAGCCCTCGGTGAGCGGCGTTTCGTTTCCGGGCAGGAGCAGGGTGGCGGTCAGCAGCGGTTCGTTCAGTTCGGTGAGCAGCGCCTGGGCGATGCGGTGGTCGGGGATGCGCAGGCCGATCGTCTTGCGCTTCGGGTGCAGTACCCGGCGCGGCAGTTCCCTGGTGCCTTCGAGGATGAAGACGTAGCTGCCCGGCGTCGTCGCTTTCAGGAGACGGTAGCGGACGTTGTCGACGCGGGCGAAATGGGCGATTTCGGAAAGGTCGCGGCACATCAGCGTCAGGTGATGCCGGGCGTCCACCTCGCGGATGGCGCGGATGCGGTCGACCGCGTCCTTGTCGCCGAGGTGGCAGCCGAGTGCGTAACAGGAGTCGGTCGGGAAGGCGATGATGCCGCCGTCCCTGACGATCGCGGCGGCTTGTTCGAGGAAGCGCGGTTGCGGGTTTTCCGGGTGAATCGAGAGGTAATGGGTCATGGTTTCGTGGTGTTCGATCCGCTCAGCGTTCGGCGGGCGGATCGGAGAAAAGGCTCCATACCGGGGGCAGTCCTTCCGGCAGGGGGTCGAGCGCGCCCAGGTCGACGTAGCTTTGTCCCGGCCCGTGGAAGTCCGATCCGCGCGAGGCCGTGAGGGCGTAGTAGGTCGTCAGGCGGGTAAACCGTTCGACGTGTTCGCGCGTGTGTCCGCCCGAGATCACTTCGATTCCTTCGCCGCCGAGCATTTTGAAGGCATCCAGGAATTGTTGCAGCGCCACGGAGGAAAAGGGGTAACGGCCGGGATGGGCGATCACCGCGATGCCGCCGGCGGCGTGTATCCACTCGAGCGTTTCTTCCAGGCCCGCCCAGCGATGGTCGACGTAGCCCGGCTTGCCCGGTACCAGGTAGGCGTTGAAGACGCGGCGCGTATCGCGGCAGATGCCCTTTTCCACCAGGTAGCGCGCGAAATGGGCGCGCGAGATCAGTTCCGGATGTTCGGCATACCGCATCGCGCCTTCGAATGCGTCTTCGATACCGGCTTGCGCCAGCGCCTTGCCCATGCGCCGGGCGCGTTCGATGCGTCCGGAGCGGATTCGCGCGAGGCCGGCGTTGAGCGCGGGGTCGTCGGGGTCGAAGTCGAGTCCGACGATATGCACCTGGACGCCGTTCCATTCGATGGAAATTTCCACTCCGGACACCCAGCCGATGCCCGCTTCTTCTGCTGCCACGGCGGCGGCGGGAAGCCCGGTGAGCGTATCGTGGTCGGTCAGCGCCAGGAAATCGACGCCGTTGGCGGCCGCGCGCCGGACCACCTCATCCGGCGGCAGCGTGCCGTCGGAGGCGTTGGAATGGCAGTGCAGGTCGATATTGAGCACGGTGGCAGTCAGGATGGTTCAAAACGTCGGCCCGGAAGCGGCGGTTGCGAATGGCCGTAAATGGTCGTGAATGACCACGCATTGCCGGAGCGTTTCCGGGAATTTTCCGTACCGGGTTTTTTCGTCCGGTCCGGGATGCAACTCGAACGCTGCTTGAAAGGGCATGCAAGCGCTTCGGGATTCAATCGTCGATTTGGGATTGCAGATAATTTTCGAGTCCGACGCTGTCGATCAGGTTCAGTTGAGTTTCCAGCCAGTCGACGAAATCTTCCTCTTTTTTCAGGATGCTCTCGCACAGGTCGCGCGTCACGAAATCCTCGCAGGATTCGCAGTAGGCGATGGCCTCGCGCAGCGCGGCGACCGCCGCCATCACCTGTTGCAGGTCGCATTCGATCATTTCGCGCGGATGTTCGCCGATCAGGAGTTTGTTCAACTGTTGCAGGTTGGGCAGACCTTCGAGGAACAGGATGCGTTCGATCAGTTTGTCCGCCTGTTTCATCTCGGTGATCGAGGCGTCATAGAGATGTTCGTCCAGTTCCTCGTATCCCCAGTTGCGGTACATGCGGGCATGCAGGAAATACTGGTTGATCGCGGTCAGTTCGTGCGCCAGCAGCTTGTTCAGGAATACGAGGACTTTTTTATCTCCTTGCATCTTCGGGGATCCTTCGTGTGTGAAAGGCAAACGCTCAATTTAGCACATCGTCCGGGTGCGAAGGCGGATGCGTGGCAATGGCGCGGAAACGGAAATGGAGTGCGGACGGAAACGGCACGCTCCATGGAAAAAGCGCATGTGCGGAATGATTCTATATTGAATGAATTATTTTCTTCTATATGTGGCTACATATATGAAATTATATTTAATTAATCTGGAATTTATTTTGGGCATGTAACCCCTGGGCCGGAAACAAGAGCCGGAATACGGCGTCTAATTTCGCTCCGGCATCGATATTGTGGAAATTGCACGCCGTGTTGTCCTCCGTTTTTCACTTTGCGCCGTTGACGCAACGGGACCGGCACGGCCGGAGAGCCGCAATACCCTGCCGCTTGTCCGTGCCGTGCCTTTCCCGCGAGCGCCCCGCGTGCCGTGGAGCCGCGACGTATTCGATGCAAATTCACAGGAGTATCTTGAATGAAAAAAACCTTGTTTTTCGCCTTGCCGCTTGCCGCCGCAATGTTCATCCAGGCCGTCCAGGCCTCCGAACCCGCTCACTCCGCGAGCGAGCCGCCGCATTGGGGGTACGAGGGGGACGATGCGCCCGAGCATTGGGGGCAGCTTTCTCCCGAATTCGCCCTATGTGCCCGCGGCACCAACCAGACGCCGATCAATATCGAAGGCGCGCTGAAGGCGGGCGTGAAACCGTTGCAACTGCATTACAAGAGCGGTCCGCAGACCATCGTCAATAACGGGCATACGGTGCAGATCAATGTTTCGGGCGGCAATACCCTGAAACTGGATGGCGACGTTTTCGAGTTACAGCAATTTCACTTCCATACGCCGAGCGAAAATCTGATCAACGGAAAATCGTTCCCGCTGGAAGCGCATTTCGTATACAAGAATCCGGAAGGCGAACTGGCGGTGCTGGCGGTAATGCTCAAAGAGGGCAAGGCCAACAAGCAACTGGAAGAAATCTGGAAAACCATGCCCAGGGAAAAAGGCGAACCGGAAGCGCTGACCAAGGCGGTGGATGTTCATGCGCTGCTGCCGAAGCATCTGTCGTATTACCGTTTCAGCGGTTCGCTGACCACGCCGCCCTGTTCCGAAGGGGTGCGCTGGCTGGTGCTGAAGGAATCTCCTTCACTCTCCAGGGAGCAGGTCGAGCAGTTTGCCGCGGTCGTGCATCATCATAACAATCGCCCGGTGCAACCCCTGCATGGACGGGTGATCGTGCAGTAGGCGTCGATTTTCTGTCGGCGAGGAATCCGGACCGGGGCGCTCGCGCCGGCCGGATTTCTCGCCGGGCCGAATGATTTTCGATTGGGCGTTGCTACGCAAAACAAATATAAATTGGCCCCCGAGGGCTGAGCGTGCTTCGCAACGGCGCCGCCGATGCCGGAAATGCCCTGAAGGAGGCGCCGAAAAACCGGGAATCCCCGGTGCGGAAAATAAAAATCGCGGTAACCGCCATTTTCTTCCCAGTAGGCCTTTTTGCACATGCCCCCACAGAAAAATGGGGTTTTCCATGAGCCGATGCGCTATACTTTCTGGGAATGCAATTGCCATTTTTTTAAGATATTTCCGGAATCCTCCATTTTCCTTGATGCGTCGAATCAACCCGGAGTCACGAATCCGCGTGCCGCAGTCCGTATTACAAAATAGACATAAATATTGATTCGGTGTTCACCGGGGCGTGATGCTGCCTGTTAAAAAAGATGGGGACAAATGGCAATGAACGAGAGTCTGGTTACAACGGTGGCGCCAGGTAGTTCGCCGGGCGGCACGGCCAGGACGACCACGCTCTGCGCGATGGGGTTCGGCACGTCGGCACTCGTCAATCTGGAGGCGACGTTGCGGCGGCTGGGCCAGGATGCCTTTTCGTTTTCAAAATTAAACCAGGCGGATATCCTGCTGTTCAACGGCGATCTCCCCGAATGCACGACGATCGTGCGCCGCCTCCGTCAGCACCGCAAATGCCCGATCGTCGTCGTCGGCGCGCCGCCGCACGAGGATATCCCGAACATTTGTTTCCTGCAGCATCCGCTGGCTCCGGAAACACTGATGCAAACGCTGCACCGGCTTTCGGCTGCGCCCGATGCACCCGATGCGCCAGTGGGCGCGGAGACGGCTGCGGCGGATGCGGCGGCTGTTTCTGTTTCTGCCGCCGCCGTCGATACGCTCGTGCCTCCCATCGTTCCCGCGATGTTTTCGCTGGGAGCATCGAACGCGGGAGCCGCGCCGCTGGATTCCGCGTGGGAAAACGCCATCTCGCCCGCCGGGGCGCGGGAGGCTGCCGGGGCGCTGGAACGGGATCTGGGGCTGTTCGATCATCACGGCGGTTTTTTCCACGATGTCGATCTGAACGATCCGCTCCAGGTGCGCCGCTTGTGTTTCAACCCGGACGGCTATCTCAGCGAATACATACGGAGCGCGCTGCTCGTCATGGGCAAGGAAGCGACACTGATCGATATCTCGCTCGAAGGACGGCGCATTCTGCTGGATCCGACGGGCAACCGCTGGGGCGGAGATCTGGATGAAAAACTCCTGCAACGGCTTTGTCTCGGCCCTTTGCGGCACAAACCGAAAATCCGCCTGCTGCCGCGTTCGGGGCTGAAAGGAAGGATCAACGCCCAGGGGCGGGCCGAAATCGTTCCCGGCCTGGCGGATTTTTCCGGGGAACAGCAGCCGATTACCAACCACCGCGCGCGGCGGGCCGAATTCATTCTGGCGCAGATCGCTTTATGGTGTGCCCATGGGCGTCTGCGCGAGGGCACCGACATTCACACGCCGCTATCCCTGAAGCATTGGCCGAACTTGCCGTGCCTGCCGCGCATTCAGGGGGCAATGCAGATTTCCGCGCTGTGGATGCTGCATCCCTGTTCCCTGGCGCAGGCCGTCGCCATCACCGGGCTCCGGCAGCGCCAGGTATTCGCCTTTTATACCGTTTGCGATGCGTTGTGCCTGTTCGAGGAGCGGGGCGGCGCCGCGGATGCCGACAACGAATGGATCGACAGGATAAGAAGCGCTTTGAATTCCTCCCAGAATGCCTCCCAGAAAACCGCGGCGCCGAAAGAGAGCAGTAGCGGATTGCCGGCGTTCCTGCAGCGGCTCCTGGCCAAAGTCTGGAAGTGAGAAAGGTAAGGCGGGATGGAACAGGAGCAATACAAACTGATCATTTCCGGGCCGATCGGCGTGGGCAAGACGACCGCCGTGGCGGCGCTGTGCCGCGGCGATTTGCTGACCACCGAAGTCTTTCACCGCGACCGCAGCCGCGAGCGCGAGCGGAGGCGCAAGAAAACGACGACGATCGCATTCGACTACGGCTGCATCACGCTCGAAGGAGGATGCCTGCATGTTTACGGCACGCCCGGGCAGGACCGTTTCGGGTTCATGTGGGACATCCTCAGCGAAGGCGGACTGGGGCTGGTTCTGCTCATGGACAATACCCGTCCGGCGCCGCTCGACGATCTGCGCTTTTTTGTCGGAGTGTTCAGGGAATTCATCGCCCGGAGCGGGCTGGTCGTCGGCGTTACCCGTACCGACGCGCAGCCGCGTCCGAGACTGGCGGACTATCGTGCAGCCCTGGCGAAGGAACAGATTTTTCGCAGCCCGGTTTTCGAAGTCGATGCGCGTTTGCGGGAAAACGTTCTGATGCTGGCGCAAGCGCTGCTTTATCAGCTCGACCCCGACCTGGCCGGGACCGCGCGTCTTGCTGTGGAAAGCGCTTCAGTTCCTCTTTCCGCTACGCATTCTTCCCTCGCGCCGTCTCCGGCGTCATCCCCGGCTGCAGCGCCCGGCTGATCGCGGTATTCACCCTTCGCCCTTCTCCTTTTTCCTTCCCGCCCGGATTGTTTCCGGAAGGCGGGCGTGGCGTTTGTTACATTCGCTGCACATACTCTTACGAAAATTCAACGGGCGTGTGAAAGAATCGAATAAGGAGACATAACTATTTTCGTTGCAGGCTATCGAATTTTCCCGGAAGGCGGAATTCCGCATTTCGGGATGTTTCGTGGCCGGCAGCGGTAAAAACAACGGTTCGTGCCGGATAGCCGTACGGTAGCTGCGCCGTACTTCGAACTTCTGTCCATCGAGGAGAAGAGGCATGCCCCATGCCCTGATCGTGAAAAGGAATCCGGAATCGACGGGGAATATCGCGGCGTTCGTCGCGCGGGAAGGCTTGTCCGTCTGCGTTGCCGACAACATACGTGACGCCAGGAATTGTTTCGAAAGCAAGTGTCCCCGCATCGTCCTGCTCGATATCGTGTTGATCGACGGTGAAGGATTCGATCTTTTTCAGACGATCTCCTCGGACCCGAACACCGAGGTGGTTCTTCTCACCGGCATCGGGGATGGCGTGCATGATTTCCAGGCACTGCACCTGACGGCCTCCGACAACAAACTCAATCCGATCGACCATTCCCAGTTATCCCTTCTCCTGGCGCGTGTCCGGCGGCGCGCCGGGATCGGGGCGGAAAGCGGCGAGGGTGGCGGTGGGGGAGATGAGCCGGTGCGGGGAACGGAAAAGCGGGTGCTTTCCTGCTGCCCGTTTGCCAGCGTCGAGCACGAAGGGCATTTCGGTGCGCTGTACGGGCGCTCGCCGGCGATGCGGCATGTTTACGAACAGATCGCCAATGTCGCCAAGACGGCGATGACCGTGCTGATCGTGGGAGAGAGCGGTACCGGGAAGGAACTGGTGGCGCAGGGCATTCATTCGTTGAGCCGCCGCCATCGCAATAAATTCGTCGCGGTCAATTGCGGCGCCATTTCGTCGCAATTGATCGAAAGCGAGATATTCGGCCACGAAAAAGGCAGTTTCACCGGCGCCACCCGCACCCACAGAGGATTTTTCGAACGCGCCGACGAGGGCACGCTTTTTCTCGATGAAGTGACCGAGATGTCGCAGGATCTGCAGGTGAAATTTCTCCGCGTTCTGGAGACGGGGCGTTTCATGCGCGTCGGCTCTTCCGAACTGCTCGAAACCGACGCGCGCATCATCGCCGCCACTAATGTGATGCCGGATCGGGCCGTTTCCTCGGGAAAATTGCGTGCGGACCTGTATTACCGCCTCAGTGTTTTTCCCATTCTCCTGCCTCCGCTGCGCGAACGGCGCGAGGATATCCCGTTGCTTGTCGAACATTTTCTCGGTCAGCTCTGCGCGCGCGAGAAAAGCGAGAAACGTCTGTCCGCCAATGCACTGGAACGGATGTGCCGCTATTCCTGGCCCGGCAACGTGCGTGAATTGAAAAATGCGATCGAGCGCGAGTTCGTCATGGCGCGCGGCGACGAGATCGACGGCGAATGGTTCGGAGACGGCCGGGAGACGTGGGATGCGTGGAATGCGGAGGAACCCGCCGGATCCATCGAATCCACCGACTCCATCGAATCCGCGGAATTCGCCGTGCGAAACGACAAACCCCTGCTCGAAGAAGTGGAACGCACGGTGATTCTGACCACGCTCAAACATTTCGGCGGCCACCGCGAGAACGCCGCGGCGGCGCTCGGCGTCAGTCCGAAAACGCTATACAACCGGTTGAAAAAATATGCCGAACCCACCGAAGTCGCGGTCAGTGACGTAGAACATAGCGAAGAATAAGGGCATATCGCCGCCGCTCCGCCATCTATCGCGGAGTCCGTTTTGCAACCGGAACGACTATAAAAACCTGCCGCCTGGAAACCGGGGGCGTTGGTAAAAATTACAGACGGCTCCGTAAAAATTACCGTTGTTTCGTTACCGCTCCGTTTTCTCACGGTTCGGAATTTCTTTCAAAAAACACGCGATTCATCTGTTTTTACAGTGTTTTCCGCAATGTTTCCGGAACATTTCTCTTTTGGGCACGCGCATTGCGTTGTTTTTGGCGTGCGGATGATTTCCGGTTCCCGTGGGTCGGGAAAAATCGCCCGCGAGAGATGAGAGATACGACTGTAAGGAGATGAAGATGAGCCGAGCACAGAATTCTTTCCGTAACGGACGATGTAACGCCCGGTAGCGGCGGCGGCCATGGCGGGCAAATTCGACCCCGCGGCTCCCGACCCGTCAATGCATTTGTTTTGTTTGACATCACAGCTCTACGAGGGAGATGACACGCATGCAAATGGCAATGATGGCGGGGGCGCGGGTCCGGGCGGTACTCCGGGCGGCGCCGGTTTCAACGGCATTGGCGGCAACGGTCGTGGCGCAGATTCCCGCGCGCCATTGCTGCTGGCGGACGCGTTGATCGGCAACATCGTGATCAACCTGGGCGGCGAGAGTGTCGGCGATATCAAGGGTGTCATGCTCGACGTACACAAAGGGCGCATTGCCTATGCGGTGCTCGGAATAGGCGGATTCTTCGGAGTCGAAAGAGAAAAGCTTTTTGCGGTTCCGTGGGGTGCCTTGACCTTCGATGCGCGCAATGAACGTTTTCTCCTCGATATCGACAAGGAACGGTTCGCCCGGGCGCCATACCTCGATATGGAAGGATGGTCGAATCTGTCGGATACGCAATGGGTTGTCGATGTACATCGTTTTTATCACGCCAATCCCTACTGGGAATGATGATGGAAAATATTTTCACACCGCCGTGCCGGCCTGATCCGGAAATGTTGCGGCCTGGCCGGGAGCGGCACCGGAGATGGGCGGTTCGATTCGAAAAGCGTGTCTGCCGGCCGTCACGCGAAGTTTTCACCCTGGCGGCGCCGCCCGGGGTGCCACATGGCTCGAAGGTCCTTTGCACCGCTTTGGCACGGGCGGTAGAAAGAGGAAAGTTGATGTCCCCTGCTCATCGCTTTCTCTTTCGTTTGTCGAGGAACCTGCGGGCCGGCGGTACTCCACGGCGCCGCTCGGGGTGCCCCTCCATGTTGAAGAGCCTGTCCGATTTTCCGGACGGGTTCCGGAGCGGGAGACGTAGTCATGATTTCATGCGGAAGGCGGCGATGTTGTACTGTGCTTTTTTGTTTCTCGTGATCGCGCTGATTTCGGCATTTCTTGCCTTTGGCGGGGTCATGGTAGGTGCCGTCATCATCGCCAAGATTGTTTTTTATGTTTTCCTGTTCGCCTTTATCGCCACGCTGGTGATGGGGCTGACGTTGTAAGTTCCCCCCTGGAAGAAAGGAGGCGTTATTCGTATTCCTTCACTTACCCCAATGAAAAAGCCGCCGAAAGGCGGCTTTTTCATTGGCTTCGGATAGTTCAGACAAAGGCTGGATAAAAGAGCCGGGTCAGGCCGAGGACAGGAGCGGAGATAGGTCAGGGGTAGGGAATGGGGATAGGGTCAGCGATGCGGAGGCAGTATCGCGATCGCCTCGATTTCGAACAATGCGTCCGGCAGCGCCAGCCGGGAAATCTGGACCGTCGTGCTGGCGGGCGGCGCCGCCGTGTTGACGTAGGAATCCCGGACTTCCCTGAGCACGGGAAGCTGGCCTTTCATGTCGGTCAGGTACATGTTGATCTTCACGATATGTTCGAACCGTCCGCCCACGGAATCGAGCGCGGCCTTGAGGTTTTCAAACGCCTGCCGAGCCTGCGCCCTGAAGTCGCCGGGGGCGCCGACGAGTTTTCCATCGCGGCCGAGTCCGAGCTGTCCCGAGATATACACGGTGCGATGCGGCCCGGCCACTTCGACGACATGCGTGTACCCCATGGGTTTGGCGATGGCCGGGGGATTGGAAAACGTGGCTGCACCCGTCGTCTGCGCCTTTGCTCCGTTCGCCATTGCTGCCAGAAGCAGCAGGGAGGCAAATGCGACGCAGCCTGGAAGGCGGTGGGTTGCGGTAATGCGCGAATATCCATTGTTTTTCAGGGAAGGGAACATTTTGACTCCTTTCATTTCGTTTCTCCGCACGTCCAACGGCGGTGCCATAGCCCGGATCACCGATACCGGTTGATTTCTTCCCGCGTCTTCCATGCCGCTTCCCGGGCGGATTCCACGAAAGATCCGCCGCCTTGGGCATAAAGAATCGCGCGCGAGGAATTGATGATCAGACCCCTGCCGTTCGCGGTGCGCCCGGCCTTGACGACGGCTTCGACATCGCCGCCCTGGGCGCCGATGCCGGGAACCAGCAGCGGCATGTCGCCGGCGATTTCGCGCACGCGGGCGATCTCGGAGGGATAGGTGGCGCCGACGACGAGGGCGCATTGGCCGTTTTTGTTCCAGTCGTCGGCGACGAGGCGCGCGACGCGCTCGTAGAGTTTTTCGCCGCCGACATCGAGAAACTGGAGGTCGTTGCCGCCGGCATTGGAGGTGCGGCAGAGCAGGATGACGCCCTTGTCGGGGTAGGCGAGATAGGGTTCGACCGAGTCGCGGCCCATGTAGGGATTCACCGTCACGGCGTCGGCGCAGTAGCGCTCGAACGCTTCGCGCGCATATTGCTCGGCGGTGCTGCCGATATCGCCGCGCTTGGCGTCGAGAATGACCGGAATGCCCGGATGCTGCGCGTGGATGTGGGCGATCAGCGCTTCGAGCTGTCCTTCGGCGCGGCGGGCGGCGAAGTAGGCGATCTGCGGCTTGAAGCAGCAAACGAGGTTGGCGGTGGCGTCGACGATGGCGGTGCAGAAATCGTAGATGGCCGCGGGGTCGTCCCGATACCGCAGCGGAAGCTTTTCCAGGTCGGGGTCGAGTCCGACGCAGAGAAGGCTGTCGTTTTTTTCCCAGGCGGCTTGAATCCGGTCGATGAATTTCATGGAGACCTCTTGATTTTTCTATATATAAATGAAATTTTCTCTGGCTACTGTAGTGAATTTAAGAGAAAAATTATTTTTTACTGGAAACTGTGTGGAGGTTTCTTTCCTTTGCCGTGATTCCTGGATTCCCGTCTGCGCGGGAATGACGGAGGTACTTTACGGATTCCTGAAACATCGGCGTCAGCACAACCCAACCAGCACAACCCAACCAGCACAACCCGAATTCGTCTGCCAGCGGTAATTTTCCTGTCATTCCCCCTGTGCAAACCCCGGCGGGAATCCAGGCGGCGGAAAAATTTTCACGGGTACGAATGGTGTGAATTGCCCCCGTTTCACTTCTTCCCCCATGAATCCTTCAGTGTCACGGTGCGGTTGAATACCGGCGCGCCGGGTTTCGAATCGGCGGCATCGGCAACGAAGTAGCCGTGCCGTTCGAACTGGAACGAGGCTTCGGGCGCGGCTTCGCGCAGCGAGGGTTCGAGCTGGGCGGTGATCAGCGCCAGCGATTGCGGGTTGATGTCGTCGAGGAAGTCGCGCTCGATGTTCGCGGCATCTCCTTCCCGCCGCGCGCCCGGCGCGGGAACGGCAAACAGGCGGTCGTAGAGGCGCACTTCCGTGGCGTAGGCGTGCGCGGCGCTGACCCAGTGCAGGTTGCCCTTGACCTTGTAGTTGTCGGCGCCCGGTGTGCCGGATTTGGAATCGGGGAAATAGGTGCACAGCACGGCGGCGACGTTGCCGTCGTCGTCCTTGACGCAGCCGGTGCATTCGATCACGTAGCCGTAGCGCAGCCGCGCCCGGTTGCCGGGATAGAGGCGGTGGTAGCCCTTGACCGGCGTTTCCATGAAGTCCTCGCGCTCGATCCACAGTTCGCGCGAAAACGGAACATCGCGCTTGCCCAGCTCGGGCTTCAGCGGATGGTTGGGCGCCTGGCAGAGCTCGCTTTGTCCCTCGGGGTAGTTGGTGATGACGAGGCGGACCGGGTCGAGCACGGCAATGCGGCGCTCGGCGCTTTCGTTCAGGGTTTCGCGCATGCATTCCTCGAAGACCGAGATGTCGATCAGCGAGTCGGATTTGGAAACGCCGATGCGCTCGGCGAACCGATGGAAGCCTTCCGGCGGGTAGCCGCGCCGCCGCGCGCCGGCAAGCGTCGGCAGGCGCGGATCGTCCCAGCCGGCGACGTGCTTTTCCTCGACCAGTTGAATGAGCTTTCTCTTGGAGAGCACGACGTAGGTGAGGTTGAGCCGCGAGAATTCGATCTGCTGCGGCAGCGGGCGCTGCAGGAGACCGCCCTCGGCGAGCCGTTCCAGCAGCCAGTCGTAGAACGGGCGCTGGTCTTCGAATTCGAGCGTGCAGATGGAATGGGTGATGTTTTCCAGCGCATCCTCGATCGGATGCGCGAAGGTGTACATCGGGTAAACGCAGAAGCGGTCGCCGGTGCGGTGGTGGTGGGCGTGGCGGATGCGGAAGATCGCCGGGTCGCGCAGGTTGAGGTTCGGCGAGGCCATGTCGATCTTTGCCCGCAGCACGTGCGCGCCGTCGGGGTATTCGCCCGCCTGCATGGCGCGGAAGAGGGCGAGGTTTTCGTCCGCGGAGCGGCTGCGGCAGGGACTTTCGACACCCGGTTCGGTGAGCGTGCCGCGGTTCCTGCGCATTTCCTCGGCGGACTGGCTGTCCACGTAGGCATGCCCGGCGCGGATCAGGGTTTCGGCGAATTCGATCATCCAGCCGAAGTAGTCGGAGGCGTAATAGAGGTTGTCTTCGCCGCCCGGGGTCTCGTCAGCCCATGAAAAACCGAGCCAGCGCACCGCGGCGATGATCGAGCGGACGTATTCGTCTTCTTCCTTTTCCGGGTTGGTGTCGTCGAAGCGCAGGTGGCAGCGGCCGCCGTAGTCGCGCGCGAGGCCGAAATTGAGGCAGATCGACTTGGCGTGGCCGAAGTGCAGGTAGCCGTTCGGTTCCGGCGGGAAGCGGGTGCGGATCGCCGCCGGGTCGGCGCCGCCGGCAAGCTGCTGCGCGCCTGGTCCGGGCCGGCCGGACCAGCGGCGCGTGGCGTATTTGCCGGCCTTGAGATCGGCGTCGACGATGTTGCGGATGAAGTTGACCGCGGGGGCGTTTTTTTCTTCGCTGCTCATGGAGTTCGTTTTTCCGGTAAGACCGTATGGAATAGGGAAGACGGAAGGGAAGACTGAAGGGAAGACTGAAGGGAAGACTGAAGCGAGCATTTTACCGGCGCCGGGAGGAAAACCGTTAAAATCAAAAACTTTCCTGAAAACGACGGCTGCCGTCTTCCGGCACGCACGCTTTTCCCGACATCTTCTCCAATGAATCGCGCCACTTTCCTCGCTTCCTTTTTTGCCGTCGGCATCGGCGCCGCGCTCGGCGCCTGGCTGCGCTGGCTGCTTGGATTGTTGCTCAATCCGCTGTTCGCCGCGCTGCCGCTGGGCACGCTGGCGGCGAATCTGCTCGGAGCTTATCTGATCGGCGTCGCGCTCGGGGTATTCCAGTTGTACGCCGGTATTCCCACAGCGTACAAGTTGCTGATCGTCACCGGGTTTCTCGGCGGGCTGACGACGTTCTCGACCTTCACGGCGGAAGTGCTCGAACGCCTGCTCGCGCAGCAGGCCGGCTGGGCGCTGGCGGTAGTGGCGCTGCATGTGCTCGGGGCGCTGCTGTTCGCCTGGCTGGGGCTGCTTTCCGTCGGCGCCGGAAGGGCGCTGTCTTGATCCTGATTTCGTTCCGATTGGAATCCATTTCGGAATCCATCCCGACCCTGAGTCATCCATGAACGCGGAAAATCATTCTTCTTCCTCTTCCGACGCATCGCACGGTTCCCAATCTTCCCAATTCGGCCTGCTCAGGGCGCGGCGCTTCGCGCCTTTTTTCGGCACGCAGTTCTTCGGTGCCTTCAACGACAACCTGTTCAAGAACGCACTGGTCGTTCTGGTCGCGTTCCATGCCGCCGAGTGGTCGGCGATGGCGCCGGAAGTGCTGACGAACCTCGCCGCCGCGATTTTCATCCTGCCTTTTTTCCTTTTCTCCGCCACAGCCGGGCAACTGGCCGACAAATACGACAAGGCGAGGATCGCGCGCGCGGTGAAAATCCTGGAAATGCTGATCATGGTCGTCGCGGGGATCGGCTTCCTGCTGCACAGCCTCGTCTGGCTGTTCGTCGCGCTGTGCCTTCTGGGGCTGCATTCGACGGTGTTCGGGCCGGTGAAATACGCGATCCTGCCGCAGCATCTTTCCGCCTCCGAACTGGTCGGCGGCAACGCGCTGGTCGAAGCGGGCACGTTCATCGCGATTCTGCTCGGCACGATCGTCGGCGGCCTTCTGGCGAAAACCGCGTCTCCGGCCACGGGAGGGCATCCGGTCTGGATCGCCGTCATCGGGCTGGCGATCGCGGCGGCGGGTTATCTGCTTTCCCGCGGCATTCCCGCCGCGCCGCCGCCGGCGCCGGAACTCAGGGTCAATCCCAATCCGCTGACCGAGACGTGGCGCAACCTGGGCTTCGCGCGCCGGAATCGCAAGGTGTTCCTGGCGATTCTCGGCATTTCCTGGTTCTGGCTGTACGGGGCGCTGTTCCTGACGCAGTTCCCGGTCTACACGCAAAAGGTGCTGGGCGGCGACGAAACGGTGGTGACGCTGCTGCTGGCGACGTTTTCGGTCGGCATCGGCGTCGGTTCGCTGCTGTGCGAACGGCTCTCGGCGAAGCGGCTGGAGATCGGCCTGGTGCCGTTCGGCTCGATCGGGCTCACCCTGTTCGCGCTCGACCTCTCGCTGGCTTCGGCCCTGCTGCCGCCGGCGCCGCCGCCCGAAGCGCTGCATGGCGTCGGCGCGATGCTGGCGCAATTTTCCACCTGGCGCATTCTGGCCGATCTCGTGTTGATCGGACTGTTCGGCGGCTTTTTCATCGTGCCGCTGTATGCGCTGGTGCAACTGGAGAGCGCCGAGGAACATCGCGCCCGCATCATCGCCGCGAACAACATCATGAACGCGGTATTCATGGTCGGCGGCGCCCTCTTTGCCGCCGGGATTCTCGGCATCGGCGCGTCGATTCCGCTGCTGTTCGCCATCGGCGCGTTGTTCAACGCCGCGATTGCGCTGTACATCTATCGCCTGGTGCCGGAATTCCTGTTGCGCTTCATCGCCTGGATGCTGGTTCACACGGTGTACCGGCTCTCCACGCGCCGGCTCGAACACCTGCCGGAACGCGGCGCGGCGCTGCTCGTCTGCAACCACGTCAGCCGCGTCGATCCCTTCGTGCTGATGGCCGCGAGCGGGCGCCCGATCCGCTTCGTGCTCGGGCCGCGTCTGCTTTCCCTGCCGGTGCTCGGTTACGTGCTGCGCCGCTGCAACGCGATTGCGCTGCCCGCCGAGGAGAATGGGGAAGGTGGAGCGGAAGGCAGGGCGCGCGCGTACGACGCGGCGGCCCGGGCGCTCGACGCCGGGCACCTGGTCGCGGTCTTTCCCGAGGGGAAGATGACGGAAGACGGCGGCCTTGGCGTTTTCGACGATTCGGCGCGCGCGATCCTGGTGCGCCTGGAGGCGTTGTGCGCGGAAAATGGAACCGCGAACGAAACTGCGAACGGAATGGCAAATGAGGCCGTGAAAGGAACCGCAAAAGAGGCCGCCGACGCTGCCGTGCGTGGAGAAATGCCGCCGGTGCTGCCGTTGGCATTGAACGGAATGTGGGGTAGTCTTTTTTCCCGGCGGCCGTTGCAGACGACGGGCCGCGCCGATTTCGGCCTGCTCGGGCATCTGTTCGCCCGGGTGACGATTGCCGCCGCCGCCCCGCTGGCTTTCGACGAAGCGGACGGGGTGCGTCTGCGCGCGGCGGTCGCCGGGCTCATTGATGTGGAAATCGATGTGGAAAGCGATGTAAAAACGGAATGAAAATTCCAGTTTTGTATATTAATTGCCGTTTGTATATCGCTACAATAAACAACATTTATTTAATTTAAATCTGGAATAGGTGGAAAGAACGTGGAATTGTCCCTGCTGAAGGAACGTCTCGGGCTGTATGAGCGGCTGATGCGTCTCGACAAACCCATCGGCACGCTGCTGCTGCTGTGGCCGACCCTGTGGGCGCTGTGGCTGTCCTCGAACGGAAAACCGGACTGGACGGTGGTCATCGTATTCATGGTCGGCACCTTGCTGATGCGCTCGGCGGGCTGCGTGATCAACGACTGCGCCGACCGGGATTTCGACAAGCACGTCAAGCGCACCAGCGACCGCCCGGTGACTTCCGGCAAGGTGACGCTGAAGGAGGCGTTCGCGCTCTTCATCGCGCTGATCCTGTGTTCGCTGGCGCTGGTGCTGCCGCTGCGGAATCTGCTCGTGCTCGAACTGGCGGTCGTGGCGGTATTTCTCGCCGTCAGCTATCCATTGACCAAGCGATTTTTCGCGCTGCCGCAGGCGTATCTCGGCATCGCCTTCGGTTTCGGCATCCCGATGAGCTACGCCGCGCATCTGAACGATCTGCCGCTGGAAGCCTGGTGGCTTTTGGGAATCAACATTTTCTGGTCGCTCGCCTACGACACCGAGTACGCGATGGTCGACCGCGACGACGATCTGAGAATCGGCATCAAGACCTCGGCGATTACTTTCGGCCGTTTCGACGTCGTGGCGGTGATGTTCTGCTACGTCGCGATGCTTTCCCTCTTCGCCGCGCTCGGCTGGCGTTACGACATGGGGCCGGCCTTCTACCTCGGCCTCGCCGTTGCCGCCGCGATGGCGTTCTACCACTGGCAATTGATCCGCGGGCGCGGCCGGGAAAACTGCTTCAAGGCCTTCATGCACAACAATTGGTACGGCGGCGCGATTTTCGCCGGGGTCGCGGCGGATTATCTGTTGCGGTGAAACGAAGGCAGTTTCGCGAAGCGCATTCTGGACGAATTGGCGTCCAGGCAGTATGACTGGATGGTGGCATTCAAATAACAGGCGCATTACAATGCAGTCTAAAGGCATTAAATAATGACGTCTCCGCCTGTTTTTTCCATCATGAGGAGGAAGGTTCATGGTGAGTCTGTACTACACCATGCCTGTCGGTCATGTCCGTTGTGGCTCCGATACTTATGGCGTTTACCGTTACAACTCTTTTGCCAGATGCGTGAATTGCGGCAGCGTGAAATTCCGGAACTGCGACAGCGCCCGCAATTTCTTGATCTCGTTTCCCGCGAACATTGGGGATGCCGCGTGTTCCTGGCGTAATATTCTGGCCTGGGAAAACCTGGGACATCGCCACTAGGTGTGCAACTACGACGACTATCGCGTGCTGGAGATTGCCGCCGGTTTGCTTGCCGATAAAAGACTCATACTCAGGCCGGAAAGGATAGGCACTTTTCTGGAAAAAACAGCGGAAAAAATCAGCAAGCTGCCTCTCCCGCATGCTTCCGGAGACGTAAAGAAAATTGCCGATGTTTATACCGCCAAACTCGATGAGATGACGAAACAGGGACTACGGAGCAGCGAAGGATGGTGGGAAAATAATTTTTGTCACAGATTCACTTCCGGCTGCACGTTTCTGGACTGCGCCGGACAGGTGGATGAAATACTTCCTGTCCTGGAAAATATCAAAGGGCTGGATGATCGATGGACCTTTGAGCCTGCATCCAATATAGATATCAAACCGGGATTCATTCCGGGACACAACTGGATCCGTGCCATCCCGAAAAGCCCTGAAAACCCTCTGCTCTGGTTCGATCCTTTGCACGGTAAGTGGGGTACGGGCGAGTGCGCAGACTGTTATCCATTGTCAGCGCCGATATGGCGGGAGTGGTGAGGATAAAACATCATGGGCGCAACCGGAAATTGCAGAAACCGTACCGTCCATGCCGTCAAGATGTTTGTGGCGGCCGCGGCGTCTATTGCCAACATAATATTTTCCGGAGTGCTCGCCTTTCTTCTCGGCATGCGCTTTGCCAGCCTTTTCTCATTTGGGCCGGGCGATGTTTTTGCCTTTCCGAAAGTGGCCTTGTTGTTGTGCGTTACGCTGACGATACAGTATTTCATCTTCAAGGCATTCTTCCATCTGCGAGGCAAAGATACGCTGCCCTTTTTTTACCTCATATTATCCTTTGCATTCATGCCGCTCATTCCAACCCGTTCCATGGGTTTTTTCAGCTTCGTGGTGTATCTCCTCCTGTATTTTGGATTGTTCATCGGTTGCGCTTGGCGGCTGAGTAACAACGCGCAAAGAAACCGGGAACGATCCGGGAATCGGTCGTTTGCTCCATGCGGGACTCCTTCCACAACTCCCCCCGCGGGCATTGGCGAGAACGAAATCGCTCACGCCATGAAAATGGTTCCGGCGGCGGTGGGGTCTGTCGTCAATACCATATTTTCCGGAGCGCTCGCTTTTCGTTTCGGCACCTTTTTCTTCGACCCTTCGTCATTCTTCAGGCCGGACATTTTTGATTTACTGATAATGGCGTTGTCTCTAACCGCTTCGCTTACGGTGCAGTATTTCATTTTCAGAGCTTTTTTCCATCTTCGAGGCAAGGACACGCTGCCCTTTTTCTGCATCATATTGTCCGTCGTGTTCATGCCACTCGTTGGCGCCCATCCTTCATTCATCCCTGACGTCATTCCTTATTTCGTGGTGTATCTCATGTATTTCATATTGTTCATCGGATGCGCCTGGCGGTTGAGCAACAACGCGAAAAGAAACCGCGAGCAGTCCGGGATTCGACCGGAGTCCGATGTCTGATTCACCAAGCGAAGAGCGAAAACCTTTTACCATTCCTTTTTCGCCACTGCAAAAAAATCTTATGGACTACAAAGACCTGCGCGACTTCATCGCGCACCTGGAACGTCTCGGCGAGTTGAAGCGGATCGCCGCGCCCGTTTCGCCGCATCTGGAAATGACCGAGATCTGCGACCGCGTGCTGCGCGGTGGCGGCCCGGCGCTGCTGTTCGAGCATCCGCGGCAGGGAACGCTCGAATACGCGATGCCGGTGCTCGGCAACCTCTTCGGCACACCGCGCCGCATCGCGTTGGCGATGGGGCGGAACGACGTCGCCGCGCTGCGCGAGATCGGATGCGTGCTGGCGCAATTGAAGGAACCCGAACCGCCGCGTGGACTGAAGGACGCCTGGGAAGCGCTGCCGCTCCTGAAGCAGTTGTACGCGATGACGCCGAAAATCGTCGGCAGCGCGCCGTGCCAGGAAATCGTCTACGAAGGCAAGGACGTCGACCTGGGACAGCTGCCGATCCAGCATTGCTGGCCGGGCGATGTCGCGCCGCTGATGACCTGGGGGCTGGTGGTGACGCGCGGCCCGGAAAAAACGCGGCAGAACCTCGGCATCTATCGGCAGCAGGTACTGGGGCCGAACAAGGTGATCATGCGCTGGTTGACGCATCGCGGCGGCGCGCTCGATTTTCGCGACCATTGCCGGCGTTTCCCCGGCACGCCGTTTCCCGTCGCGGTCGCCCTC
>JAVBTC010000185.1:0-5796 GCA_031556405.1 Rhodocyclaceae bacterium
TGACACGCAGGGCAATCGTGATGATGCCCTCTCCGGGAAGATTGATCTGACAACCGGTAAACGTGGTGCCAACCGGCAGGCGGTTATTCTGATTCTCAGGAACCGTCAGGCCGATGCCGCCGCCGCTGATATCGAAGAGAAAGAATTCCATCGGCTCCACTTTCGTATCGCTCTGTTCCGGTGCGAGGCCGCTTTCCTGTTCTCCCTGAATTTCCGCGATCTGTTCCTGCGGTGGAATCTTGCATACGACCGGCGTGGCCATCGGGATCGACAAACGGAAAAACTCCCGTCGCTGCAACCGCAGCAGTGCGTCCGGCAATTTGCCCTGAAAAGCGGGCTGCCCGTCATAGATGGTTTCGGTCAGGCGCTCCAGACGGAACTGGATTTTTACCCGATCGAGCGAAGTCGTGAAAATCAGATGTTCAGTCGACAACAGGCGACGATTCAGTTCCTGATTGCGGCTGCAATCGAAGACCAGCGCCGAATCTCCGGAGAGGATTGCCAACAGGGAAGTCGGAAGCAGATTTTTTCCGTGGTCGAAAAAAACCGTAATCAATGCTTTTTGCTTGATCAGGGCGCGCAGGACGAACAGAATTTCCGTCCGCGAGTACAGCATATAGTCGCTGTACAGATCGTTCCGTTCCAGTTCCAAGGGCGATGCGGAATGCGGAGAAGATGATTGTGCCTGCATAGACACCTGAGAATCCCCCATTACATCGGCCCGAGACTCCGTCATTTCCTCCGCTGTCCCCATGTCAGTCTTACCCATGACTCAATCAATCACTGAATCATGAAGCTTACCTCGAATCGTCAGCGTGGACTAAACGGTATCGACAAGCATTTCGTGACACAAGGCAAACATTGCCGCCAATACATTGCCGATTGTTCCTCTGACCACCCGCGGCAACGATGGTTGCTGTAAAAAGTCACACTATGATTTTTTTATTGTTGAGGGAGTGTCAGCTTCGGCGGTATCGCGGCCGCAGCCGCCGCCACGCCTCCGCCGCCGCGCTCAAGGCGATAGATCCAGGCCAGGAGTTCCGCAACGGCCACATAGAGTTGCGACGGAATCCGATCGTCGACATCGACTTGCGACAACAGCGCCACCAGTTCCGGGGATTCATGGACATAGACGCCATGTTCGCGGGCACGTGCAATGATCTCTTCGGCAATCAGGCCGCGCCCTTTGGCAACGATGCGCGGCGCCGCGTCCGCTTCGCGATAGGCGAGCGCAACGGCGGTCTTGACCGTTTCAGGCGATTTCCCGGGCATTCCTTGCCACTCCTGTTTCTCCATCGGCCGCCGTGGCTTCGGATTCAGGCGTCGCTACTTTGACTTCATACCCGGTAAGGTGCAGTCCCGCCGCTTCGAACTGATCCCGCAACAGCTCGACCGCATCCGTCCCGCGCATCCGCGTCACCGCCTCCGTGCTATCGGCGGCAAGGCCGAGCGTCACGTCACCGCCGGACAGGCGCAACACCGCGTCGATTCCCCCCAGATGCGGCAATGTCAGTGTTAACCGGGTACGCCAGCTCGCAGGAGACGCTTCCTCGCCGCCGTCCTTTTCCTGCTGTTCCCGCCGCTCATCTTCCTCGATCTCCCAACGCATCGATTGACCGGGCCATGCCTGACCCTGCCAGACATAATTCTGGGTCGCCAGGGCCTCGAGTTGCTGTTGCACCAGATGCGTGACTTCCGGAGCGACGATCTGGCCCGGCGCCAAATGCGCCAACGGACGCTGTGCGAGACTCTGGCTTTCCTGGCCGGAAACCTGGGCGGCAGCCTGTTGCAGCGCCGCCGCATCGGCCACGGGACGCTGCGCCGTGGCGCCTGCCGCCGCCCCGGATTCCGCGGCGACATTGGGCAAAGGATGAGACGTGGCAGCCGCGGCATTCTGCGCCGCCGCAGCCGGATGCGGAGCGGCGGCGTTCGCACCTGGAGCGGCCTGGGAAGACGAAGGGGAAGCTTGCGGCGGCAGTGAAAGCTGCCCTTGCGGTTCGGCGCGCAATGCCGCTTCGTTCACTTTGCCCGCGATCCACTGCGCCTGATGCGCTTCGTAAAACATTCCGCTTTGCGTCACCGCCTGTTTCAACAACGGAACGAGATCGGCACCGCTCTGCGGCGGCGCCGCAGCCAGTGGCTGATTACCGTTGAGCGGCAGCGCACGGCCTTCGGAACCCGCCGTCCCCGCGCCACTATTGTTCGGGCGGGAAAGCAGTTCCGCAATGAAAGCGCCGGTACGGCTCAAATTGGTGGCTGCCGAGGCATTCTGCCCGCCATCGCCGCGGGCGGATTCCCTGGCGACAAATGCCAGCGCCGTCTTGCCGTTGCTTTCGACGACTTCAAGTTCGAGCGAATCGCCGGAGGCGGCGGCAAAAGGAAGTGCCAGCGTGACATCGCGCTGGCCGACGAGGGCGCGGTAGGCGCCATTTGCCATCTGCCCCTGTATATGCGCCATAAGACGCTGCCCCGGCACCAGCTCGCCCAGCACATCGACGACGGCACGCGTGGCGGGAACGGGCTGAACCGAGGCATCGGTATCCAGCCGCGGCGGGGTGATGACATTCGCCGGAATCATGGCGATGAAGCAACGCTACCGGCACTACCAGCGCTTTCCGCCCTCCCGAAAGCAGCCAGCATTTTTCCAGCATGTTGCAGCCAAGGCTGAACACGCTCAAGGATTTTACGATCGCACTCCAGGATTTCCTGAATGGTCACGGAGATAAACCGGCTCGAATCCTCCGGGAGCGGCGGCAGTTGCGAAGGCAACGTCGCCACCAGGCGCGTACGTTCCGTGCCCAGGCGCGTTAACTCGTCCCAATCCTGCCGTGAGGCATTTTCCAGCATCAGGCGGGAAACATTGAGAAGCTTCGTATAGTGTGCAGGCCAGTCGGTCAGGTTCATAGGATCAGGCTCTATTGGTGAAAAAACAAAATCCGCTCAACGATGAAAACCGTGATGAAAACGACGGCGGCAACCGATGAACTCCTAGAGAACTACATCCTTGGACAAGCAAAACCGATGCCAGACTCAACGCAAAATCAATGGCCTCACAATGGGTCTCATGGCCTTACAAGCGCCTCAGGGCGAGGATGACAGCGGCGTCTTGCCCGGAGAAATCTCGGCCCAGGCGGAATGAATTTCCTCGTGCAGATGCAGGACTTCATCGATGGCGGCGATATCGTTGTGCAGATTGGCCCACAACAGACGATCCACCCAGTAATCGTACAAAGCACCGAGTTTTTCCGCCAGGTCGCCGCCAGCCTTGACATCGAGGCTGGCGCGCAACCCGTTGGCGATAATGTCGATCGCTTTCGAAAGCGCCTTGCCTTTTGCCGGGATGTTGCCCGCCTCGATGTGGTGCTTGGCCTCGTTCATCGCCGCCCGCGATCCTTCGAACAGCAGCACGATCAGATAATGCGGATCGGCATTCTGTACCGATGTTTCCAGGCTGACGTTCGCGTAGGAAGCCGCGCGGTTTTGAAGCGTTCCGAACATGATGGCGAAACCGCCTTTCTTTACCGATTTAAAACGTTACTTGGAAGCGCTGCTCGTCTTCGGCAACGTGGCAAGCTGCTGCGTCAGCGACGCGGTGGTACGCTGCATTTCCGCGACGTAGGAATCAAGCGCCGTAAACTGCTTGAGGTAAATCGCCTGGACGCTTACCAGATGGCGGTTGAGCACTTCGCGCTTGCTCTCTATCGACTTGATGCTGGATTCCAGCCCGCTCGTCTTGGCAGTAATGACACCAGCACTGCCGAGCATCGAACTCGTGGCCTTATCCAGGTTTTTCCCCAGCGCGGCGGCGAAATTCGCAACGCCTTCGAAATTACTGTCGATCGCTTTCTGCAGTTTGGCCGTATCGAGCGTGATTTCACCGGACGGAACGGCGCTGGTGCCGGTGGCCTTGCTCATGCTGATGCCGAGATCGCCGAGCGATGCGACCTTATCATTGATATTGCCGCTGATGGCAAACATTGCCGAACGCATCTGGCTTTCCACCGAACGCAGCGTGCTGTCGCCAAGCAATACGCCGTTGTTCACGCCCTTTCCTTCCTTGTCGAAAAAGCCCAGGCCTTTGATGGTCTTGTTCAACTCATTGTAGGCCTTGACCAGGTCGGTGAGGTAATTGACGATCGGACTCTTGTCGGCAGTGACATTCAGCGTCGTCGGCGAATCGTCGGCCGTCTTCTTCGAAACCGTCAGCGTGATGCCGTCGATCGGATTGGTGAAAGTATTGGTGCTGCTCGTGATTTCGACACCGTTCAATTTGATCTTGGCATCCGACGCTTCCTGCGTTTGCGTCATCCCCGTCGTGGAATTGGTCGAAGGGTCGTAATTCAGCGCATCGATATCGCCGCTGATCTTGACGACGTTGCTGGTGCCGGTCGACTTGGAGGCAACCTGCAGGGTTTTGCCGCCATTACCGTCGTCGATGATCGTTGCCGATGCGTCGCCGTTGGCGTTGTTGATCGCGTCGCGTATCGATTCCAGCTTGACCTTGCCGGTCGATTCGTCGAGTTCGATCGTCAGATCCATGCTGCTGCTGGCGGTAAACGCCCCGCCGCTGCCAACACCGCCTGCAACCTTGCCGATCTCGATCTTGAGCTGGCCGGGGTTGAGAGTGGTGGTGTCCGTAGACAATATCTTCGCGGACTGTAATTGGTGTCCCTGGGCCAGCGAATTGACTTCCAGCTTGTAGGAACCGACCACGGCGCCCTTTGCGGCCGTGACAGTACCCAACGTGCTGTCGGCGAGACTTGCGCGCATCGTCGAAAACGTCGACATCGCCGTGCTGCCGGTGGCAACGACGAGTTTCTTCGCCGCCGTCTGCACCGCCGATACCGCGCTTTGCAACGATCCCAGGCCCGAGATCTTGGCCTGAAAACTGGCCTCCTTGAGGTCGAGCTGATTCAGCGGTACCGCCTCGACATTCATGATGGCATCGAGAATGCCATTCAGATCGAGACCAGATCCGCTGCCTAAAGATGAAATAGCCATGATGTAACTCCTTGCTTTTGCTTACGCGGTATTTTTGATGAAAAGCCCTTTGATCTTATCAAGTGCCTTGGCAATCGCCAACATTTCTTCCGACGGAATCTGGCGCAAGACCTCGTCGGTCTTGATGTCGACGATCTTGACCACTTGTCTTCCCGTATCGTCGTCGATACTGAATTTCAGATCGTTGGTCAGTCCTGAAACGAATTCTTCGACATCTTTCGTCGCTGCTTCGAGTTCCTCGCGGCTCACTGCCGTTTTATCGGCATCGCTCGCATTCACTCCCTTGACCGCGCGTTCCATGTCGAACGCCTGCACGGCGGTCGGCTGCGCCGTCACGCCGCCGGGCTGCGCCGCTTCCGCTTTGGGCCGCGGAGACGGCGCTGCATGGGATAACTCCACAGGCAGCGGTTTTACGCCGGAAATATTATCAACCATGATCTTTTTGCTCCTCTCGGAATCATGCCAAAACGAACCCCATCCTTTTGGTGCAAGGGCGCGGCGGCCTCACGGCTGCCACGCCCCCTGATTTCAGACCGGTTCCCCCGCCCTGGCACGGCGGAAGGAACCGGGATTTACGTTCAGCGCAGTAGTGAAAGCACATTTTGCGGCAGCGAGTTGGCCTGCGCCAGCATCGCCGTCCCCGCCTGTTGCAGCACCTGCGCTCGTGCCAGGTTCGCCGTCTCCGCCGCAAAGTCGGTATCACGAATCCGCGAACGCGACGCCGACAGGTTTTCCGACGTCGTCTGCAGGTTCGAGATCGTGCTCTCGAACCGCGATTGCAGCGCGCCGTACCGC
>JAVBTC010000037.1:0-7456 GCA_031556405.1 Rhodocyclaceae bacterium
CCGGGTGCTGTCGGCCGGGCTCCCGCGCCTTATAAATTGTTGCCCGGGTAATCCCACACGGCCGGGTAACCGGGCCGTTTTTTTCGTGAAATTTTTCGAATCCTGCGTTTCTTTTCCATTCATCCATCAAAACCGCCGGAGCGGTGCAACGGGTAAAATAACGTGATGCTTTTTCTTGCGCTTGAATCTTCCACCGATACCGCTTCCGTCGCGCTTTGGCGCGACGGTTCCATTGCTGTGCGTGAATGTCCGCCCGGAATGCCTTCGTCGAATGGGCTGTTACCGCTGGCGATGGAGTTGTTGCAGGAAGCCGGGGCGGCATTTTCCGATCTCGATGCCATTGCCTTTGGCGCCGGGCCGGGGGCATTCACCGGTTTGCGCGTTTCCTGCGCCTTGGCGCAGGGACTGGCATGCGCGCATGGGCAGCCGCTTCTTCCGGTCGGTACCCTGGAAGCGATGGCGTATCTGGCCGAGCACGAAACGGGGGTGAAACGGGTACTGGCCTGCCTCGACGCGCGTATGGGCGAGGTGTATAGCGCGGTTTTCGTCGACGGTGCAATGCAGGGAGAACCGGGCGTTTATGCGCCGGGAGCGGTGCCGCTGCCGCGGAGAGTAGGAAATATGGGAAACATGGGAACCGATGCGGAAAACGGCACGGAAAATCGTACTGAATGCGGCGGAACGGAATGGATTGCGGCGGGGAACGCGCTTTCCGCATATCCCGAACTCGCGGCACGGCTTGCCGCGGCGGACTTTGTGCTTCTTCCCGGAATTTTGCCTGGCGCGGCCGCCGTCGCGGCGCTGGCGGCGCCGCGATTGGCACGCGGGGAAGGGATCGATGCGGCGCTGGCGGTACCGCTTTATGTGCGCGATAAAGTGGCGCGCACCGAGGCAGAGCGGCGGGCGGAACGCCAGGTTGAATCCCCAACAGCATTTCGCGCGGGCGGGGACCGGGAATGAGCGCGATGCGAAAAGGAATACATGAAGGAATACATGAGGGAATGCGCAAAACACAGGGATGGTATGAAATGCCGATGCCGCCGTTCGAAATCGTGCCGGCGCGGGAATGCGATCTCGATCAGATAGCGCGGATCGAGGCCGAGGCGTATCCATTTCCGTGGACACGCGGCAATTTCGCGGACTCGATGGCCGTCGGTTATCCGTTCTGGGTTCTGTGTTCCGGCGATACGGTGGCAGGGTATGCGGTATGGATGCATATTCTCGATGAAGCGCATCTGCTGAATATCTGTGTCGCGCCGGGCTATCAGAAGCGGGGGTGGGGCGCGCGACTGCTGCGTTTCGTCATGAATCTGGCGCAGGTCGGAGGTGCCAGCGCATTATTTCTGGAGGTGCGTCCGTCGAATGAGCCGGCGTGCGCCTTGTATGAGCGCTTTCGTTTCCGGCAGATCGGAGTGCGCAAGGATTATTATCCGGCGTCGGAGGGCAGGGAGAATGCACTGGTAATGTACCGGGAATTGGAGGACAAGGAGGGCGGCCAGAGGGATGACCAGGGCGGAGCGGCTGAATTGGGCAAGGTGAAGGCGTGAACGCGGAAACAAAAACCGCCACGAAAACTGCCGCGGAAACTACCACTAAGGGCGGCAGGAAAACCATTCCTGAAGCATGCGGAAATATCGGTATCGGCGCGATGGATATCACGCGCGCGCGCCTGTTGCAGGAAATGGGAATTTCACCCGTGTGGCGCCTACGCCGAGGAAATGCGGCGGAATCCCCGGAAACGGAAGCAGAGGTAACGGTGGAAGCGGAAGTCGCGGCGGTGCCGGAAACCGCTTATCGCGTGCCGCCTGCGGCCGAGCCGACGCGCGAGACTTCTGGCGCCGGCGAAATTTCTCCTGTTTCTCCCGAGGGAGAGCGCGGACGGCGTATCGCCACGCTGCCATGGCCGGAACTGGAAACGGAAATCCGTTCCTGCACCGCCTGCGGCCTCTGTGCCAAGCGCAAGCAGGCGGTGCCGGGCGTCGGCGACAGAAAGGCGCAATGGCTGTTCATCGGCGAAGGGCCGGGCGCGGAAGAAGACATTCAGGGGGAACCCTTCGTCGGGCAAGCGGGGAAATTGCTCGATTCGATGCTGGCGGCAATCGGTTTGAAGCGCGGGGAAAACGTGTATATCGCCAATGCGGTGAAATGCCGTCCGCCGGGCAACCGCACGCCGGAAACGGCGGAAGTTGCCGCCTGCTGGCCTTATCTGCAACGTCAGATCGATCTGATCCGTCCCCGGCTCATCGTTTTGCTCGGGCGTGCCGCCGTGCGTGCCGTGCTCGACCGCGAAAGCGCGCTCGGCGCATTGCGTGGTCGCGAGCATGCGTACCGCGACGGCGATTTTTCCTGCCCAGTGCTCGTTACCTATCACCCTGCCTATTTATTACGCAATCTCCCGGACAAGATCAAAGCCTGGGAGGATCTATGCCTGGCACGCCGGATGATGGCCCGGAACGATCAATCCGGGCGTTGAGATTTTTCCTTCCTGCTTTCTTGCAATGACGGGTGGTCTTGTAGCGCATTGGATATTCCTGTACGGGATTCCAGTCAATTCGTTTTTCTAAATTTAAAATAATTCTATCCTGTATATCACCACATAAGTAGTTGTAAATTTAACTGTTATTTAGAAAAAATAATGTCTACGGCGTAATTCCTCATGCAATATCGCCTTTCCACCGCATTTGCGTTTATCATTCGAGTGGCGTAAACGACGAATCGCCTCGGACGGAGCGGAAGTGAACTTTGCCGCATGGCGCAAGTCAGTCGTTTATCGAGCGCGCCGTCCGCTGTCTTTCGGCCCGTTGCCGTCCTGGCATGAAATTCGGGCATCTCTGGAACGGCGGCCGATACGGACCGGAAGAGAAGAAATATCCGAGAAAAACGTTTCGCAATGTTTTGCATTCAAATGCCGCCGCGTGTTTTCCATCACCGGCCGTCGTTCTGAATTTTCATTTTTTTCGTCACGTTTGGAGGTTCCAGCATGGACACACCGGAAATACCCGCCTGGGTTGGTCAATACGCCGCCGATTTCGGTATCAAGATCGTTGCGGCAATTCTGTTCTGGATCATCGGTCGCTGGCTGATCGCCTTCGTCTGCGCGATGCTGCAGAAAACCCTGGCACGCCAGCATATCGACGCCACCGTAATGCGTTATATGGGCACGGCGCTGTCCGTCACCCTCAATATCCTGCTGGTGATCGGCATCCTCGGCTACTTCGGGATTCAGACGACGACCTTTGCCGCGCTGTTCGCCGCCGCCGGTGTGGCAATCGGGATGGCGTGGTCGGGGTTGCTCGCCAATTTCGCGGCAGGTGTTTTCCTCGTCGTCCTGCGCCCGTTCAAGGTCGGCGATTTCGTCACTGTCGCCGGAGTGACGGGAACGATCGTCGAAGTCGGCCTGTTTACTTCGGTGGTCAACACGCCGGACAACGTCATGACGCTGATCGGCAACAACAAGATCTTTTCCGACACGATCCAGAATTACAGTACCAATCCGTTCCGCCGCGTCGACCTGAAATGCCAGCTTGCCGGCGGTGCTGACCACAAGGCGGCAATCGCGCTCCTGAAGGAAAAAATCGCGGCAATTCCGAACGTGCTCGCGGACCCGGCGGTCGACGTCGAAATTCTCGAATTCACGCTCGTCGGGCCGGTGCTCGCGGTCCGGCCCTATTGCGCCAACGAGCATTATTGGCAGGTGTATTTCGATACCAACCGCACGCTCCGCGAAGCTTTGGGCGATGCAGGATTCCCGGCGCCGATGCCGGCGCAGGCGGTATTCGTCAGCCAGCAGAGTTAGAAGGAACGCTGCTACGCAAATGAACCCTCGTCCGCGAAGCGGGCGAGGGTTTTTTTACGGAGCGAGAAATACGGGTAAGGGAGAGAAAAAGAAAGAATGCAGAGAAGAAGTGCGGAAATCAGGCTTCCCGCCGATGTGCCGCCAGTTGCATCCAGGTATCGACCACCGTGTCGGGATTGAGCGAAACTGAGTTGATGCCCTGATCCATCAGCCATGCGGCAAGATCCGGCTGATCCGAAGGGCCTTGTCCGCAGATCCCGATGTATTTCCCTTTTCTTTTCGCGGCGGCAATCGCCATTTCCAGCAATGCCTTGACCGCCGGGTCGCGTTCGTCGAACAGCGTCGCGACCAGCCCGGAATCGCGGTCCAGGCCGAGCGTGAGTTGGGTGAGATCGTTCGAGCCGATCGAGAAACCGTCGAAAATATCGAGGAATTGGTCGGCGAGTAGCGCGTTCGATGGGATTTCGCACATCATGATCAGCCGCAGGTCGTTTTCTCCCTGCTTCAATCCGTGTTCGGCCAGGAGTTCGACGACCTGCCGCGCTTCGGAGAGGGTGCGCACGAAAGGCACCATCAATTCGATGTTGGTGAGTCCCATCGCTTCACGCACTTTTTTCAGCGCCCGGCATTCGAGCGCGAAGCAGTCGCGGAAAGTGTGCGCGATGTAGCGCGAGGCGCCACGGAAGCCGAGCATCGGGTTTTCTTCTTCCGGTTCGTAGAATTCGCCGCCCAGGAGCTTGCGGTATTCGTTCGATTTGAAGTCGGAAAGGCGCACGATCACCGGCCGCGGCCAGAATGCGGCGGCGATGGTGGCGACGCCCTCGGCCAGTTTTTCGACGAAAAATTCGGTCGGAGAAACGTAGCCGCGGGCGCGGCGCTCGATTTCTTCCCGCTTGCCGGCAGGCAACTGGCTGATTTCGAGAATCGCCTTCGGGTGCACGCCGATGATGTTGTTGATCACGAATTCGACGCGCGCCAAGCCGACGCCGGCATTGGGCATCTGCGCGAACTCGAAGGCGAGTTCGGGGTTGCCGACATTCATCATGATCTTGAGCGGGACTTCCGGCAGCACGTCGAGATCGCGCGTGCTGATTTCGAATTCCAGCCTGCCGCGATAGACGTGGCCGGTATCGCCCTCGGCGCAGGAGACGGTGACGACTTCGTCCTCATGCAGGGTTTCGGTGGCATCGCCGCAGCCGACGATGGCCGGAATTCCGAGTTCGCGCGCGATGATCGCCGCGTGGCAGGTGCGTCCGCCGCGATTGGTGACGATGGCCGCGGCACGCTTCATCACCGGTTCCCAGTTGGGATCGGTCATGTCGGCGACGAGCACATCGCCGGGCTGCACCCGGCCCATTTCGCTCGGGTCGTGCACGATGCGTACCGGCCCGATGCCGATTTTCTGCCCGATGGCGCGGCCCGAGGCAATGACCTTGGTGTAGGACTTGAGGGTGTATTTTTCCACGCGCTGCTGGTTCTCCTGCGATTTCACCGTTTCCGGCCGTGCCTGCAGGATGTAAAGCTTGCCGTCGTTGCCGTCCTTGCCCCATTCGATGTCCATTGGCCGATCATAGTGCCTTTCGATGATCATGGCGTAACGGGCGAGTTCTTCGACTTCCGCGTCGTCGATCGAAAAACGATGGCGCAGGGCTTCGGGCACGTCGAGCGTGCGCGTCGATTTTCCGGCTTTCTTGTCGGCGGAGAATTCCATTTTGATCAGCTTGGAACCGAGATTGCGGCGGATGACCGCCTTTTTCCCGGCTTCGAGCATCGGTTTGTGAACGTAGAATTCATCGGGGTTGACCGCGCCCTGGACCACGGTTTCACCCAGGCCGTAGCTGGCGGTGACGAAGACGGCATCGCGGAACCCCGATTCGGTATCGAGCGTGAACATCACGCCGGCGGCGCCGATATCGGAGCGCACCATGCGCTGCACTCCGGCGGAAAGCGCGACGTCGGCATGAACGTAGCCTTTGTGCACGCGGTAGGCGATGGCGCGGTCGTTGTAAAGCGAGGCAAACACTTCCTTGATCGCATGCAGCACGTTTTCGACGCCGTGGATATTGAGGAAGGTTTCCTGCTGCCCGGCGAACGAGGCATCAGGCAAATCCTCGGCGGTGGCGGAGGAGCGCACGGCGAAGCTGGCCCCGGCGCCTGCCTGCGCTTCGAGCTGCCGGTAATGGGCGCGGATGTCTTCCTCCAGCCGGGCGGGAAGAGGCGTTTCCACGATCCATTGGCGGATCGCGGCGCCCGTGGCGGTCAATGCGGCGACATCGTCGACGTCGAGCGCATCGAGCGCGGCATCGATCCTCTCCTTCAGGCCCCGGTGCGCGAGAAAGTCGCGGTACGCCGGCGCCGTGGTGGCGAAGCCTCCGGGCACGCGCACGCCGGCGTGTGCCAGTTGGCTGATCATTTCGCCGAGGGAGGCATTTTTGCCGCCCACCTTGTCCACGTCGTTCATGCGCAGTTGCTCGAAGTCGATTACATAGTCGTTCATCGAAAAGTCCCGGAAAAAGAAGAAAAATAGAAACAGAAAGCGGAGCGGGAGAGAGTCAGACAGGAAAAGTAGGAAATTATCACCGACAGAGCGCCATCGAGAAAAGATCGATTGTGACGGTTAACGATAATTTTTCGCATTTAGGTGCGGGAAAAGCGTGGTCGGGATGCTTTTTCAGCTCCTGCCGAAAAATCCGTTATGCATGGATGCGCCATGCCCACGTGGAAAATTTTCAGGGTTCTTGCGAGGAAGAGGCATCGGACGGCGCTTTTTCCTCTTCGCGTTGTTCGCGCGCTTCTTCGCGCTGCTCCCGTACCCGTTCGCGCAGCAGCCAGCGTTGATGCCGCCGGTAATCCTCCAGCTTGCGAAACAGCCAGGTGCGCGGCGGTTCGGTGCCGGTACGGATGAAGGCAAGCGGCGTCGGCGCGAACAGATGGCGCCGCTGGATGGCCTCGATGCCCTTTTGTCCCGCGAACAGGATCTTGTCTCCCGATTGCAGGGGCATGTCGGGCGGGGGTAGCGGGATTTCCTGTTTTTTCCGGATCAGGAGGAGCGCCACGGCGCGCAAAGGCTGCGACGGCGAATGCGGGTGCACCAGCAATTCCCGCAACATCAGCGGCTGTTCGGGATCGAAAGCGAAGGCTTCGCGCAGGCCGGGATAGGCGGCCAGGCAGTTGAATGCCCACAGGAAGGGCACGAAGTTGTCGACCTGGGATTCGAGCAGCGCGGCGGTACGTCGCGCCAGTTCGCCGCTTTCGTCATCACGCATGATGTGAACGAAACGGGTGAGCAGCGGGGAAGTGATCAATTGCCGCACTTCGTGCGAAACGATTTCCGATTGAATGAAGCGCAAATTGGCGTTCGCGGCTTCGATCAGGCTGGCGTTGGAGGCATGCGTCTGCCGGATGGCGACGAACAGATTCGGATTGATTGCGCGCGCGCGCATCACGGCGGCGAGGTTGACCGAATCGCGGTCGGTGCAGGAAACGAAACCGATGGCGCGTTCGATGCCCGCTTCGTACAGGCTTTCGTGGCTATAGCTGCGTTTCAGGAGCAGCGGTTCGTCCTTGAGTTCGGGATTGCTGTCGATTGCCGTCCAGGTTGCGCCCGCCTTGGCCAGCGCATCCGCCACGTAATGACCGAAACGGCCGAAGCCGCAGATT
>JAVBTC010000188.1:0-25010 GCA_031556405.1 Rhodocyclaceae bacterium
GAAGAGGATCTTCATGTCCTCGACCGAGTCGATCGCCACGCCGGCCTTGCCGACGTCGCCGGTGACGCGCGGGTGATCGGAATCGTAGCCGCGGTGCGTCGCCAGATCGAAGGCCACCGAAATCCCCTGCCCGCCGGCGGCCAGCGCCTTGCGGTAGAAATCGTTGGAAGCTTCCGCCGTCGAGAAGCCGGCGTACTGACGGATCGTCCAGGGACGCCCGGCGTACATCGTCGCCTGCGGTCCGCGCACGAACGGCGCGAGGCCGGGCAGCGTATCGGTGAACGGCAGGCCGGCAAGATCGGCCTTGGTATACAGCGGCTTGACGACGATGCCTTCGGGCGTCGTCCAGTTCAGCGCATCCACATCGCCGCCAGGCGCTGCTTTGGCGGCGGCCTTGCGCCAGAGATCCAGATTTTGGGAGTCGGAAGTGGCGGCAGGGGAAATGGACTGCAAAGCAGACTGCGAAGCGGGCTTGTTAGCGTCGGACATGAGCACCTCGTATCGATTCGGGGCGAGTTGATTCAGTGGAAAAGAGAATCCGGGGAGTCTGTTGCTTATCCGTTTTCTGCGACTCTTGAGTTCTTGGACGTTGGCAGGGAACCTCTCCCATGACCGCATCCAGAATTGCACTCAAAATCGCATCCGGAAGTTCCGGCGCACCGGACATTGAAGGATTGCCGGTACTGACGGACTGTCAAAACTATCGATTTTACCTGAAGATTTGCGCGTTAAAGTGAACAAATCGCGACGCGCTTCGTCACCGCGAGAAAAATGCAACCTTGTATTTTTCCGCTCATTTTCCAAATAACAATTAAATTTTACTTTATATATGTAGAAAATCTACATTAATAATTAAACCGTAAAAAATGGAAAATCACGCTTTATTGAAAAAGACTCCAGACCATCTTCGCCGCCAGAAAAATCAGGATCGCGGCAAAAATCCGTTTCAAAACGACCACCGGCAGACGATAAGCCAGCGCGGCACCGAACGGGGCGCAGATCATCGAAGCGGGCGCCAGGCAAAGCACCGCGGGCAGATAGACGAACCCCAGGCTTTCCGGCGGCAGGCTGGAATTCGCCCAGCCGTTATAGATGTAGCCGAGCGTGCCGCCGATGGCGATCGGAAGCCCGACCGCCGCCGACGTGCCGATCGCCTGCCGCATCTGCACATTGCACCAGGCCAGGAAAGGCACCGTCAGGGAGCCGCCGCCGATGGCGACGAAACACGAGAGCGCACCGATCCCCGCTCCGACCGAACCCAGGCCAACCACGCCGGGCAGCTCGCGCGAAGCCTTGGGCTTGAAATCGACAATCATCTGTACCGCGATCAGGCAGACGAATACGGTGAAAAAGATCGACAACGGCCGCGTCGGCACCTGCGCGGCAAACAGCGTGCCCAGCGCCGTACCGATCAGGATTCCGGGCGTGATTACCGCCACCACGCGCCACAGCACGGCATGACGCTTGTGATGCGCGCGCATGCTGGAAAACGAGGTGAAAATGATCGCGCACATCGACGTGCCGAGCGCCAGATGCAGCACTTCGCCCGGTGGGAATCCCTGGGCGGAAAACAGCATCGCCAGCACTGGCGTCATGATCAGCCCGCCGCCGATGCCGAGCAGCCCGGAAAAGATACCTGTCAGCGCACCGAGCGCGAAATAGAGAAGCCACCACCAAGTCATAACGAGGTTCCGGCAAGAATTTGGATGAGAATCACGCGCCGCCCCGAACCGCGTAACGGGAATAAGCCCGAAACGGTGACGCCGGTTGGCACCCGCAAAACCATCGAACGCCGCAAAGCGTCCCAAAGCGTCCGTTTCCCGGTCACGGGAAAACTCAGGGAAGCAGCCTTTTTCAGTTTATGCGATAAAAAAACAGCGTGGGAATCCGTTAAAGGAACCCCACGCTGTCGCGTGATGAAACCCCCGCCTGTACCGTTAGACCGGCATCCTGAACCGAGGTCCAGAAGGGCCGCTTTCCTTCCGCGTCAGGCTCACCCACAAGGGGCGCGCACACAGCGGTGTCTTGGGCTGCAGCCAATGCCATTCAGCATTGGTTCAAGGAATATATGGCCTTGACGAGCACCGCAGGGGAAAACCAGAAAAACTGTTTGTGACTTTCGCCGAACAATTCAAAAAGATACCGCAGCGCAATGACGTAAGGCTATGACTTACTGCTGCGACAGCACCATTTCAAGTTGTTCTTCCATATTGGAAATTCTACGCCGAATCGCGCCAAAGTCCAGCCCGTCTATCGATTCTCCATGCCGCTTTTGTAGGGACAGATATTCATGAGCGATGTTGAGCGCGGCCATCACGGCAATGCGTTCGGCAATATTGCTGTGCGTACGCTCCGCGATTTCGTGCATCTTCTCGTCCAGGTACGACACCGCCGCACGCAGCGACGCCTGTTCTTCCGGCGGACAGGCGATCCGGTATTCCTTGCCGAGAAGTACGATATCGAGATAATTGGCTTCGTTGACCATTGCGGAGCATCCGGATTTTCAGCGATTCTGGTTTTGATTCTGGTTTTATTTGACTCTACATCCCGCCTTGCATTTCGCCGTCTGAGCGCGACAGCTTTCGTTTTTTTCGCTTTCGCGAAAGCACGCCCGTTACAGATCCGTTTCGGGGATCTGCGCCACCAGCGTCTCCAACCGCTGCCGCGCGTCACCGATCAGTTTTTCGAGGCGATCCTTTTCGCTCTGCATTCGTTCGAGGCGCGCGCGCAAATCGTTGTTTTCGGAACGCAGTGTGCGGCACAAGTTCACGACACGTGAAACTTTTCCTTCGAGCGTGGTGAGTTCGTTGATCATCCGCATGACTATAGAGGGAAAGACAAAACCCGGTCAAGGATGAAGCGCATATTTCCCCTTTGTGCTCCGGGCTTTGCGTTACAATTTTTCGCTTCGCCATTCCTTCGTCACAATCCATACGCCATTTTCGGAAAAAAAGCTGCAGAAAACACCGCCTCCGAACCGCCGCCGGGTGGAAAACCGGTCGCCGCGCGGTCCTTTCGTTCTCGTGGCTTGTCGGCCGTTTCGGTTCTGGCCGTTTCAGTCTTTTTCCATGTTTCTCCACGGCGTGGAAATTTCGCCCCCGGCATATCGCCAAGCCGCAATATTCGTCGTGCACATCACTCGTAAGTCATGCAAGCTCACCGCCGCGCCCTGTCCGTACTCATCCTGCTGATCGCCCTGGCGTTCGGCTGCGTCCTGCTCGCGCTCCTGGCCGGCAGCATCTCCATCGCTCCGGGCGAAGCGCTGGCGGCATTGCTCGGGCAGGATTCCCCCAACGCCGCCATCGTCACCCGCCTGCGCTGGCCGCGCGTGCTCGCCGGATTCGCCTGCGGCGGCCTGCTGGCGCTGTCCGGCGCGCTGATGCAGATTCTGCTGAAAAACCCGCTGGCCGACCCGTATATCCTCGGCGTTTCCGGCGGCGCCGGCGTCGGCGCGATGCTGGCGCTGTTTTTCGGCCTGTCGCTGACCGGCGTCAACGCGCTCGCTTTCGCCGGCGCGCTGGGGACGATTCTGCTGGTGTTCGGGCTGGCGCACGGCGACGGTTCCTGGACGCAGACGCGCCTCCTGCTGACCGGCGTCATCGTCGCCGCCGGCTGCGGCGCGCTGATCACGCTGGTGCTTTCGGTCGCGCCCGAACGGCAATTGCGCGGCATGCTTTTCTGGCTGATGGGCGATCTGGCGCAAGCGAATACGCCGTATCTGACCTTCATGGCGCTCGTGGTCTCGCTCGGCGCGGTGTTTCCGTTCGCGCGCGAATTGAATCTGCTCGCACGCGGCGGCGAAACGGCGCAAAGCCTCGGCGTCGACGTGACCCGGCTGCGCCGCGTCGTTTACGCCATCGCCGCATTCGCGACGGCGGTAGCCGTCACCAGCGCCGGGACGATCGGTTTCATCGGCCTGATCGTGCCGCACCTGGTACGCCTTCTGATCGGCAACGACCAGCGCCTGCTGTTGCCGGCCACCGTCCTTGCCGGCGGCAGTCTGCTGCTGCTCGCCGACACGCTGGCACGCACGCTGATCGCGCCGCAGCAACTGCCAGTGGGCGTGCTCACGGCGCTGATCGGCGTCCCGGTATTTTTGTTCCTGTTGTCGCGCCACCCGCGTTAGACACACTTTTATTCCAACATTGGAAATTAATTTACCTTCCAGTATCACTACCAATATAGTTTTAAACTTATCAAAAATTTAGAAAAATTCCGAGGAACAGGATTTTGGGCGCCGCTTTAAACACCTCTTCGAATCCGGTTTCAAACGCCGCGGGGCTGTTCGCCGTGCACTCGCTCGAGGTTCGCATCGGCGGCCATCACGTCTGCTCCGGCCTCGACCTCGTCCTGGCGCCGGGCGAACGGCTGGCGCTGCTGGGGAAAAACGGCGCCGGAAAATCGACGCTGCTTGCTACCTGGGCCGGCTTGCGCGCACCGCAGGCCGGTGAAATCCTGCTCGCCGGGAAAAGCTATGCCGCTCAAGGCCCTACCGCTGCCGCACGCTGCCGCGGCTGGCTGGCGCAGAAGCAGCACGACGCTTTCGCCAGTACCGTGCTCGAAACCGTGCTGATCGGCCGGCATCCGCACCTGACGCGCTGGCAATGGGAATCGGAGCGGGATGTGGCGCTGGCGCGGGCAGCGCTCGCGCGGGTCGGGCTGGAAGCACTCGAGGCGCGGGAAATCCATACCCTCTCCGGCGGTGAGCGGCAACGCCTGGCGATTGCCGCGCTTCTCACCCAGGCGCCGCGGCTTTATCTGCTCGACGAGCCGCTGGCGCATCTCGACCTCAACCACCAGATCGCCGTGCTCGAACAATTCAGCCGCCTGGCGCAAACCGAAGGCGCGTCGTGGGCGATGGCGCTGCACGACCCGGCATTGGCCGCGCGCTATTGCGACCGCGCCTTATTGCTCTTTGGCGACGGCGAATTCCTGCTCGGAAAAAGTGAGGACGTGCTCACGGCGGAGAACCTGAGCCGTCTCTATGCATACCCCTTGCGCGAATTCAGCGACCGGGGGCGGCGCTGGTTCGTTCCGGACTGAATTCCGCTCTCACTCCACGCGGGACCCAATCCGAAACCCGCAATACCACAAGTCCGCGCAGGAAAAGCCCGTGAGCGCGGCATACATAAAAATTTGTATTTTGCCGGTTTCGCCTTGCCGTACTTCCCGTATTATCTGCATTCGTTTCCGTGTCAAAGTTTTTATGCGTATCGCCTGAATCTCTCCAGGCAGAGGGGGGTTGCGGAATTCGCATTGGAACCACCCCGCCACGCGCCATACTCCATCAACCGATCGACCAGAATCATGGCCGGCAGACCGGCCAGCCCGGATGAAACAATGTCGAACAGCGCCTATCTACTCAACACGCCCACACGAGTGAGCGACCTCGCGGCAATGAACGGCCAGTGGCTGATCGTTGCCGAAGCGCGCCACTGTGTCCCGCTTCCATGGCTCTGCATGTTTGGAGAAGCAGATTTGCGGCCCTGCAAAATCAGATTCAATCATTCGAAATTCGTCGACGGTGAAAAACGGATATTGCTGAGCAAGTTCACCATCCTGAATCCGAGCACTTCGGTCAAAGCGGCAAAAAGCAACCTCGCGAAGGCGCTCCCTGTTTTCGAAGCCCTGGCCGGCGATGCACGGACCGGAGCCAGGCACTGGCAGGCTGCCCTGGCCTCGCTCGAAACGTTCCCGTTCGAGTATCTGACCATCGATCCCACCGAAATCCTGTTGATGGACGACCTGAAGGCGGGCGCAATGGAATTTGTATCGGCAATTTCCTCCGGCGACCCCGCCCTCGAGGCCAGGCGGCGAATTTCCGGCCTTGATGCCGATGCCGAAACTGCGGAAAACGCCGTTGGGCTCAGAGGAGGCTTTCTTTCCTCGGCGTGGTTTCAAAAATGCAAGCAAACACCCGAGGAAGCCAAAAAAAATCTTGAACTGCTCGCAAGACTCGACACCTGTAATCTGGCGCAAACCGAAGACGGATATGAAATCCTCCCTCTCGACCTGAATGCGCTGAACCCGCCGGACCGCTTTTGGGAAAACGCGGAATTGATGGAAAAAGGCGCCCGGCAACTCTCCGTCAGCCACGGCAAATGCACGATCAAGGAGGGAAAGAAGCATTATTCGACCAGCCTCACCAACTTATCGGACAGGCGGCTCCGCGTGAAAATGTTCGGGGGATTCGCCGGATCCCAGGGCTCCTATGTACTGGCGAACTATACGAAAGAGTGGTTCTCCGCCAAGGACTTCATCGACTGGTACGGCGTCTCGAAGGACGGCTGGATTCTGCCCGGCGAAACCGTCACCGACAGCAACAACTGGGGTGGGGGCGATGATGGATTCTGGGCGTATTGGTGTGAAAACGAGGATAAGGAACGGGTCGTCGCGCTTGCTCAAAACCCGCAATCATCCGGCGCCGAATCGACCGGACACGACCCGTCGGACTCCGAAGCGCCCAGTCCCGACCCGTTCCGTGCGGCAATCGACGCGAACATTGCCGTATGCAGGAATCTCGCGCGCGAATTGACGCACACGGAAATCGATCTCGATCAAAATGGAGTGCTGTGGCTCGACGGCCTCCTCGAACAACTTCGTACCCGTTCCGAGCCCCTCAATGAAGGGCTGATCTACGCATTCGGCGTGTACCTGGGTGAATGCATCATCCATGCGGCCGGCGGCGAATGGGAAGTGCAAGGGGGGGAAAACAAGGACAATATCCGCGTCCGCTTTGACGACAGCAACGCCGTATTCCCGCTCAACAAAGTGAGAAAACAGCTCGCAAACGGCAAGGAGAATGGCGATTCCGTTCTGGGTCTCTATGATGTGGCAATTGCCATGAGGCCCAGGCTCCCGACGGATTGGCAACAGCGGCTTCGGTCCCTGTACGAAGAACGGAGCGACTGCCATTTCTTCGTGCCCAACGAATCCGGTTCCACTCCGGAGTGGTCGAAAGTCAAGAAGATCGAAGGACGCTGGATCACGATTGAAACGGCCTCTGTTTCCGGACGATCGACGAAACCTGAACTCTCCCTTCCCCTGGACCAGATTTCCGGTTTCTATGCCACCGATCCATATGGCTTACTGATTGATTCGGAAGGTTTTACCGGCGTTCCCGCCGCACCGGTTCCCGCAGGAACCGCCGGAAGCGGAAACCGGCCCCGGCAGACGACCTCGTCTCCCCCCGATGCCGGGATGGAACACGCGATTTCCCGCCTGAGAAACTCCTTTTACAGCAGCCAGAAATCGTTGAACGCCCGTACCTTCCAGTCGGTTTGCGCGCGCAGCCCCTATTGGATGAGTCCCGACGAACCGTTGCACGAAACCGTCAACCAGCAGCTGCTCCTGCTCTCGGAAGGGACGATCGTCTGGGCGGCACTGATTCAGGCCAACAAGCTTCTTTTTTCTCCGGGAATCGACGATTGTCCCGCGCAACTGGTCTACAGCCGCGATCCTTATTTCGATTCCCGGCCTCAGGAACTCCGCCGGATCGGGCGCAGTATCTTCAAACTGAAAAACACAACACCCGCCGATCAGGAAGAAAAAGCCGTTGCCGACCGGATCACGGATGAAATGGATCGATCGATGGGATGGCGATTGCCGGACATGCTTACGGACCGGGAAGCATACGCGGCGACCTTCATGGTCTTTCGCCGGCACATTCCCAACGGCGTGCTGTCCGCAGGCTGCTTTCCCATACTGACCCATCCGTCTACACAAGCCGTCATGATCGTCCCCGGCGAATTCTGGCCGATCGAGCTCATCAAGTCGTGGAAGGAAGAAAAACTATAGGCTGGGGATCGGCTGCGTAACCTTCAACGTTCATAGCGGTCCCCATGAATGAGCGCACGGGGAATTTTCCGGAAGACGGCCGGAAAAAAGCGCCTTCTGGACAGAATTTCATTTCATCCCTATAGCACTTCAAGGACATCCCTGAAAAGCTCGACGGGGTCGTTCGTCGCTCCCGTGGCGCCTTCCCGCAAGGCTTCCGCCCGATATTCGGGTGCATTGGAACCGGTATAGAAAAAGAGCGGCACATCGTTTCCGGCAGCGCGCAACTGTTTCAGCAAGGTATAACCGGCACGCCGATCCGGAGGACGATTCATGTTGGATACGATCACATCGAATTTTTCACCGGAAATTCTTTCCATGGCCTGCTCGGTCGAGCCAACCCATTCACATATGACGTCAAGCGCCTCGAATGCCTTGCGTTCCAAAAGGCTGTCGTTGCTTTGTGCGCTGACCCAGAGCAGACGCTTTCCCGCAACGTGGACGAGCGTTTCCGCATGCACCGTTTTCGTTATTTGCGCAATGGCCGCCTCAGCCGCTTTTCGCCCATCCTGCAGCGCCTCTCTCGTTACGTTTTTCGATTCGGCGGCATCGCCTCCGCCGGATCTGCTCGTGGCGGAACGAACGTTGACGGTGGCGGCAGTGGCGGCAGTGGCGGCAGTGGCGGCGGCTGCGGCGGCAAGGTATTTTTTCACCTCTTCCTGCCGGGTCTGGAATTTGGCCTCGACCTTGCCGGCCTTGAACGAGAAATTCGCGAGTTTCGGAATCAGTTCTTTCAGTGCAGGCGCGAGAAGTTTCAGCGCATAAGCCAGCAGCAACGGCCACACGAGTACCTTGGCCAGTCCGGAAAGCGCGCCGATCAGTTCGGCCAGTCCAGCGGCATCCATTGGTCTCCTCCATTGTAGTAATACCATGCCGGAACCAATTTACTCCAACATCATTGATCCGGCAAGTTCAAATATTTCTCGGATCATGGCCGCGCCATGGCGGCACATCGGAACAACTCAGAACAATTTCAATTGCCGCTCATCGCCTCCACGCGCATTGCGCCCACCTCGTATAGCAATGGAAGGCGGCTCGAATTGACCGCAGTCGAGCGCCGGCAGGCCAGGAAAGCCGAGGCGGCGGTGTGCCAGCCGGAAACGCTGGCGGATCAGATCGGCAAACGGCCCTTCGCCGCGCATGCGCCGGCCGAAACGTTTGTCGTCCACTTCGCCGCCGCGCATTTGCTGCAGAAGGGACAGCACGTGCGCGGCTTTGTCTGGGAAATGCCATTGCAGCCACGATTCGAACAGGCCGGCGACTTCTCCCGGCAAACGCAGCAACGTGTAATGGGCGGCCTGGGCACCGGCCTCGCGCGCGGCGGCAAGGACATCCTCCAATTCCCGGTCAGTCAGCGCCGGAATGACCGGCGCGGCCATCACGGCAACGGGAATGCCGGCGGCGGACAGTTGCCGGATCGTTGCCAGCCGCACGGCGGGCGAAGCGGCGCGCGGTTCGAGCAGCCGGGCCAGGCGCACATCGAGCGTGGTCAGCGAAATGCAGACATGAATCAGCCGGCGCCGCGCCATTGCCGCCAGAAGTTCGCTGTCACGGCCGATCAATGCCGATTTGGTGATTAGGTATGCCGGATGCCGGGTTTCGCACAATACTTCAAGCAGTCCCCGGGTCAAGCGCAGATGGCGCTCGAACGGCTGGTAGCAGTCGGTATTGCTGCCGAGTGCAAGCGGGCGGCAAAGATAGCCGGGCTTGGCCAATTCGCGGCGGAGCAGTTTCGCCGCGTCGGGCTTGTGATAAATGTGCGTCTCGAAATCGAGTCCCGGCGAATCGCCAAGCCAGGCATGGCTTGGGCGGGCGTAACAGTAAATACAACCGTGCTCGCAGCCGCGATATGGATTGACGGTGCGGTCGAACGGCAGGTCCGGGGAATCGATGCGGTTGATCAGTGTTTTGGCGCGGTCGATGAGAAGCTGGGTTTCCACGGAGCCGGAATCAGAAGCGGAATCGGAATCGGAATCGCCATCCGCCGATGCTTCCGGCGCCTCCGATGACGCGGGATGGAGCCAGCCGTCATCCTCGCGCCGGCGCGTCCAGGCGGCGTAGCGCGGATCGGGCTGAGCCGTGGTGCCGCGCCCTTTGACCGGATGTGGCGCAAGGACGACGTCGAACACGGGGTCGGCTTCATCGCCCGGCGAAAGTTGAAAAACAGGACGTTCCAAAATAGGTTCCACAAAAAGCGTTTGTCAGTCCGCTACTCTTCCGGCACGTTCATGCTGTGCCGAAAGGCATGGCAAAAGAACGGAATCATTTCTCATCATATTCGCTCCATCGCCATTCGTGCGTCACTTCCCATCCGTTTTCCCGCGCGAGGGCGGCAATGATTTGCCGTGGCCCTTCGACGCTGCCTTCCGTCCAGTTGTCCCATTCGAGCTTGAGGAGGACACCGTTCTTTTTCAGGTTGACACAACCGTAATCGATCCAGGCATCGAACCCGCAATATTCGCCCGTCTGTTTCCACCCCGAAGTGGCCAGCCGTGACCTCAAGCCTTTGAACTCTTCAGTAGACAGATCCTTGATCGTTGCCAGGCGGAGCATCTTGAAACGCAGTTTCGACATGAAACGCGCAGCTTTCCCGAAAAAAACGACGAATTCCACGGCTACCGCCCCGGCTGCGTGAAGAACCCGGTCATCGATTGCAGGCTATATTCGAACATGCGCTGCAGCGGCATGGAGAGATTGGTGAAGCTGAACATCAGGATAATCAGCCCGCCGGCAAGCGTGATCGGAAAGCCCACGGCAAACAGGTTGAGTTGCGGCGCCGCGCGCGTGAGCACGCCGAGCGCCGTGTTGATGATCAGCATCGCGGTCAGCAGCGGCAGCGCCAGCAGAACGCCGTAGCTGAAAATGACGGCGCCGTTGTTGGCGATGTTGGCCCAGCTTCCCGGCCCTGCCATCATCCCGACCGGCAGCGTGTCGAAACTATGCGAGAGCGCCGCGATCATCATCAGGTGGCCGTTGATGGCGAGGAAAAACAAGGTGCCGATCAGCGTCAGAAGTTCGGACAACACCGGAGTCTGCCCCGCGGTGAGCGGATCGTAAAACGTCGCGAATCCCAGCCCCACCTGCACGCCGATCGAATCGCCGGCGAACGTGATGGCGGCAAAGATCGTACGCATGACAAACCCCATCGCAAAGCCGATCAATATCTGCTGCGCCAGGATCAGCACTCCCGGCCACGACCCCGGCGACACCGGGGGCATCGGAGGCAGCGCCGGGGCGATGGCCAGCGTCACCGCCAGACCGGCAATCAATCGTATCCGCACCGGCAGGCCGGCATTGGAAAACGGCGGCGCGATCATGAACAGCGACAGCGTCCGCGCCAGCGGGTACATGAAGGCGGCAATCCAGGCTTCCAATTGCGCTTGGGTGAGGACGATCATTGCTTCTCTCTTTATCTATCGCGCTGCCCGTTGTGCACGCCAGGCCTCCGGATATTTTTCTAATTATTGATTAAATTTAAATCGGTATATGTAGCGATATTCATGCACGAATTAAATTCAATAAATTGGAATTCGCCCATCGATCACGAAACATCATCCGATGACGAACGGAATGCTTTCGAACAGACGGCGCATGAATGCGACGATCGTCTGCAGCATCCACGGACCGGCGATCACCAGCATGGCGAACATGCCGACGATTTTCGGAATGAAGGAAAGCGTTGCCTCGTTGATCTGCGTCGCCGCCTGGAAAATACTGACCAGCAGGCCGATGCCGAGGGCGGCGAGCAACAGCGGCGCCGAAACGAGCAGGACGACCTCGACGGCTTCCCGCGCCAGTTCCATGACGAGTTGCGGAGTCATGCGGGAAAACTCATACGGAAAAGCTCCTCACCAACGCGCCCATGAGCAGGTTCCAGCCGTCGGCCAGCACGAACAGCATGATCTTGATCGGCAGAGACACCATCACCGGCGACATCATCATCATCCCCATCGACATCAATACGCTGGCGACGGCAATGTCGATGATGAGAAACGGAATGAAGATGACGAACCCGATCTGGAACGCGGTTTTCAGTTCGCTGATGGTATAGGCGGGGACCAGGATGCGCATCGGCGTATCTTCCGGTTTTTCGATGACATCGACCTTCGCCAGCCGCGCGAAGAGCGCGATATCGGATTCCCGCGTCTGTTTCAGCATGAACGTTTTCATCGGCACGGAAGCGCGTTCCAGCGCCTGCGTGAAATTGATCTGGTTGGACGCAAGCGGCAGATAGGCCTCGTCGTACACCCGATCCGCCACCGGCGCCATGATGAAAAACGTCAGAAACAGCGCCAGCCCGACGATTACCTGGTTCGGCGGCGAAGTCTGCGTGCCCAGCGCGTGGCGCAACAGGGACAGCACGATGATGATGCGGGTGAAACTCGTCATCATCAGCAACATCGCCGGAATGAAGGTAAGCGCGGTGAGCAGCAGCAGGGTTTCGACGGCGAGCGTGTAAGTGGTGCCGCCGCCGGGGCCGGGCGTACTGGTGAAGGCGGGCAGCCCCGGCCCTCCCGCCCCTGCCTGCTGCGCCAGCACCGGGCCGGAAAGAAACAGCAGGAACAGGAGCGCGAAAAATGGCAATATCCACGGCAGCAACGCTTGCGCCGGTTTCGGCGGGCGACGGTCACTCACGGCGTCCATTCCACGCTGTCGATTGAGCCCCCTCTTGATCCTGTATTCCATTTCGCGGCCGTCAGCTTTGTTTTTCATTGCGCCGCTCCGAAAACTGCTTCAGCCACGAGGAAAAGGGCTGCTGAATTCCCCCCGTAGACGTCGGCATTTCTCCGCGCGGCATGGTGTGCAGGGTACGGATCTGACCGGGGGCGATACCGACGACGAGCCAGGTTTCTCCCACTTCCAGCAAGACGATGCGTTCGCGCGTTCCCAGTGCGATGCCGCCCAACAGGCGCATCGTGCCGTTGCCGCCGAACGGGCGGCCGCCGTTGAATTTTTTCAGCACGAATGCGATGGCAAAAAACAGGGCAAGAATGAAAACCAGCGCAATGAAGGTCTGCACGGCGCTCCAGACATCCAGTCCCGGTGAGCTCGGCACGTCCGCCGCCGCTCCGGAAGAAGCACGGCTATCGGGAAAGGAGACAAACCCCGCCGTTCGTTCCGGTGCGGACATGGCAGAAGCGGAAGGAGAGGATGGCGCCGAAGAAGACAGTACCGGCTCGGGGCACGACATCTGTCCGGCATTTGTCGCGCCTTGTTCCGCCGTCATCCCCGATGCCGGTCCTTGCGCCGTTTCGGCCGGCACCGCCGGCGACAACAGGACCAGCACTACCGGCAATAACCGCAGCGCGCGGGGGAGCGTCGGAGAAAACGGAAAGAAACGCTTCACGGTAACAGGCGCAAGCGAAGAAATGAGACGGCGGGAAAAATGGCCCGGAATAATCGGGGATGGTGATTGGCGAATGGCGCTATCTTATTCCATTTTCCACCGCCCCGGCGCGTTTGTCGTTTATGCCGCGTCGGACGCCGGGAGGTTTCCGATTCGAATCATTTTTGCGCTCCAAATGAGCACCGTTCGCCCCTTTGTCCCTTCTCCTTCGAGGAATGAAGGCCATGGAGAGAGGATGTGGAGGAGATGGGAAGGAAAAACAGCGATTTCCCGCGCCGCCTCTACCTTGTTTGAAGCGGAATGACGCTAACGCCCGAGTTTGCGCATGCGTTCCGCGGGCGTGATGATGTCGGTCAGGCGGATACCGAATTTATCATTCACGACGACGACCTCGCCCTGGGCGATCAGGGTGCCGTTGACCAGCACATCCATCGGCTCGCCGGCCAGCGCTTCGAGTTCGACGACGGAGCCGTGCGCCAGCTGGAGCAGGTTCTTGATCGTGATCTTGGTACGCCCGAGCTCGACCGTGAGCTGCACCGGGATGTCGAGGATCATGTCCAGCTCGCGCATCATCGATGCCTTGTCGTCGCCGCCGGAAGTATCGAAGGAAGGAAAAATCGACGCCGGCTTCGTTTCCGGCTTGGCGGCGGTAGCCGCCGCATCGACCTGCGCCTGCTCGGCCATTGCCGCGGCCCAGTCGTCCTCGCTGATCGCGTCGTCGGCGGCTGCCTCCTGGGACTGGGACTGAGATTCGCCGGCCTGGGCGTTACCGCCGCCTTCCATGTTCTTCATCGCTTCTTCGAAGACGTCCGTTTCATCCGCCATGCTTTTCTCCTGATGCGGCCGATTCGTTGGATTCATCCGCAACAAAGCGCTCCACCCTGAGCGCGAATTTTCCGCCTTGCTGGCCGTAACGGCATTCCATCAGCGGCGTATGGTCCACCTGGGCGATGATCGTCTCGGGAATTTCGATCGGAATCACATCGCCGGGCTTGATATGAAGGATCTGGCGCAGCGTCACATTGGTATGTGCCAGTTCGGCCACAAGTTCGACTTCCGCGTCCTGCAACTGTTTCCGCAAGGTGCCGACCCAGCGCTTGTCGGTCGACAACTGGTCGCTCTGCATCGTACTGTAAAGCAGGTCGCGGATCGGTTCGAGCATCGAATACGGGAAACAGATATGCATTTCGGCCGCCGAACCGCCGAATTCGACCGTAAACGTGGTCGAAACGACGATTTCCGACGGCGTCGCGATATTGGCGAACTGCGAGTTCATTTCCGAACGGATCATCTTGAACGTCAGATCGTACACCGGCTTCCAGGAACGGCTGTATTCGGTGAACACGACATTGAGCATCCCCTGGATGATGCGTTGCTCGGTGGCGGTAAAATCGCGGCCTTCGACGCGGGTATGGAAACGCCCGTCGCCGCCGAACATGTTGTCTACGACGATGAACACCAGGTTCGGGTCGAAAACAAAGAGCGCGGTACCGCGCAACGGATTGGCCTGCACCAGGTTGAGGTTGGTCGGCACCACCAGATTGCGGATGAATTCGCTGTATTTCTGCACCTTGATCGGCCCCACCGAAACCTCGGCATTGCGGTGCATGTAATTGAACATGCCGATGCGCAGGTAGCGGGCGAAACGTTCGTTGATCAGCTCCAGCGTCGGCATGCGGCCGCGCACGATCCGTTCCTGGGTGCCCAGATTGTAGGAACGCACCCCCTCCCCGGAGTCGGAGGATGCCTCCGGCTCGTCGGTTTCGCCGGTAACGCCTTTCAGCAGCGCGTCGACTTCTTCCTGGGAGAGAAATTCCTGAGACATACCCGTCTTCTTTTCACTGAACGATGAAGGAAGTAAACAACACTTCCGAAACCGGCCCGCTCTCCTTCTTGCCGCCCGGCTCGAGGACCGTATTCATCTGGTCGCGGATTTCCGCCGCCAGGGTTTCCTTGCCTTCCTTGGTCGCGAGTTGCGAAGGGGTTTTATCGGACAGAAGAAGCATGACCTGATTGCGCAGTTTCGGCATGTAGAGCTTGATCCGGTCACCACCGGAAGCGTCGTCGACCTGTGCCGAAATCGCCACCTGCAGATAATGGTCGCCGTCCTCCGGCTTCAGATTGACTGTGAACGGCTCCAGCACAACATAAATGGGCGCCTCTTCCTTGCCCGCCTTTTTCTTTTTCTTCGGCGCGGTCTGCTCGACCGCTTCCTCGTCGTCGGCGTTGCCGTTATGCCCCAGCAACAACAGCGCACCAACGCCGGCCGCCGCGAGCAGCACGAACACCACGGCGCCGATGACGATGATTTTCATGCGGTTCTTTTTGGGTTTTTCCGCCCCGGTTTCAGTCTTTTCCGCCATTTAAGGACAGCTCCTCGCCTCTGTATCTCTATACGCCGGATTTTATCCCGTCTTTCCGTTCCAAGACTATGCAAAGGTATTGATCAGTCCATTACCGCGCCGCACGTCGGACGTTTCCGCAACAACGGACACGGATTCACGCATATCGCCCGCCCCCGACGGATAGTAAGGATCGGAACCGCCGCCCGATTGCTGGAACTGCGCATTCTGTTGCTGCTGCTGACGGAACGATTCGGAACTGACGTTGGTCTGTCCCAGCTCGATACCGGCATTGGCAAACAATTCCCGCAGGCGCGGCAAGGCATTTTCGATGGCTTCGCGCACTTCCGCATGCGGCGAGGCGAAAACCATCGTTGCACGGCGATCGCTGTCGATATTGAGCGAGATGTCGACCGGGCCGAGATGCGCCGGGTTGATCGACAACTGCGCCGACTGCCGGTCGTTCCCGGCAAGCCAGAGGATTTTCTGTCCGAATTCGCCGGCCCAGGCGCGATCGGAAAGCGGCGTGGAAACCCTGGAAGCCTCACCGGACGAGGAAACGTTGCTTTGAGCCATGTCGGCAGCCGTGGCGGCAATACCGTGAGTAGGCACTGTAACGGGTTTGGCTTGCGCATCGGCACCAAGCTTTGCGGTATCGAGGGAAGACGCGGCATCCGGAGCGACGGCAAGTTTTGCCGCCACTTTTTCGAGATTGCCGGCGAAATTCCCGCCGCCATCGCTTTCCGGCACCGCCCGCAGCCCTGTTTTCGCGGCCGCCATCGCGTCATCCACCGCCTCGGTGGAAGTCCCTTTCTGAGTTTTCTGAGCCGTGTCGGCGGCGATGGCCGCCTTGCCGGACTTCCCGCCGCCCGCCGCCGCATCGGCATCCTGTCCTGCAGCAGCCAAGCGAGCCGCGAGCGCGGCGCGCGCGTCGTGCAGGAGCGGCGCATCGTCCGTTCCGGCTGTTGCCTGATTCGCGGCCGCATTGACCTGCGGCGTTACGGTAGCCAGTCCGAGCGCGGCGAAAAAAGCCGCCGGATCTTCCGCGGCCATTTCCGCATCCAGAAGTTCATTGGGGTCGGTTTGCCCGGGTGCGAGCTTTGCCAGGGCAGCCTGCCCGGTCAGCAGCGTCAGTGGCGAAGAACCCAGCGCTGGATTCTCCGCGGCGTCGAGTTGCAACAATTGCCCGATCAGCAGCGACGAGAACCCGTTACCGCCGACATCTCCGGCAGCGGCATCGGCTCCGGAAGCATTTCCGGCCGCGGCTGCTCCGACAGCCGCGGAAATGGGCCTGACGGCGGAGACACCACCGGTAAGGAGGTTGATGTGAGCAGGAGCAGCCACGATGCATTCCTTCGAAAAAAGAGGTCAGCGCATTAAAAGCAAACGCTATGCCATTTTTTTACCCGGGTGCATTTGCCCGGCCAAAAAACGCCGGGCTCGTCATTGAGACACCGGCGTTGAAGGAACTCTGGTGGAATTCTGATTTCAGGACTGCTGGAAAAACTGCCGCATTTTCACCAGCGCCTTGCTTTCAATCTGGCGGATCCGTTCGGCGGATACGCCGAATTCTCCGGCCAATTCGTGCAACGTCGCGGCTTCTCCCTCATCCGCCAGCCAACGCGACTCGACGATACGGCGGCTGCGCGGGTCGAGGTCGGCAAGCGCTTCCTGCAGACCGGAGGTCTGCAGACGTTCGACCTCTCGCGTCTCCAGAACCTGCGTCGGCTCATGCTGGGTGTCGGAAAGCCAGGAGACCGGCGCGAAATGGGCGTCTTCGCCTTCCGGGTCGTTCGCTTCCAGGGCCACGTCGCGCCCTGACAGACGCAACTCCATTTCCCGGACTTCACCTTCCTTGACGCCAAGCAATCCCGCCACTTCGCTGGCCTGGCCGGAAGTAAGCGCTTCGCTGCCAGGTTTCAGGCTGCGCAGATTGAAGAAAAGCTTGCGTTGCGCCTTGGTGGTGGCAATCTTGACCAGGCGCCAGTTGCGCACGACGTATTCGTGAATTTCGGCCTTGATCCAATGCACCGCGAACGAAACGAGACGTACACCGCGTTCGGGGTCGAAGCGTTTCACCGCTTTCATCAGACCGATATTGCCCTCCTGGATCAGGTCCGCGTGCGGCAATCCGTAACCGAGATAGCCACGCGCAATCGAAATGACCAAGCGCAGATGCGAGAGCACCAGTTGCCGCGCGGCATCGAGGTCTTCATGATCGCGAAGGCGGCGCGCCAGATCGCGTTCTTCCTGTTCGCTCAACATCGGAAAGCGCTGCGCCGCCTGAATATAGGCGTCCAGATTACCGATGGGGGCAAGCAAGGCGGATTGGGGTACCGGCAGATTTTGCGACATGGCGTTCAAACTCCTTACGAGGGTCCGAAAAAAGACTTCGGCACTATATTAGCACTCTATCGATGAGAGTGCTAAATTCCGCCCCCGGTTCCTTCGGCGGTCAAGTGAAGCATCCCCGTCGCCCGGATTTACGTTTATTTTTTTACCGCCGTCGCCGACCAGACGAGCGCCCCGACCCAGCCCAGGAAAGTCCAGCCGAGCAGCAGATTGAGAATGCCGATTGCCGCTCGGTTGTGATGGCCACGTCTCATGGCCACCAGAAATGGCAGAAAATAGAGCACCAGGAGGGCGATCATCACTCCAAGTGCTACCAGAAGGGCAAGCGATTTCATCACTTTCCGTTACCTTTTCGAAACATTCTGTCCGTCACCGTATCGCGCAAGGTTTTCAGGCAGTGATGGCGCTCTTCTGCTCTTTTTGTTGCTCTATCCGCGCCGTTTCCACCGAGGTTCCCTGCACTTCTTCCTGCGCCCGCTGGGCGGCAAGACGGCCGGCGACAAAGGCGCGGCGGTTGCGTTCGATGACTTCCTCGCTCTTCCGGGCAAAGCGCCGCAGCACACATTGTTCGAGCGTTGCCGCCGAAAACGGCAAATGATCGGCGATGGCTCCGAGCATGACGGTATTGCCCAGGCGCAGATCGCCCAGTTCCAGCGCGATGGCGGAAGCGTCGAAGGCGAACACCCGGGCGCCGGAACCGCGCATCGCGGCAATGGGGTCGGGGGGATACTCGAACAGGCCGAGTTCGACGATCGGCGGCGCGATCTGCCCCGTATTCATCAGTGCCAGTCCGGCATCGGTGAGCATGTGCCGCCAGCGCATTCCTTCGGCGGCTTCGAAGCCCAGCAGAATATGGGCTTCGCCGGGGCTGATCTGCGGCGAAAGCACGCGCGGACCGAAGCGCAGGTGGGAGGAAACCACGCCGCCGCGTTGGGCCATGCCGGCCACCTCGGTTTTCTTGACGTCGTGTCCGAGCGAAATTGCCGCTTCGGCGAGGATTTCGGTCGCGGTCATGACGCCCTGGCCGCCGATGCCGACGACGAGGATATTGGTGATGCCGCTGCTACTGTTCTGGGCGCTGCCTTGATGAATGGAGATGCTCATTGCTGCTCGCTTGCAAAGTTTTCCGGGAAGTCTGAGAGGTCGGAACGATCCGGCGGATTCAGTGTTTGTGCAACGGGAAAAGAGGCGTGACTTTATGCGCATGCACGATCGCATCCGGCGCACAGGGTTGCAGGCACAGCCCGCACCCGGTGCAGGCGGCGGTTTCGATGCGCACGAAAGCGCGTTCGACCTCCTTGCCCGAGGGCTTGACGACGCTGTCGCGCCGGGTCACGTGAATCGCCGGACAACCGACGTCGACACAATTACCGCAGCCGGTACAGCGCTCATCGAGCACGGTATACGGCGCCAGCTTGTGATAATCCTTGATCAGCACGCAGGGCTGATTGGTAATGATGACCGACGGTTCGGGAATCTTCGTTTCTTCGCGCAGGGTTTTGAAGAGCGTCGGCAGCTCGTACGGATCGACGACATGGACGCGCTCCTCGCGCACGCCGAGCGCTTTCACCAGCGCCGCGAAATCGACCCGTGGCGCTTCCTCGTCGTGAATATCGCGGCCGTTGCCGGGATTGTTCTGGCCGCCGGTCATGCCGACGGCACGGTTGTCAAGAAGCAGGACGGTAACGTTGCCCTTGTTGTAGACGATGTCGAGCAGACCCTGCATTCCCATGTGCAGGAAAGTGGAATCGCCGATCACGGCGACGATTTTCTTGTCCTTGTCCGATTCGCCGCGTCCCTTGTCGAGACCGAGCGCCATGCCCATCGACGCGCCCATCGAAATGCAGGTATCGAGCGCATTCCATGGATGGCCGAAACCGAGCGTATAACAGCCGATGTCGCCGGAGATGGTGACATTGCGCAGTTGCGAAAGCGTGTAATAGACCCCCAGGTGCGGACAGGCGACACACATGGTCGGCGGACGCGGAAACACGGGTAGCGGCGCGGCCTTATGAGCCAAATTCGGGGCCGATTTCGGCGCCACGCCCGCCTTTTCTTCCGCTCCCGCGCCGAGCAATCCGGCCAGCGCCGGACGCAGCACGTGCGGCGCCAGTTCGCCCTGGCGCGGCAGCAGTTCCTTACCCTGCGCCGCAATGCCTTGCGCGCGCAACTCGGTTTCAATCAGTGGCTCCACTTCCTCGACGACGACAAGATGCTCGACCGTCGCGGCAAAGGCGCGCAGCGCTTCGAGCGGCAGCGGATACGAGAATCCGAGCTTGAACACCGGCGCCTCGGGAAACGCCTCGCGGACATGCATATAGGCGGGACCGGAAGTAATGAAGCCGACACGGGGCATGCCGTTTTGTTCACTTCCTTTTTCCACTATGTTCAACGGCGAAATTTCGGCTTCGGCGCGCAGCGCCGCTTCGCGCTCGAACATCAGCGGAATCCGCCGTCCGGCGTTCCCCGGCACCATCACCCAGCGCGCCGGCTCCTTTTTAAAACCGGAGGCGACATGCGGCACGCGCTCACCAACCGTGAGCAGCGCCTTGACATGGCAGATGCGGGTCGTCAGACGCAGGATGACCGGTGTTTTGAAGCGTTCGGACAATTCGAACGCCGCCAGTGTGAACGCATAGGCTTCCTGGGAATCGGACGGTTCGAGTACCGGCAGATGCGCGAATCGGCCCCAGAAACGCGAGTCCTGTTCGTTCTGCGACGAAGACAGGCCGACATCGTCGGCCACCGCGATCACCAGGCCGCCTTCGATGCCGGTCAGCGTCATCGTCATCAGCGCATCGGCGGCAACGTTCAGACCGACGTGCTTCATCGCGCAAAAAGAGCGCGAACCAGCCATCGATGCGCCGAGTGCGATTTCGACCGAGGTTTTTTCATTGACCGCCCACTCGGCGTAAAGATCGGGATACGTGGCGATCGACTCCATGATCTCGGTCGCCGGAGTACCGGGGTATGCCGCGGCGACGCGCACGCCCGCTTCCCAGACGGCGCGGGCGACGGCTTCGTTACCGGACATCAGAAGTCGTTGCGCTGCCTGCTTTTCTGCCGGCGTGGTCTGAGACGCGAGTTGGGATATGGCCACGAACTGCTCCTTGCGGAAATGAAAACACGTAACTTTTTATTATAACGTCAGGCTAAGTGCTTCGAAAGTGCGGCAATGCGCACGTTTGCCAATACAAGAAATATGCGTAAAAAATGCCATGGGAACCGTTCCAATCTCTCCGCCCATTTTGGCACTCCTGTTGAAGATGGTGTTAAACGCGGAGGGTACGCCGGATTTAAGAGCGCGAAGACGCAATCCTGAATGACAATGCTGTCCACGAAATATTGGTAAAAGCACGATAAATTCCAATTTTAAATATTAATTCAACAACAAACATCACTACATATACAAAACAAAATTTCACTAAAATTGGAATTTCTGCCAACAACCGCAACTAACGCGCTCTACCGAGTTTAAATCGCACCGGCTTTGTACTTCCCTGAATCCCCGTTGTGCAAGCAAAGCGCGCACCGCCTCCGCCTGATCGTAGCCGTGCTCCAGAAACAGTATCCCGCCCGGACGTAAATGGCCGGGAGCGCCGGCAATGATTTCATGCAGGCAGGCCAGTCCATCGCCGCCGTGTCTTCCGTCGGTCAGCGCCGAGCGCGGCTCGAAAGGCAAGCCGCCGCGTTCCAGGTGTGGATCGCCAGCGGCGATATAAGGCGGATTGGCGACGATCAGGTCGAAACGCACCGTGTCTAGCGGCGCGTACCAGTGCCCCTGGAGAAAACGGACATCCACGCCATGGCGCGCGGCATTCTTGCGCGCCACTTCGATTGCGGCGACGCTGGCATCGATTGCCGTTACCCGCGCCCGAGTCCGCAATTTGGCCAGCGTGACCGCGAGAACACCGCTGCCGGTACCCAGATCGAGAATTTCCGCCGCGGACGGCAGCGTGTCCAACGCTGCCAGCGCCAAGTCGACCAGCAACTCGGTTTCGGGACGAGGAATCAGCACCGCCGGCGTGACCGCAAAGGGCAGGCCGTAAAAACCGGCTTCGCCGGTGAGATAGGCGAGCGGCTCGCCAGCAGAACGACGCTCGACCAGCGCGAGAAAACACGTCCGCTGTTCCGGAGAAAGCGTGCTTTCCGCCTCCGTAATCAGTGCCGCGTGCGTTTTACCACTGACGAATTCGAGCAGCAGCCGCGCATCGAGTCGGTCAATACACGCACTGGCAGTATGCAAAGCCGTCGCCAGCGTCAACGGCACCGGATCGGTAGAAGATAAAAACGGCATAAAGGCAAGGTTCGGGCCGGTGTCCGGAAAATGACGCTCCGACGTTCGGCCTACACTTCGTCGGCCAGAGCCGCCAGTTGCTCTGTCTGGTATTCGGTGGAAAGCGCGGTCAACAATTCATCCATATCGCCATCCACGATCGCGTCGATTTTGTACAGCGTCAGATTGATGCGGTGGTCGGTGACCCGCCCTTGTGGAAAATTGTAAGTGCGGATGCGCTCGGAACGGTCGCCGCTGCCGATCAGGCTTTTGCGATGCGCCGCCTCCTTGGCCTGTGCGGCCCGCTGCTGAGCGTCGATGATGCGCGCGCTCAGGACGCGCATCGCCTGTTCCCGGTTCTGGTGCTGGCTGCGGCCGTCCTGGCATTCGACGACGATCCCCGTCGGCAGATGGGTGATCCGCACCGCCGATTCGGTCTTGTTGATGTGCTGGCCACCGGCGCCGGAAGCGCGAAAGGTGTCTATTTTGAGATCGGCGGGATTGATCACCAGTTCTTCCTGCGCACCGGCTTCCGGCAATATGGCGACGGTACACGCCGAGGTATGGATCCGTCCTTGCGCTTCGGTTTCCGGAACACGCTGTACCCGGTGCCCGCCCGACTCGAATTTCAACTGCGCATAAACGCCGTGACCGACGATACGGGCGATCACTTCGCGATAGCCGCCGAGATCGGATTCCGTGCTCGAAAGAATTTCCACCTGCCAGCGCCGCCGTTCGGCCAGGCGGCAATACATGCGCAACAACGCCCCGGCAAAAAGCGCCGATTCCTCGCCGCCGGTGCCGGCGCGGATCTCCAGCACCACGTTGCCTTCATCGTGCGCATCCTTGGGCAACAATAATTTCTGGAGTTCGATTTCGATTTCCGGCAAGCGCGCGCGCGCCGCTTTCATTTCCTCCTGAGCCAACTCGCGCAGTTCCGGATCGGCGAGCATTTCCTCCGCCTGCCGCAGATCGTGCTCAATCTGCCGATACTCGGAATACAGCACGACGACCGGCTCGATATCCGAACGTTCGCGCGAGAGCCTGGTAAATACATCCATCCGTTGCGTTGCATCCTCGGCGGCAAGCAATGCGTCGATCTCGGCGATCCGTTCGGACAAATGCTCCAGCTTGTCGCGAATACTTGTCTTCATTTCCGGAATACAAAAGATAAACAAAAAAGGCGGCAAATGCCGCACTCATCAAGAAAGCGGGCGGGGAAAAATTTCGTACACGGAATGCGGTATGGTTTTCAGGACAGATACCGCTATCGGCGCCGTTTCGGCTGAAACAACCGTAACACCAGTTCGCTCATTTTTTCTCGTTCTTCTGGTACGGAAGCATTGAGCGAGCGCATCGGAGCATGCAGGAATTTATTCGTCAGCCGTTGCGACAATAAATCGAGCACTTGAGCCGGATCTTCACCCTTGCGCAACCGGCGCAGTGCGTATTCGACCTCATTGCAGCGGATACTTTCGGCATTTTCACGCAGCGCGCAGATCGTCGGCACGGCGTTGCGTGCTTCGAGCCAGTGTAAAAAGGTATCCACCTGCGAGGAAATGATCGCCTCGGCCTCCACTACCGCGGCTTGCCGCGATTCCACACCGGCTTCGACGACCTGTGCCAGATCGTCGACCCGATAAAGAAAAATATCGTCGAGTTCGCCGACTTCCATCTCGATGTCACGCGGGACCGCAAGATCGACCATGAACATCGGCCGGTGACGGCGGGCTTTCACCGCGCGTTCGACCATTCCCAGACCGATAATCGGCAACGGACTCGCGGTACAGGAAACGACGACATCGAATTCACCAAGGCGGTCGCCGATTTCATCGAGCTTGATCGACTGCCCGCCGACGCGCTGCGCCAGCGCCAGCCCGCGTTCGACGGTACGATTGGCAATGACGATTTCTTTCGGCGTCTGCGCCGCAAAGTGCGTCGCACACAACTCGATCATTTCCCCGGCACCGACGAACAGAATGCGCTGTTCGGCCAGGGATTCAAAAATATGCTCGGCCAGATGGACGCAGGCCGCCGCCATGGAAACGATATTGGCCCCGATCGCGGTCGTCGTGCGCACTTCCTTGGCCACCGCGAAGGAATGCTGGAAGAGCTTGTGCAGCGTCGTGCCCAGCGTGCCAGCCTCTTCCGCGACCCGTACCGCATCTTTCATTTGCCCGAGGATCTGCGGCTCGCCGATCACCATCGAATCGAGACCGGAAGCGACACGGAAAGCATGGCGCACCGACTCTTTCTGCGGCAGCGTATAAAGATAAGGCTGGATCGCACCGCGCTCCACCGCATGAAACTCCGCCAGCCAATCGACCGCCGTTTCCGGCTTCTCAGTAGCGCAATAAAGCTCGGTCCGGTTACACGTGGAAAGAATCGCCGCCTCGAAAACCGGCTTGGCGCGCATCAGATCCATCAACGCCTGCTGCAGTCGTTCAGCATGAAACGCCAACTGCTCCCGTACGGTCAGCGGGGCAGTATGATGATTAATTCCAAGGGTAAAAAGCGACATGCGTGAAGCCGCAGGAAATAACGGAGGACGGTGGAGAATTATAGCATCGCACTTTTATCGTCCCTCCCGCCCGATGTGATACAGGTCAAAGAAGAAATAAATGTTTATCGAATAGCAATGCCACGGCAGAAGAAAGCGAGACGATCTCCGTATGAACGATATATCCGGGCTTCTTCACGTCTGTTTTCAATATCACCATCTCACAAACACCTACCGACACTGTTCAGTATAAATAAACATTTATTTTGGCCTCGCTGGACTAGAACCAACAAGCCAAGCATGAATTTTTAATATTAGAACACAGCCCCCCTCCCCCGCTCATGCAACAAACCCCGG